>JAFGHH010000456.1 GCA_016930215.1 Deltaproteobacteria bacterium
CGAAGGTCGATCTCCCATCCCTGCGCCGTGTCGCATTCGATGATCTGGGAGGCTTGACGTGACCCTCGTCGAAGCGGTGGAGAACTACATCACGCTCAAGCGATCCCTTGGCGCCGTCTTCTCCGCGGATGCCCGGATCCTCCGCTCCTTCGGACGCGCCGTCGGGGACCTGCCCGTCGACGCGATCCGCCGCGAAAACTGCCAGGCCTTCTGTCGAGGAACGGGCCCCCCAAGCCGCTTCTGGGAGAGGAAGCACTACACCCTCCACGCTTTCTTCCGTCATCTGGTCGCGCGCGGCCATCTGACGGCGGCCCCGCTTCCACAACTCGCGCCGCGGATCCCGCGCATGTTTCAGGCGCATGTCTACTCGCGCGACGAGATGCGCCGGCTTCTCGAAGCGACGTCGATCCTGGATACCCCGTGGTCGCGCTTGCGGCCCGCCACCTGTCGAACCTTGCTGCTACTGCTCTGGGGTGCCGGGCTGCGTCCCGGCGAAGCCCTCCGTCTGCGTTGCTGCGATGTCGATCTGGCCGCCCGCATCCTGGTCATCTGGGACACGAAGTTCTTCAAGTCGCGCCTCGTCCCGATCGGTACCGACTTGTGCCGAGCGCTCGATCTGCATCGTGCCGCCCAGCACCGGTCCCGAGCGGCAGGGGCGATGCGCGCACCGTTCTTCTGCACCCGGGCGGGCAAGCCGATCTCGTTGGCGACCCTGGAGAAGGCGTTCGTTCGGCTGCGCGAGCACGCAGGGATCCGCCGGCCTCCTGGAGATCGCTGGCAGCCCCGCCTCCACGATCTGAGGCATGCCTTTGCCCTGAACCGCCTGATCGCCTGGTACCGCGAAGGCGCGGACGTGCAGGCGTGCCTGCCGCTGCTCGCCACCTACATGGGCCACATCAACATCTCCGGTACCCAGACCTACCTGTCCATGACGCCCGAACTGCTGGCCGAAGCATCGCGCCGGTTCGAGCGCTACGCCTCGATCCGCAAGGAGGATGACCGTGTCTGACCACCATCTGCTCGGACGTTTCGTGCGCCGCTTCCTCCTCGAAGAGGTCGTCGGCGATCGCAACCTGACCGTCAACACCCAACGAAGCTACCGGGACACCATCCGCGTCCTGCTTCGTTATCTGGCCGAACGGCACTCCGCCGACCCCGCCCAGCTCACCGCCGAGCAGCTCACCGCCAACGTCGTCCGCGAGTTTCTCGGTCACCTCGCGCGAGAGCGCGGCAACTCCGCCGCGACGTGCAACCAGCGTCTGGCCGCCATCCGCTCCCTCTTCCGCTTCATGGCGCGCGAGGTGCCGGAACTCGTCGACCACTCCGCCCAGATCCAGGCCATCCCTCTCCGTCGAGCCGCCGTTCCCTCGATGACCTACCTGGAGAAGCCGGAGGTTGATGCCGTGCTCGCCGTGCCCGACCGCCGGCGCACCATGGGCCGGCGCAACCACGCCCTCCTGCTATTCCTCTACAACACCGGCGCCCGTGCCAGCGAGGCAGCGCAACTCACGGTGGGCGCCCTGACCCTCGACCCGCCGCCGGCCGTCCGCTTCGTCGGCAAGGGCCGCAAGACGCGCGTCTGCCCGCTCTGGCCCGACACGGCCCGTCTCCTTCGCGAGTTGCTGGGGCCGGACGCCGCCGATGGCCCTGCCGATGCTCCCGTCTTCCGGAGCATCCGCGGCCAGCCACTCACGCGCTACGGCGTCTACGCCCTGGTCAGGCGCTCGGTGGCCGGCGCAGCGGAGAAGGCCTGCCCGTCGTTGCACGGCAGACGCATCAGCCCGCACACCCTGCGCCACACCACAGCCACCCACCTCCTGCGTGCCGGCGTCGATCCGAACACCATCCGCGCTTGGCTGGGTCACGTCTCGCTCGAAACGACGAACCGCTATGCTGAGGTCGACCTCGAAACGAAGGCCAGGGCTCTCGAGGCGTGCGCCATCACCGTCCCCGATCGCACGCCGACTTGGCGCAAGGACCGCGACCTGATGGCCTTCCTCACCTCGCTGTAGCCCGCGCGACCCGGCTGAAATTATGTGGCGCCGTCGCCGTCCCTCCCGCCCTCATCCCGCGCGCTTGGCCGGCCCTCGCCACATAATTGAACTCGCCACATAAACCATCTTATGTGGTGCACCACATAAGATGCCGTGGACGGCTACGGCCCGATGTACGGGAAGGTGGACGAGGAGCGGCTGGCGCGCTTCCGGGTTACCCGGGGATAGCCTTCGAGCGCCGAGGAGAGAGCCCCATGAGCAAGATCGTCATCGATCCGGTCACCCGCATCGAGGGGCACCTCAAGATCGAGGTGACGGTCGACGGCGGCAGGGTCAGGGAGGCGCGCGCGAGCGGCACGCTCTTCCGCGGGTTCGAGATCTTCCTGCGGGGCCGCGATCCCCTCGACGCCCAGCGCATCACGCAGCGCGTCTGCGGCGTCTGCCCCACGGCGCACGCCACGGCCTCGAGCCGCGCGCTCGACGACGCCTTCGGCGTCAAGGACGCGATCCCCGAGAACGGCCGCCTTCTGCGGAACCTCATCTTCGGCTGCAACTACATCCAGTCGCACGTGCTGCACTTCTACCACCTTGCAGCGCTCGACTTCGTGGACGTGGCCGCGGCGGCGGACCACGCGGGCGAGGACCTCGACCTCGCCTCGATCCGCGGCTTCATCGGCCGCGGCGCGCTGGGGCCCTTTCTCCCGCGCGAGGAGGGCGACTTCCGCCTCTCGAAGGAGGACAACCGGCGGCTCGCGGCGCACTACGTCGAGGCCCTCAAGGTGCGCCGCATGGCCCACGAGATGCTCGCGATCTGGGGTGGCAAGATGCCGCACAGCGTCGGCATCGTGCCCGGCGGCGTGACGCAGGGCCCCACGACGGACCGCATGGCGAACTTCCTCGGCAAGCTCCAGACGGTGCGCGAGTTCATCGAGCACCGCTACATCCCGGACGTCCTCACGGTCGCGAAGGCCTACCCGGACTACTTCGAGATCGGCGCCGGCTGCGGCAAGTACCTCGCCTACGGCGTCTTCGACGCCGGGAACGGCGCGACCCACCTCGTCGGCGGCACGACGGACGCGGCGCTCGCCGTTTGCGACGTGGACGCGGCGAAGATCACCGAGTCCGTGACGAGCTCCTGGCTCGCCGGCGAGACGCTGCACCCGTCCGAGGGCCGGACCGAGCCGGACGTGAAGAAGGCCGGCGCCCACTCCTTCATCAAGGCCCCGCGCTACGACGGCGCGCCCCACGAGGTGGGCCCTCTGGCGCGGGCGCTCGCGGCCTACGTCCGCGGCGCGGAGCCGGTCAAGACGCTCGTGGATGAGGTCCTCTCGGCGCTGGGCGCGGAGCCGAAGGCGCTTTTCTCGACGCTCGGCCGCCACGCCGCGCGCGCGATCGAGACCAAGATCGTGGCCGACGCCATGGTCGGGTGGCTCACGAAGCTCGTGCCGGGCGAGCCGCACTGCGCGGAGTTCAAGCGGCCGAAGGAGTCGCGCGGCTGCGGCCTGACGGACGCCCCGCGCGGGGCGCTGGGGCACTGGATCCGCATCGAGGACGGCAAGATCGCGGACTACCAGCTCGTCGTCCCGACGACGTGGAACGCCTCGCCGCAGGACGAGAGGGGACAGCCCGGCCCCATCGAGCAGGCGCTCGTGGGGACGAAGGTCAAGGACGCGAAGAGCCCGGTCGAGCTCCTGCGCATCGTGCGCTCGTTCGACCCGTGCCTCGCCTGCGCGGTCCACGCGGTGAGCCCGAAGGGCCGCATGCTGGGGGAGTTCCGCGTTGCCTGACGTGCGCGTGGCGATTCTCGGCGTGGGGAACGTCCTCGAGGCCGACGACGGCGCCGGGGTCTGGGCGGTGCGGGATCTCGAGGCGGCCGGGTTGCCGGAGGGCGCGCGGGCCTACGACATGGGCACCGCGCTCCTGGACCTGCCGTCGGAGCTCGACGGCTGCGAACGCCTCGTCGTCGTGGATGCGGTGCGCTCGGGCGGGACACCGGGCGCGGTCTGGCGCGTCGAGTTCGACGCGCTGGAGGAGGCCGAGGCGGAGCCGGTCTCGCTGCACCAGGTCGGCGCGCGGCGGATGCTCGCGATGGCGCGCCTTTCGGGCCTCCGGCTGGGGCCGGCGGCGCTCGTGGCCGTGGAGGCGGCGGAGATCCGGCTGCACGAGGGGCTGAGCGGGCCGGTCCGGCGCGCGATGCCGCGGCTCCTCGCGGCGGTCCGGGACGAGGTCGAGGCGGCGCTCGCGCGAGCGCCGGAGGAGGTGGTGGCATGATCGTCACCGAGATGAAGCCCGTCGACGAGATCCTGGGGATGATCGAGGGCGAGAAGGGCGTCTTCATCCTCTGCTGCGGCGGCTGCCCCGAGGGCTACAAGTCCGGGGGACTGTCGAAGGGGAAGGATCTCGCCGAGGCCGTGGGGGCCAAGGGCGTGACCGTCACCGGCGTCGCGGAGATCGAGTTCCTCTGCAACAAGGCGCTCGCCGGGGTGAAGCTCAACCGCAGCCGCGAGGCGCTGCGCGGGGCCGACTCGATCCTCGTCGTCTCCTGCGGCGTGGGGGTCCAGGCCGTGGGCAACGTCGCCGACTTCCCCGTCCACCCGGCGATGAACACGGTTTCCATGGGCGGCCGCCAGGGCCTCTGGCCCGGCGAGGAGCGCTGCCACCAGTGCGGCGACTGCCTCCTCGACCGCACGGGGGGGCTGTGCCCGATCACGACCTGTTCGAAGAGCCTCGTCAACGGCACCTGCGGCGGGACAAAGGAGGAGCACTGCGAGGTCGATCCGAAGCGTCCCTGCGGGTGGCTGAAGATCTACCAGCGCCTGGCCGCGCTCGGCCGCGCGGAGTGCCTCAAGGCGCTCAACGCGCCGCGCGACCATCGCAAGTACGACTTCCCCGACGCCCGCAGGAGCACGGTCCTGTGGGCGCTGGAGGTCGCCGCGGAGGAGACGGAAGAAGCCGTCGAGGCATCGAGGGGGACGGACACATGAGCAGGCTGCGCGAGGCGTTGGGAAAGGGCGGCTTCACGTTCACGGGCGAGATCGGCCCGCCCAAGGGCACGAACATCGCTCCCGTCCTCCATGAGGCCGAGGAGTTCCTCAAGGACTGCGTCGTCGCGGTCAACGTCACGGACATCCAGACCGCCGTGATGCGGATGAGCTCGCTCCCGGTCTGCAAGATGCTCCTCGATCGCGGCATCGAGCCCGTGCTGCAGATGGTCACGCGCGACCGCAACCGGCTCGCGCTCCAGTCGGACCTCCTGGGCGCCGCCGCGCTCGGCATCGAGAACGTCCTCGCGCTCACGGGCGACCACATCGTGATGGGCGACCACCAGGGCGCGAAGGGCGTCTGGGACCTCGACTCGGTCGGGCTCCTCGACGCCATGACGAAGCTCGAATCGGGCACGGACCTCGGCCTCACGATGAAGGGCGAGCCGAACGCGCTCGACGGCGTCCCGACCTTCTTCAAGGGCTGCGTCGTCGCGCCCTGCACCGAGGAGGTCGAACCGCAGATCATCAAGTTGGAGAAGAAGGTCGCCGCGGGCGCCCAGTTCGTCCAGACCCAGGCCGTCTACGACCCGAGGGCCTTCGAGGCCTTCATGAAGCGCATCGCGCACGTCAAGGTGCCGGTGCTCGTCGGGATCGTCCTCCTCAAGAACGCGGGCATGGCGAAGTACATGAACAAGAACGTCCCGGGCGTGAGGGTCCCGAAGAGGATTGTCGACCGCCTTGCCGCCGCGGACAAGAAGGATGTCCGCAAGGTGAGCGTCGAGGTCGCGGGCGAGCTCATCCGCGAGATGAAGGGCATGTGCGCGGGCGCGCACATCATGCCCCTCGGCTGGGACAAGGAGATCCCCCGCGTCATCGAGGCCTCGGGGGTGAAGTAGGGACTGGTTCTTCGGCGACGACGACCTGTGGGTGTTATCAACGGCCACCGGGTCATCGACTTCGGCGGAGTCCACGGCGCGGAACGGGCCTCGGTGGACCTCGACGCGGTCGCCGCCTCCCTCGGCATCACCCCGTGCGGCATCTCCACGCTCGACCTCTTCTTCACCGAGCGGCACACCGCGGCATCGCAGTTCCGGGTCGAGACCACGAGGTACCTGCAGCCCGTCCAGAGCACCGACCGCGGTTCCGCCGACTTCCCCGTACGCATGGTGCGTTCCCGCCCCTTGAGCGTCCCTCCGTTCTCGGCCCGCGAAGGGCGGCCACCGGGGTCCGGTGGCGGAGCGCCGCCGGCGGTGATACGGTGACCTCGCGGTCGGGAGTCGGCACGATCGGCCGTGCGAGAAGGCAAGGGAGGGTACGATGAAGTCCGCGTGGGCGGTCGGTTTTGCCGCGGCAGCGACGGTGCTCGTCGGCGGAGGAGGCTGCGCCGACGACTCGTCGGTACCCCGGTGCACGCCGGAGAACTGCGCCGGCTGCTGTCTCGACGGATACTGTCAGGCCGGAACCGCGCCGCAGGCGTGCGGCATCGGCGGCAGCCCCTGCCTCGAGTGTCCTCCCGGCATGTCCTGTCCGGCGGGAACGTGCGAGGGGACGACGACCTGCGGCGACACGACCATCGATCCCGGCGAGGAGTGCGACGACGGCAACCGCACCGACGGCGACGGGTGCAGCGCGTCCTGCAGGCTCGAGGGCGCGGCCGATGCGGACGCCGACGCCGACGCCGATTCGTTCGACGGGGTCGAGACGGGGACGGAGACGGACGCCGACGCGGATGCGGACGCGGACGACTCGGGCGGGACCGTGGAACCGCCGTTGGGGGGGGCTTCCGGCGGCTCGGGCGGCGCGGCGCCGGTGACGGGCGAGCTGCGCACGGCCGGCCGGGCCCAGTACCGGCTGATCGTCCCGGCCGGGTACGCGGCGTCGCGTCCGACCCCGCTGCTCGTGGTCTTCAGCGGTACCGAGGGCGGTGCGGCGATGACGAGCAACCTGCGGTCGGTCGCGGCCTACGTCGGGATCGAGGACTTCATCATCGCGGTGCTGGACGGCACGACCTACTACGGCGACGGCGCGGCCGGCGAGCCGGTCCTCGACGACGTGCGGGCCCGGTACAACATCGACAACGACGCCACGTACCTGCTCAGCGAGTCGGCGGGGACGAGCGCCGGGCTGCAGCTCGGCCTGTCGCTGCGCCAGTCGTACTTCGCGGCCTACTGGGCCAACGACGTGAACGACTCGGCGGTCCCCTCGCGCACCGCCGCCGCGCTCGGCTTCGCCCCGTGGGGCAACGCCGGGCCGGGGGGCGACCTGCCGGACGCCCGCGCGATTGTCGCCGGCATGCGGGCCGCCGGCTATCGGCTTCCGGCCGACGCGCCGTACAGCGGCGCCGGCTCCGACACCCACGGCAGCACCGAGCAGTTCCTTGCCGCCTGCAGCTTCTTCCCCGGCAAGAGCCGGCGCTAGGCGAGCGCCGCGCGGCCGAGCGCCCCAAGGACCTGCGCGGCGACTGCCGGATTCGCCTGCACCAGGGGTCGCCGCACGCGTGGTACGAGTATTCGATCGGGTCGACGCGCCCGGGTGGCCGCAGCGCCGCGGGCCCCGGCGACGGTGCTCGGGGGTTCAGAAGATCAGGCAGTCCGCTTCGCTCGAGTTCACCGAGGTCCAGCCGGCGGGATCGGTGCAGTCCCCGGTGGGGATCAGGCCCGCGTCGTTCTCGACACAATCGCCGCCCGCGGCGCAGTACGGCTGTTCGCCGGTCGCCCAACAGACCGAGACGTTGAAGTCCTCCGTCGAGTCGTACCGGACACTCCAGGCGCCCGCGTCCACCGCTTCATCGTTGTAGGTGGACGACGAGCCCATCGGCTGCCGTTCGCCCCACATGACGAACGCCTCGACGAACTCGGGGTCGTTGCTCCAGCCGCCGCCCGTCGGGTTGTACAGGAGGGCGAGCTCGCCGCCGCAGGCTTCGATCCGCATCGTCATGCGGTCGCAGTAGTGGTCGTCGGCATCCGACGTGCCGTCGGCGGTCAGGTGTACCCGCAGGAGGCCGTCCGCGGACACGGCACTTCCCGTGAGCTCGCAGTAGGAGCCGTGCGTGAACAGGCGCCAATCCGAGTCGAACGCGATCGTGGCGGCACTCACATTGCGGAGGACGACCACGTCGTTCTCGAAGTCCACGGCTTCGATGATGAACCGGGTGGGCCGCGAGCCGCCCGCGCCGTCGCTCAGCGTTGCGGGGTGGGTGGCCCCGCTGCGGTCGACCGTGCAGCCCACCGCATCGGCCTCGACCTCCGTCCCGTCCTCGACGACGTCGGGCGCTCCGTCTTCGACGGCGTCCGGGTCCGCGTCCGGGTGCCCGTCGGGCTCCGCGTCCGTATCCGGGTGCCCGTCGGGGTCCGCGTCCGCATCCGCGTCCGCATCCGCGTCCGCCGCGCCGTCGTCGCCGACGTCCGTCTCCGCTCCGCCGTCGTCGGCCGGGCTCGATTCGCTGTCGTCACCGCACCCGGAACCGAACGTGCCGATTGCGACCGTGATTCCGAACACCGCGAGCACACCGAGATGGACACGCATGCGAATCGTCCTCCGTCGGCGCGCAGTCTACACCCGGTCACGGGGATCTCAAGTCTCGCCGGCCGAGCGGGGCCCTCCCGCATCCGGGGCAGACGAGGCGGGGTCGGTTCCCCCGCCGTCCCGGCTGGTCGGGCCGTTTGAGGGCTTGAGGGTCTGCTCGGGTTCGGCTAAGAAAGGACCTCCATGACCCGCCCGGCCGTGGCGGATGCCCGGCGATCGACAGGAGGAGGGTTGCGATGAAGATCGACCTGTCCGGCAAGCATGCCGTCGTCACCGGCGGCTCGATGGGCATCGGCAACGCGATCTGCCTGGCGCTGGCCCGCTGCGGGGCCGACGTCGCGCTGAACTACCGCAAGCACGCGACGGAGGCCGAGGCGGTGGCCGAGCAGGTGCGCGCGGCGGGCGCGAAGGCGCTGGCGATCCAGGCCGACGTCGCGAGCTTCAAGGACGCCCAGTTGATGGTCGACCGGGTGACCAAGGAATGGGGCCAGGTGGACATCCTGGTCTGCAATGCCGGCGTCAACTGGGACGGCATGATCTGGAAGATGACCGAGGAGCAGTGGGACGCCGTGATCGCCACGAACCTCAAGGGCTACTTCAACTACATCCGTGCCGTGGCGCCCCAGATGAAGGAGCGCCAGTCGGGCAAGATCGTCACCATCACGTCGATCAACGGCAAGCGCGGGAAGCTGGGCCAGGCCAACTACGCCGCCAGCAAGGCCGGGATCATCGGCCTGACGAAGACCTGCGCCCGGGACCTGGGGAAGTTCTCGGTCAACGTCAACGCCGTGGCCCCCGGCCTGATCGAGACCGACATGATGGCGCAGGCGCCCCAGGCCGTGAAGGACCTCGCCCTGTCCGAGATCCTGCTCGGCCGCCTCGGCAAGCCCGAGGAGGTCGCCCAGGTCGTCTGCTTCCTCGCCTCGGAGCTGGCCCGGCACGTCACCGGCCAGGTGCTCAACGTCGATGGCGGGCAGTTCCTCGGCTGACGCCGAGCGCCCCAGGAGGACCCGATGGAGTTGAAGGACATCGTTGCGATCGGCATGGCCCGCACCCCGATGGGCAAGTTCGGCGGCACGCTCAAGGACACGAACGCCTACGACCTCGGCGCCCACGCCATCCGCGCGGCGCTCCAGCGCGCGGGCGTGGCCCCCGAGCAGGTCGAGCAGGTCAACTACGGCTCGTGCCGCCAGGCCGGCAACGGCCCGAACCCGGGCCGTAGCGCCGCGATCTTCGCCGGCATCCCGGCCCACGTCCCGACCCAGACGATCAACATGGCCTGCCCCTCCGGCATGAAGACCGTCGCCCTCGGCGCCCAGACCCTGCTGTTCGGCGACGCGAAGGTCGTCGTGGCCGGCGGCATGGACTCGATGAGCACGATCCCGTACCTGCTCAAGGGGGTCCGCTTCGAGGGTTTCCACATGGGTCCCAAGACGCTCCTGGACGGCTGGAGCGACTCGATCGACCCGACCTGCGGCTGCGGCATGGGCGAGACGGCCGAGAACCTGGTCGACAAGTACAAGATCTCCCGCAAGGAGCAGGACGAGTTCGCCGCCGGGAGCCAGCAGAAGGCCGCCCACGCCCAGCAGCAGGGGTGGTTCGACGACGAGATCGCGCCGCTCGAGCTGCCGCAGAAGAAGGGCCCGCCGGTCCAGTTCGCCCGCGACGAGTCGATCCGCGGCGACACCACCGTCGAGACCCTGGCCAAGCTCCGGCCCGCCTTCCGCAAGGAGGGCGGCTCGGTCACCGCCGGCAACGCCTGCGGCATGACCGACGGCGCCTGCGCCATCGTGCTGACCACCCGGAACAACGCCAAGGCCCTCGGCAAGGCCCCGCTGTTCTCGCTGGTGGCCTGGTCCGAGGCCGCCGTCGAGCCGAAGTACATGGGCGAGGGCCCCGGCATCTCCATCCCGATGGCCCTGAAGCGCGCCGGGATGGCCCTCGCCGATATCGACCTCCTGGAGGTCAACGAGGCGTTCGCGGCCCAGGTGCTCACCGACGAACGGATGCTCAAGTGGGACCGCGCGAAGCTCAACGTCCACGGCGGCGCCATCGCCCTCGGCCACCCCACCGGCATCAGCGGCGCCCGGATCCTGATCACCGGCTACCACGCCCTGCGCCGCACCGGGAAGGAGCTGTGCTGCGCCTCGATCTGCGGCGGCGGCGGCGTGACGATGGCGATGATCTTCCGCCGCGAGAGCTGAGCCGCCTCCCCCCACGCCGGTTCCGAGCCGCCGCCCGCACTTTCCACGCAACGCCTCCCGTCCCCCGCGCGATGCGGGCAGCGGCGGCGCGGAACGCCGCACGGACCACGGAGGGAGGAAGCGATGGAACCGACGAGTCGACCGGATCGAAACACGAATTCGCCCATCCAGGACGATCTGGGTGCCGCACTGGCCCGGGACGCCGGCGAAACCCGCGAGGCGCGGAACCGGCTCCGCCGCCTGGCCGACAGCCTGGCCCCCTGCCTGGCCGACGGCCGCTGCGAGCCGGGCTTCGCCCGCACCGCGGACGCCCGGGCCTTCGCGGCGCTCGGACGGGAGGTCGCCGGCGCCGAACTCCACGAACACCTCGTCCGCGAGCGCGGCCTTTCGCCGTCCGAGGCCGAGGCCTTCGTGCGCGGCGCCGAGGACGCCGCGGCGCGGGGCGCCGAGATCGCCCTGCGCGACGAGCTGGTTGCCCGGTTGCGCGAGGCCCGGGAGCTGCTGCCGCAGCTGGCAGCCGACCCGACGGCGCGGACCGAGGTCGTCGCCCGCCTGCTGTCGATTCCCGACGGCCCCGGGCGCCTGGCCGCGCTCCGCGAGCTGGGCCTGGCCGCCGACCCCGCCGGTCTCGCGGCCGACCTGCGGGAGCACGAGGCGCGGCAGCTGCTGCGGGAGCAGCTCGCCCGGGACCCCGCCGGCTTCCTGGCCGACGCCCAGGCCCGGCTCGACGACCCGTCGCGAGCCGCCGCCCTGGCGGCCGAGGTGCGCGCCGCCGTCGGCTCGTGGAACCCCTTCGACCTCGCCCAGGCCGCCCTCGACGACCCCGTCCCGATCGCCGACCCGCTCACCGGGCCCCCGACACCCTGGGACGACGACGGCGGCTGGGATGCCCTGCAGCAGGCGCTGTGCGCCCGACCGATCCTCCGCGCGCTGGTGGGCGGCGTCCTGCAGGACGACTCCCTGCGGCGCATCGACCAGCAGCTGTGCGACCGGGCCGCCGAGCTGGCCGGAGCCGTCGACGCCGCCCTGTCACTCGTCCTGCTGGGCGAGCGCGCGGACTCGCCCCTGGTCCTCTTGCGCGACGGCGGGCCGGCGCTGGTCTCGCTGGTCGGCGAAGTCGGCGAGGACAGCCTGCTGGCGCGGGGCGTCGAGCGGCGGATCGCGGAGCGCGAGGACGAGTACGCGACGTGGGCGACGATCGAATGGGCGGTCAAGCTCGGAGCCCGCGTCGCGCTGTCCTTCGGGCCGTGCGGCCTCCTGGGGGGCGTGCTGGGCGCGGGCGCCGGCGTCGCCGCGGAAGCGTCGGAGGCGGCCTGGGCCGGCGACGTGCTGCGCGGCCTGGCCGGCATCGGTGCCCTGGACTACGGCCGTCTCGCTCCGCTGCGCACCGCCGACGACGCCGCCGGCGACGCCGCCCGCGAGGGAGCCTGGGACCTCCTGTTCAATCTCGCCCACCTGCCGGGCCTCGGCGTGCTGCTCGATCCGGGCGAACCCCGCCACCCCCTCGCCCCGACCGACCGGTAGCTCACTTCCCCGCCAGCGCCGCCGCCACCCGCCGCCGCTCGGCCTCGGTCAGCCATGGATGGATCGGCACGCCGAACACCTCGCGTGCCGCGGCCCGCGCGTTGGGACAGCCGCCGCGCATCCGCACCCGCCCGGCCAACCCCGGCCGGTCGGGCAGCGCCCGGGGGTAGTGCACCGCCGTCTCGATTCCCGCCGCCGCCAACCGCGCCCGCCACCGGTCGCGGTCGCGCGCCCGCACCACGTACTGGTGGTAGACGTGGCGGGTCCCGACGACGTTCGCCACCGGCCGCAGCGCGGCGTGGCCGGCCAGGGCCCGATCGTACCGCCGCGCGGTGGCCCGTCGCCGGGCGTTCCAGGCGCGCAGGTAGGGCAGCTTGACGCACAGGATCACCGCCTCGATCTCGCCCGGCCACAGGTTGAGGCCCACGCCCGGCCGGACGCCCCGTCGCGCGTCGCCGTGGTCGCGCCAGGCGCGGACCCGAGCCGCGAGGCGCGCGTCGCCGGTCGCCACCGCTCCCGCCTCGCCGTACGTCGCCAGGTTCTTCGTCGGGTAGAAGCTGAACGCGGCGGCCGTCCCCCGCACGCCGCAGCGCGCTCCGGGAGCGACGGCGCCGTGGGCCTGGCAGGCGTCCTCCACGAGGGCCACGCGGCGGAGCCGCAGCTCCCGCGCCAGCCGTTCGAGCTGCGGATGTGGCTGGCCGTACAGATGCACCGGCACGACGGCGCGCGTGCGCGGCCCGACCGTCCGCAGCGCCGCGTCGATGTCGAGCAACAGGGTATCGGGGGCGACATCGACGACGACCGGCACGGCCCCGAGCGCCAGCACGGCCTCCGCGGTGGCCGCGAAGGTCAACGCCGGCAGCACGACCTCGTCGCCCGGCCGGACACCGGCCGCCGCCAGCGCCGCCGCGAGGGCGGTCGTGCCGGAATGCACGAGCACCACGTGCTCGACGCCGAGGAACCGCGCCCAGGCGCGCTCGAAGCGGGCGATCGACGGTCCGCGGACGACGCGGCCCGAGGCGAGTACGGCCCGGATCGCGGCATCGACCGCGGACCGCAAGGCCGCGTACTCGCGGGCCACGCCGGCGAACGGCACGACCGCGGGTCGCCGCGCTGCGGTGCGGCTCGACCCGCTGTTCGATCGCCGTCGGGAAGCCACCGGATCTGCCGTCGCGCGGGCTACTTGCTGCGGCGGTCCACGCCGACCACCGTGCCGCGCAGGTCCGAGGAAACCGCCGGAACCGGCTCGCGGATCGCAGGATGCACCCAGCGGCTGACGCAGTTGCCGCCCGCATCCCGGGCCCGGTCGAGCTCCGTGCTCGCCCGCTCCAGGAGCGCCTCGATCGTCAGGTCGCGGCGACCCTTGTCGCTCGCCAGCCCGACGCTCGCCGCCAGCGGCACCGGCTGACCCGCCACATCGACCCGCAGCCCCTCGACGCCCGCGCACATCCGTTCGGCGACCAGGTAGGCCGTGTTGGGGCTCGGGTCGACGATCAGGGCGGCGAAGGCGGTGTCGTCGAACCGTGCCAAGAGGTCGTTCTCGCGGAGGAAGCCGACGAGCCCCAGACCCATCGCCTGCAGCACCCGCTCGAGACCCCGCTCGCCGTGGGTCTGCACGATCGTGGCCAGGGCATCGACCTCGAGCAGCGCCACCGAGACGGTGCCGCCGGAGCGGGCGTTGAGCGTCACCTCGGTGCGCAGCCGCATGTCGAACAGGCGGCGGGAGCAGGTCTGCGTCAGCGGATCGCGCTCGGTGACGCGCATCGTGCGCTGCCGCAGCGCCTCGACGAGCTGTGCCTCCGAGAGGAACCGCAGCGTCGTCTGGCCGATGCCGATCACGTCGTCGGGATTCAACACGACCTTCTTGACGCGCTGGCCGTTGACGTAGGTTCCGTTGGCGCTCCCCAGATCCTCGAGCTGCAGGCGGCCGGACGGGTCGCACAGCACGCGGAAGTGCCGGCGGGAGCTCGAGGTATCCGTGAGGCGGAGCTCGCAGCCGGTCTCGCGGCCGACGGTCACCGGCCGCTCGCCGATGGCCAACACGACGCCCGCATCGCTCCCCTCCTCGACGGCCAACCCGCCCAGCGGCACGAGGGATACGTCGTCATCCACGGTCTGATCCTCCTCCGTCGGCAAGGGGCAAGTCTAGACGAGGGCGCCGAACGAGGCAACCGGGGACTACGCCGGCCTCCCGCGCCCTCGAGTTGTTCGGGCTCTCGACTTCTCGCGTCCGTTCCGGCCGACCGATGCTACGATGCGGCCCATGGGCAAGTCGGCCGTCGTCCATCTCGTGGAGACCAGCGCGCGGGCGGGGGAGGACGAGCTGGCGCTCGCGGCGCGCCGCGCCTTCGAGGCCGCGAACCTCGGAGCACGCCTGCGCGGTCTGACCGCGGTCAAGAGCCACTTCGGCGAGCGGGGTGGACGGGGGTTCGTGCCGCCGCACGTGATCCGCGAGGTGGTCGAGCTGGTGCGGTCCGCCGGCGGCACGCCGTTCCTCACCGACACGACGACCCTGTACACCGGCAGCCGGAGCAACGCGCTCGACTACACCGCCCTGGTCCACGAGCACGGCTTCACGCCGACCGCGGTGGGTGCCCCGTTCCTCTGCGCCGACGGACTGGTCGGGGCCAACGAGACCGAGGTTCCGATCGAGGGCGTGCATCATCGGTCCGTCGCCCTCGCCGCCGACGCCCTCCGCGCCAGTTCGGCCGTCATCGTCTCCCACGCCACCGGACACCTGGCCGCCGGTCTGGGCGCCACGATCAAGAACATCGGGATGGGCCTGGCCAGCCGGCGCGGCAAGCTGCGGCAGCACAGCAAGCTGCGGCCCCGGGTCGCCGCGGACCGCTGCATCGGCTGCGAGGACTGCCTGCCGAACTGCGCCAGCGGCGCGATCGGACCGGACGCCCGCCGCTCCGGCAAGACGCCGGTGATGGCGATCGACCCCGATCGCTGCACCGGCTGCGGGGAGTGCCTCGCCTCGTGCCGCCAGGACGCGATCCGCTTCGACTGGAAGGTCGAGTCGCGGGAGTTGCAGGAGGCGATGGCCGAATACGCCCTGGGTTGGACGCAGCGCATGGCCGGCCGCTTCGGCTGCCTGACCTTCGTCGTCCACGTCACGAAGAACTGCGACTGCATGGGCCGCCGCGAGACGCCGCTCTGTCCCGACGTCGGCGTGCTCGCCGGCACCGACCCCGTCGCGCTCGACCAGGCCGCCTGCGACCTGCTCCGCTCCCGCAACGGCCGGACGCTCGAGGCGATGTCGTTCCCGAAGCTCGACGGCTCCCTGCAACTCGCCCACGGCGAACGCATCGGCCTGGGAACCCGTCGCTACGAGCTGGTGCGGGTCGCTTGACGGTCGTTCAGGAGGCGTCCGGCTCGGCGGTGCCGGCGTCGGCCGGCGCCGCGGGCACCGGCTGGTCGCAACGGAACCGGACGAAGAAGATCTCGTCCCCCACCGCCAGCGTGTCCTCCGAGTCGCCCTCGGAGGCCGTGAATCCGGGCCGCTCGCGCCACACCGCCGCGAACTCGCCCTGCGCCGCCCCGGGCGCCAGGCCCACGCGCCCGCCCAGCGCCATCAACGGGAAATCGCCCGGCGTCTCGGTCCCGTCCGGGAGCGCCGGGCAAGCGCCCTGCGGACAGTACGCCAGCCCGAGCTTGGCCGCGCGGCCGCGCGTCCAGCGGGTCACGACGAGGCCGTCGCCCACGAACAGGGCCCCGTGGTACCGGAACGGCCCGCGCGCCGCCACGGCATCGCTCACCGTGTTGCCGCCGATGTCCAGCACCGTCACGTGCAGCCCGTCGAGCGTCGGGGCGCGGTCGATCCACACGACGGCCAGGCGCAGCGCGTCGGACAGGAACGTGACGAACGGCACCCGACCCTCCACGTCGCGCGCCGGCTTGTCCGGAACCGAGACGCGCTGGAGCCAGCGCGGCTCGCCGCCCCGGGGACCGAACGCGGCGACCCGCACGCCGACGATCCCGTCGAGCTCCTCCTCCCACGCCGCCGCGAAGCCGGCCACCCCCAGGCCCACCACGTGCGGCAGCCGCGTCACCGGGATCCGCGGTCGCACCGCCGGACGACCCCGCCGCGCCTTCGTCTCCGCCTCCTGGAGCGACGGCGTGCGCAGGTACCGCGGGCCGTCCAGCACCTTGCCCTCGTGGTCCAGGAACACGATCGACGCCGCCTCGCGCTGCACCTGGCCCGCGGCATCGACCGCCTCGCGGTCGACCCACGAGACGGCGTAGACCACCTGATCGTCGGCCTTCGACGCCGCCACGGTCGGGTAGGCCGACGGCGACACGCCGGTGTCCAGGACGACCGCGTCGGCGACCGGGTTGCCGAGGAAGTCGAACACCTGGAACTGCACCTGGCGCACCTGGCCCGTGAATTCGTCCCAGGCCACCCCGCACTGCTTGTCCAGGCACTCGATCGTCGGACGCCCGGCATCCACGCCCGGCGCCGAGACCACGCGATCCGTGTCGATCAGCCGCTGTCCCGAGGAATCCAGGTGCTGCAGGTATACCTGCTGCGCCGTGCTCCCCTCCGGCGCGGCCCGGCCGTCGCTCCACACGACGAGGTAGTCCTCGCCGGTCCACGCGAGCTGCGGTCGCCCGACCGACCGCGACGGCGCCGTCTGGTCCCGCAAGCGCGCCAGTCCCACGGGGACGCAGGCTCCCGGCGTTCCGGAGCCCTGCAGCTCCCGGGCCTTCAACGCGAGCTGGCGCGTGGTCTCGGAGGAATCGCCGAGGTCCTTCTGCAGCCGTTCCAGCGACGCGCGGGCATCGACCCATTGGCCGCCGCGCAACGCTTCCTCGGCCGCGGCGCGCTCGCGCAGGACCATCCGCTCCTTGGCCGTCCCCAGCGCCCGGCGCGCCGACTCGTAGAGCTTCGAGTTCGGCGGCACGCCGGAGAGCAGCCGCAGCACGGCCGACGCCTCGGAGTAGTCGCGCGCCTTCTCCACCGCTTCGGCCAGGGCCGCCAGCGCCTCGCCGACCGCGTCGAGTTCCAGGTCGAGCGTCATCACGGTCTGGACGATGGAGGTCGCATCGCCGACCGCACCCGCCGCCGCCAGCGCCCGACCGCCCCGCAGGGCCGCCCGCGCCAACTCGGGCCCCGGCTGATGCCCGACCTCGACCGGATGCAGCAGCCGCTCCAGCGCCTGCGCCGCCTGCGTCCGCCGCTCGGGCGGCAACACCCCCGCCGCGCTCTCCAGGATCTGGGCCAATACGTCGGCGTCGGCGCTCGTCGGCGACACGGCCAGACGCTCGAGGACCGCGTCCAGCGCCTGGGCGTGCTGGCCCGCCGCGATCAGCTCCTGCAAGCCGCCGGTGTCGGCCGGCGCGACCGCCCCCGCCGCCGGCCTGGCCCCGTCGCCGGAGGTC
The DNA here is from genome assembly GCA_016930215.1 of Deltaproteobacteria bacterium. Lineage (GTDB taxonomy): Bacteria > Myxococcota_A > Polyangia > DRWM01 > JAAZOP01 > JAAZOP01. Next base: position 17,617 of record JAFGHH010000456.1, read on the forward strand.
CCGCTCTCCCACGGCTTGAACCACCACAACGCGTAGCCGCCGGCCCCCAGCAGCAGGAGCAGCAGCAGCACCCACGGCAACGCGCTGCTCCGCCGGGCCGGCGACTCCGTGGGCTCCGGCTCCGCGGGCGCCGCCATCGCCGGCGTGGACTCGCCCGATCGCGTCGCCCGCGGAAGGGAGAGTGAACCCTCGATCCGCGGCGGGGCTCCCGTCGTCCCCGCGGACCGCCCCGTCACGGCACGCACCGTCTCCGCCTTCGCGGACGACGAGGTGGCCGCCGCGATCTCGGCCAGCATGGTCGGTCCGACCAGGATCTGCGACACCTCGTCGTCGGGCCCCGAGGTGATCCGCGCCGGCGGGAGTTCCAGCGTCGGCTCGTCCAGGCGCTCCAACTCCTCCTGCAAGGCGTCGAGGTCGTCGAGCACCTCGACGCCGTTCTGGTAGCGACGCGTCGGCTCCTTCTCCAGCAGCCGCAGGATGACCGCCGTCAGCCCGGGCACCAGTGCCGGGGCGTACCTGTCCGGCCGATCGGGAGGGTTGTCCACGTGCGCCTGCATCACCTGGTACTCGGTCGGCGCCCGGAACGGCACCCGCCCCGTCAGACACTCGTAGAACACCACGCCCAGCGAGTAGAGGTCGCTGCGCCCATCGACCGGCTGACCCAGGCACTGTTCCGGCGACATGTAATCGACCGTGCCCAGCACGCTTCCGGGCTGGGTCATCGACATCGTGTGCAGCGCCTTGGCGATGCCGAAGTCGGTCAGTTTGGGGCGAATGCGGCCGCGCTCCTCCCCCAGCAGGATGTTGGCCGGCTTGACGTCGCGGTGCACGACCCCCTCGCCATGGGCGTAGGCAACCCCCCGCAACACCTGCCGCATCACGTCGCAGGCACCGCGCTGCGGCATCGGGCCGTGCTCGATCAGGTCTCCCAGGTTCCGGCCGCCGGGCACGTACTCCATCGCGATCAGCGACAGGCCTTCCTCGGTCAGGAAGTCGTACAACCGCACGATGTTGGCGTGCTCGAGCTTGGCGTGCGTCACCGCCTCGTTGCGGAACCGCTCCAGCATCTCCGCGGACCGGCAAAGATGGCTGTGCAGCACCTTGACCGCCACCTGCCGCCCCAGCACCGTGTCCGTGGCGATGTAGACCGAACCCATCCCGCCCTGGCCGACGAGCTTGGTCAGGTGGTACTTGCCGATGGTGTTCGTCCGGACGCTCGACACACGAACTCCTGTGCAGCCCGCAGGCTCCTCTATCCTAGGCAACCCGCAACCGCCCGTCGAGAGGGAAAAAAACGGCGGGACGGCGCTCGGTCGTTGCCCCGGCCCCGCCGTTCGTCCTAGGATGCGCCTCCGGAGGAGGGGAACCGCCATGGCGCGGACGCTCAGGACGGTCTTCGACGAGGCGAACCGCCGGTTCGCCCAGCGCGACTACGTCGGCGCGCTCAAGATCTACCGGATGATCCTCGAGTCGGCGCCGCCGGGCGCCGACGTCGACATCCGGCTGCGCGTCGCCGACACGCTCCTCGCCCTCGGCGAAGAGGCCGGCGCCCGGCGGGTTTTCGCCGCCGTGGCGACCCAGGGGATCCGCATCGGCCAGCCGCTGTACGGACTGGTCGCGATCAAGATCCTGGAACAGCTGAAGGTCGACGTGGCCCCGGCCGTCGAGGCGCTGGCCGAGACGTACGCCGAGGGTTCCGAGCGGATCGGCAAGGGCGCCCGCGTCGCGCCGCTCGACCTCGACCAGGAGATCCTCGAGGGCGCACCGCTCGACTTCAGCATCGCCCAGCAGGCCCTCGTCGAATCGTGCGTGCAGGCCGCCGGAACGCTCGACCCCACCGCCAAGTACCCGGACAAGCTCCCACCGGTGCCGCTGTTCTCGTTGCTGGCGCCCGAGACCTTCATGGACGTGATCCGGCTGGTCCGGCTCCGTCGTTGCGCCGACGGCACGTTCGTGATCCGCGAGGGCGAGCTCGGCGAGTCGTTCTTCGTGATCGCCCGCGGCCAGGTCCGCGTCACGCAGCACGACGTGCTGGGCAAGGAACGCGACCTGGCGCACCTGGCCGACGGCTCGGTGTTCGGCGAAATGGCCCTGATCTCCAACTCGCCCCGCACCGCCACCGTCGTCGCCGCCGGCCAGGCCGACCTCCTCGAATTCAACCGCGACACGCTCACGGCCGCCTCCGAGCAGATCATCGACATCGCCACCGCGCTCGACCGCTTCACGCGCGACCGCCTGGTGCAGAACGTCCTGGCCACCAGCCCGCTGTTCCGCCCGTTCGACCGCAGCCAGCGCCTCGAGCTGCTCAAGCGCTTCTCGGCCCACGAGGTCACCCCCGGCACCGTGATCGTCAAGGAGGGGCAGGAGGGCAAGGGTCTGTACCTGATCCTCACCGGTGAGGTCGACGTCACCAAGATCGACGGCCAGGAGAAGGTGCTGCTCGCCACGCTGCGGGCCGGCGACTGTTTCGGCGAGATCTCGCTGATCAAGAAGTCCCTCACCACCGCCACCGTCACGTCGGCCCGCCACACGACCGTGCTGTTCCTCCCGCGCGACGCCTTCGTCCGCCTCGTCACGGCCCTCCCCGCACTCGCCGACTACTTCCGCGAGCTCACCGAGGAGCGCCTGATGGACACCCGCCTGCTCCTCGATCGTTCCACCGTCGAGGAGGAGGAGAACTCGCTGGCCGACATCCGCCACCTGTTCTGAGAAGGTCGGGCGCGGCCCGCCGGCTCACAGTTCGCCGAGCGCCAGTTCCCGCAGCGCGGCGTCGTCCGTCGCCGCATGGCCGACCCGGTCGAACGTCCGCCGGACCCACGGCCAGATCGGCGGCCGGTCCGCGCAGCCCCACGACAGGTCGTCCGCCGCGCAGTAGAACCGCACGTGGTAGTGGTCGTCGTGCGGCAGCGAATCCGCCGGCTGGTGCAACACCGACAGCGCCCGCTCCACGGTCGCCGGCGCCGCCCCCACGGCCAGCGCCCAGGAGACGAGCGCCGTCTTCACGCCGCGCGAGACGAAGATCCACTGGACGTCCTGCGGGTACTGCTCGAGCAGGTGTTCCACCAGCGCCCAGTTGCGCTCCAGGTCCAGCCTCACCGGCGGCGTCACGCCCACCGCCAGCCCGTCCGCGCCGAACTTGTGGAACCGCGCGGAGGTGGCCGCCGAGCCGTCCGCCCGCCGGGTGAAGAACAGCAGGTCCACGTCCCGGCCCGCACGGTGCGAGCTGTGGCCGGGGATCTTCCCACCCGCCGCCGCCGAGAGGTCCCCGACGTGCAGCACCGCCCCCTCGTAGCGCTCCGCCAGCCAGGCCGCCGTCTCGGTCACGATCTCCACCGACCGCCGCGAGCCGTGACGATGGTCCCGCCCGCGGTACGAACGCAGCCCCGCCGCCCGGTCCGGCACGGCCACGCCGTCGACCAGCCAGCCGTCGTTCGGGTTGCCGACCGACGTCCCCGCGGGCGTCAAGGGGTCCGGCTCGAACGCCGTGCAGGAGGCGCCCGCCGCCAGCGCCGCCAGCAGCCCGCAGGCGGCCGCGCGCCCCGCCGCCGCCCCGCGACGACGTCCGGCCCCCGATCGGGCCGCCGGCCGGCTTGAGACCCCTCGGTGCACTTGCTATCGTCCCTCCACCCGTCCCAGCAGACACCGGGAGCCCGGCTCCCGTCAACCGGGCGCGGACGGGCAGGACGGAGCGGCGGATACGCACATGGATGGACGCAACCCCGCCGCGGCAGCCGCCGACGCCGTCGTCGTCCGGCTCGACACCAGTTCGCCGCTCGACGACCGCCGCTGGGGCGGCAAGGCTGCCGGCCTGGCACGCCTCGTCGCCGCCGGTTTCCACGTGCCCCCTGGGCTGTGCGTCTCCGGCGAGGTGTTCCGCCGGCACGTCGCCCGCGCCCTCGGCCCCGACCGGGCCTCGCTTTCCTTCGGCCTGGGTCGCGCGGGTCGCCCCGACCTCGCACGGCTCGAACTGGCCGCCGCCCGCGTCCGCAACACCCCGCTCGACCCCTCCGTCGTCGCCACCGTCGACCACGGGCTGCGGGAGCTGCGGCTCGACCGGCGCCCCGTCGCCGTCCGCTCGTCCGGCAACTTCGAGGACCGCGCGGACTGGTCCGCCGCGGGTCAGCAGGAGACCGTGCTGGGCTGCGTCGGCACCCAGGACGTCTGCGCGGCGATGCTCCGTTGCTACGCCTCGGCGTTCCGTCCCTCGACGGTGGCCTACCTCCAGCGCGCCGGCATCCCTCTCGACGCCGTCTCGCTCGCCCTCGTCGTGCAGGCGATGGTCCGCGCCGAGGCTTCCGGCGTGCTGTTCACGCTCAATCCCGTCACCGGCAACACCGGCGAGCTGGTGCTCAACGCCCTGCCCGGCGGCGGCGCGGCGCTGGTCGCCGGTCGGCTGACGCCGGAGAGCCTGGTCCTGGACCGCGCCACCCTGCGCGTGCTGCGCCGCGACGAACCGCCGGAGGCCGGTGGCCGGACCCTCGACAACGCCCGCGCCCGCGACCTCGGCCGGCTCGCCCTGCGCGCCGAACGCGCCCTCGGCGGACCGCTCGACATCGAATGGGCCTTCGACGCCGAGGACCCCGACCGGATCGCGCTGCTGCAGGCGCGCCCGATCACCGCCGTCCACCCCGTCCAGCCCGCCGACCCGGCCGGAGCGCCGGTCGCCGCGGCACGACACGGCCTGGCGCTGCTGCCCGGCCGTCGCCCCGACCCGTCGCGCTGGGTCTGGACCAACGCGAACGTCGGCGAGGCGCTGCCCGGCGTGGCCACCCCGTTCACGTGGTCCGTGGGCCTCGGCTTCAGCCGGCTCGGCTTCGAGCGCGCGTTCGCCACCCTCGGCTGCACCGTGCCCCGCGACGCCGTACTCGTGGATCGCTTCCACGGCCGGATCTACCTCAACGCCACCGAGTTCCTCCGCATCGCCTCGCAGGTCCCGCTGCTCACGCCGTCCCACATCGAGCGGCTCGGCGGCGTCCCGGGCCTCGGTCGGCTCCACGCCGACCGCAACCTGCTCGACAGCGCCGCCTTCGTGCTCCGCCTCCCCGCCACGCTGACGCGCCTCGCCCGCGCCAACCTCGGCCTCGACTCGGCGCTCGACGACTACCAGCGCCGGCTGGCCAGCGAGCGCGCCCGGCTGGCGGCGCTGCGCCTGGACCGGCTCGACGGCTCGACGCTGCTCGCCGAGCTCGACCGACGCGCCCGGTGGCTCGACGAGACGGGCTCGCTGATGCTCACGTGCGCCTCCAACTCGCTCTCGTCCTACGTCGCGCTCGGCACCCTGTTGCGCCTGTGGCTCCCGGCCGACGCCGAACGGCTCCTCGCCGGCCTGATGGCCGGCTTCGCCGACCTGGAGAGCGCCCAGCCCGGCCTGGCCCTGTGGCACATCTCCGAGATCGTCCGGCTCGACGTCCCGGCTCGCGAGGTGCTCGAGCGCACGCCGCCGGAACGATTGCGACTCGACGACCTGCCGGCCGGCGGACCGACCCGCCGGGCCCTCGACGGCTTCCTGCGCGCCTACGGGTTCCGGACCGTGCGCGAGGCCGAGCTGTCCACGCCGCGCTGGTCCGAGGAGCCGACCTTCCTGTTCGCCACCCTGCGCTCGTACCTCGCCTCCGAGGTCGGCACGCCGCTGGCCCGCGTCGAGCGCCAGAAGGAGGCGCGCCGACGTGCGGCCGAGGCGGTCGAACGGGGCCTGCGCCCGGCGAGGTTCACGCTGGTGCGCCACGCCCTGCGCCTGGCCCAGAAATACACCCGCCTGCGCGAACGGATGCGCTCGCGCGTCACCGAGGTCCTCGGCTGGTACCGCGCCTTCGCCCTGGAGGTGGGCCGGCGACTCGGCGAGCCCGACGCCGGGTTCTTCCTCGAGCTCGACGGCGTGCGCGGGTTCCTGCGCGGCTCGCTGACGCCCGAGGCCGCAGCGGCCGCGATCGGCGAGAACCGCGAACGGTTCGCCGCCGACCTCGCCCGGCCCGACCCACCCACCGTGTTCGTCGGCTCGCCGCCGCCGCTGGTCCCGCACGCCGCGAACGGCGCCGAGCTGCGCGGGGTCGGCGCCTCGCCGGGACGCGCCGAGGGCCCCGCTCGCGTGCTGCGCGAGCCGGCCGACGCCGGTCGGCTCGCCCAGGGCGAGGTGCTCGTCGTGCCGCACGCCGACGTCGGCTGGTCGCCCCTGTTCCTCGTCGCCAGCGCCGTCGTCACCGGGATGGGCGGCACACTGTCCCACGCCGCGATCGTCGCCCGCGAGTACGGCGTGCCCGCCGTGTTCGGCGTCCCCGAAGTCGACGGGCGGATCCGGACCGGTGATCGCGTCGTCGTCGATGGCGCCGCCGGCACCGTCACCCTCGTGCGGCCCCGGTCATGACCGACGTCCTTGTCGCCGAACGCGGCCCCGGCTGGGTCGTGGCCTGGAAGCCGGCCGGTCTCCCGACCGACGCCGACCCGGCCCGCACGCCGTGCTCGTTCCGCACCGCGCTCGCCGCCGCCCTCGAGCTCCCGTTTCGCGCCTGTCACCCCCACACCCGGCTCGACGTCCCCGTCGCCGGCCTCACGCTGTGGAGCCTCGACGCCGACACGCGCCGGGCGTTCCTCGACGCCACCCGCCGCGGCGAGCTCCGCAAGCTGTACCTCGCCCTGTGCGGCCGTCCCCCCGCCGCCGGCGGTCCGCGGCGCGACGTTCCTGCACGCGCCCCCTGGCGCACCCGCGCCGGCCGGCCGCTCCCCACGCCGCCCGAGACGCGGCTCGCCGTCCTGGAGTCCGGGCCTGCCGCCGCGCTCGTCGCCGCCGGCATCGCCGCCGGCCGGTGGCACCAGATCCGGCTGCACCTGGCCGCGGCCGGGGCGCCGGTGCTCGGCGACCGCCGGCACGGCGGCGCGACGCGCGTGGTGCGCGCCGACGGCGCGGTGCTCGCCGCCCCCGCCGTGGCCCTCGAGGCGGTGGCGCTCGAGCTGCCCGACGGCCCGCGACGCCGGCGCATCGCCTCCCCGCCGCGCGGCTTCCTCCGCGAGGCGCTGGCCTGGTCCGGCCTGGCGACCGTCCTCGACGAGGCGCAACTCGAGCGCGCCTGGACCGCCGCGTGGCCGGACCCGCTTCCGCCCTCGACCTGACTACTTGCGCAGCCGGGGCCAGTCCGCGCCGAGCAGCGCCGCGATGCCGTACAACTCCTCGAGCAGCGTGCGATCGTCGGGATAGCGGTCCTGCGGCTTCTTCGCCATCATCCGCGCCACGATGGCCGCGAGCGCGTCGGGAGCCGCGCCGGCGGGCTCCCCGAGCCACGGAGGCTGGTAGGTCAGCACCGCGTGGATCCGCGCCTCGATCGTCTCCCCACCGAACGCCTGTCGCCCGGCCAGCAGCTCGAACAGCACCGTTCCGAGCGCGAACTGGTCGGTCCGGCCATCGACGGCCTGGCGACGGATCTGCTCCGGCGCCGCATAGGACGGCGAGCCGACCGGGCCGTGCTGCATCGTGATGTCCGAGCCGGAGAGGTGGGCCACGCCGAAGTCGGTCAGCTTGGCCACGTCGCCGCTGGCCAGCAGGATGTTCCCGGGTTTGACGTCGCGGTGCACGATCCCGCGCTGGTGCGTCAGCGTCAAGGCGTCCGCGATCGGCAACAGGATGTACAGGGCCCGCCGCGGCGGCATCCGTCCCTGCCGCGCGACCCGCGACAGCGGCTGACCCTCCACGTACTCCATCGCCAGGTAGACGCTGCCCGTCTCCTCGTCCTTGCCCATCCCAAGCACCGGCACGATCGCCGGGTGGTCGAG
>JAFGHH010000457.1 GCA_016930215.1 Deltaproteobacteria bacterium
CTCGGGCTCGGGCACCTCGGGCGCGGGCCGCTCGGGCTCGGGCACCTCGGGCGCGGGCCGCTCGGGCTCGGGCACCTCGGGCTCAGATACCTCGGGCTCAGATACCTCGGGCTCAGATACCTCGGGCTCGGGCCGCTCGGGTTTGGCCTTCTCGGGTTCGGCCTTCTCGGTTCCGGCCTTCTCCGGCTCGCGTGCCGCGGTGCGGACGGTCCCGGCCATGGTCGCCGTCGCGTCCACGTCCACCGTCTCGTCCACGCCGGGCGTCACCGCGTCGTCCACGAGATCCTCGATGTCGTCGGCCGGGATGTCGACCAGGTCGTCGTCCGGCGTCGCGTCCTCGACGACGGCGTCGTCGTCGAGCTCGACCGGCGGCTCCGGTGCCTTGGACAGCGGTCGCGTCGGCGGCACGGGCCGGGGCGGCGCGGACGGGAAGGCCGACGGGATCGGCTCGGGTGCGGGCGGCGGCGCCTGCGAGGGACGGTACGCCTCCTCCGAGATGATCACCTTCGGCAACCCGCCCGCAGGTGTCGCCGACGGCACGGGCATCGATGGCCGAACCGACGCAGGTGGGGGCGTCGGCGCGGGAGGAGCGGTGGGCAGCACGAGCGGTCCGGAGGCTCCCGACGCGGGCGGCGGAGGCTGGACCGCCGGTCGGTGCACCGCGGGCGGCCCCTGGAGCGCCGCGGACCCGGCCGGAAACGGCACGAAGGGAGGCGGAACCGGGATCACCGACGACGACGGAACGGCCCGGTACGACGCTTGTGGAGGGGGCTCCGAGGAACGCTTCGTCGGTCCGGACGCCGCTCCGAACGAGGGACGCGGACGCGGCGGGACGGCAATGGCCGCCGCCGCGACGGCCGCCTCGAGCAACTGGCCCGGCACCTCCTCGGTGCGATCCTCGTGCCCGGTCGTCGGCGCCGCCGCCGGCCCACCCGGCTCCTCGGTGAGGTCGATCGGAACGTCGCCTTCCTCGTCGCCCAGCACGACCGCGCGACTCATCGCGATCGCCTGGGCGGGCGACAGGCCGCGCACCTTCTCCGGCGGCGCGTCCTCCGACGCGTCCTCCGGGGGCAGGTCGTCTTCCGGCGAATCCAACCCGCCGGCGCCCTTCGGGCCCGTTGGCTTCATCCAGTCCTCACGCGCCGGCGTGGCCGAATCGAACCACGGCCTGGCCGACCCGAACCGGGCCGGCGCGGCGCAACCATACTACCGGATCGCGGGCCGCGGGCCAAACCGCAATTACGGTCGAGCCGAGGTTGAAGGCCCCGATCTCCGCCCCCCGTTCCACGGACCGGGGCGGAGAGAGTGCCACCGGCGGCCCTCCGGCCCGCCGTCGGACCTCCTCCGGAGTCGCAAAGGCCAGCTCCGTGCGCGCCACGCCGAAGGCCGCCACCAGCACCAGGAACAGCCGGTCGGCACCCTCGAGCTCCAACTCCACCACCGCCCGCTCGTTGCTCCACAGCACCTCGGGACAGGCACGTACCCCGAGCGCATTCACCGGGAACCGGGTGCCCGGCACCGATTGCCACGAGCGGACACACCCGGTGGCCGGCAGGTGAACCCGATGGTAGTCCCGCGGCGAAAGGTAGACGACGAAGAAGTGCCCACCCGCGGCGATCGCCTCGCGATAGGCGGGGCCCAACGCGCGGCCGAGCGCCACCTGGGCGCCCTTGATCGGCAGGATCGGGTCCGCGCCCGCGGCAAACGTGCCGAATCCCTGCAGCATGCCGTCCGCCGGCGAGACCAGGGTCGAGGGGTCCGGGTCGATCGGCCGCGCGCCGTCCGCGAGGCGTCGCAGGAAGAACGCCCCGACCGAGGGGAACGCCGCGAGCGGCGCCGCCACATCGGTCAGGTCCACCCCACCCAGCCGCGCCAGGGATTGGTACAGCGGAGCGCGCAGCGGCCCGGGCACCTGTACGTCCGCCAGCCGCTCGAACCATGAGTAGCACGTCGGCGACAGCGCCAATTCGAAGGCCCTCGCCAGGAGATCCCGATCGGACAGCGACACGCAGACCCTCCGTCGATACCGGACGATACTCGCCCCGTGCCCCACCGGCAAGGTGGACCGGGCTTCCTCGCTGCGCCGCGGCGCGGGCGCCCCGGCCCTTGCAGCGGCGGTCTTCGCGCGGTAGCTTCCCGCCGCGCGGTCGAGGGGCGGCAGGAGGCGCGTGGTGGCACAGCGAGGCGACAAGCGACGGGCGGCGGGACTGGCGGTCGTCGGCCTGTTGCTGGCCGTCGGCGGCATCGCGACGTCGCTGGCTGCGCGCCACGGCTACCAGGTGACGGTGGAGGAACGGGCGCAGGCGGAAGCCTCGGCCCGGACCGCGGGGGAATCGGCGCCGCCCGGCACGTCGGCCGAGCAGTTGCGCAAGGAAGCCGACGTCATCCCGTACGTGCTGCACCTGTTCACCTTCGGCGGCGTCATCCTGCTGCTGATGTCCCTGGCCGAGATCCGCGGCTGGCGACTGTTCGACCCGATCGCCGAGCAACCGCCTCCGCCCAAGCTCTCCTGAACCGCCGCCGGACCGCCGGACCGCCGATGACCGACTCCCGCCGCGCACGCCGCTTCTGGTTCGTCACCATGGGGTGCCAGATGAACCGCCACGACTCGGCACGGATGGCCGAATCGCTCCGCGCCGCCGGCCTCGAGCCGGCAAGGGAAGCGGGGGAGGCCGACGTCTGCGTCGTCAACACCTGCTGCGTGCGGGAGAAGGCCGAGCAGAAGGCCCGGTCGGCCGTCGGGCGGCTGGCCGTCTGGAAGCGCGGTCGCGCCGGCCGGCGGGTCGTCGTCGCCGGCTGCGTCGCCGAGCGACGCGGCGCCGCGTGGCTCGCGGACTTCGCCCACGTCGATGCCGTGCTCGGTCCGGACCGGCTCGGCGAGCTGCCGAGCGTCGCCGCCGCCCCGCCCACGCGAGAGCTGCCGCTCGTCGCCACCGGCTTCACCGCCGGAGGCCCGGGCGACTTCCTGGACGCTCGTCCCGACCTCGCGCCCCCGGGCGCCGGCGCCTTCGTCACCATCTCGAAAGGCTGCGCCGAACACTGCACGTTCTGCATCGTCCCGTCCGTACGCGGCCCACTGCGGCCCCGGTCGGCCGCCGAGGTGGTCGCCGAGGCGACGGCGCTGGTGTCGGCCGGCGCGCGCGAGTTGACGCTGATCGGGCAGGTGGTCAACGACTACCGGCACGACGGAGTCGGGTTCGCCGACCTGCTGCGCCGCGTCGGCGCCGTGCCGGGCCTGCTCCGCCTGCGCTACACCAGCCCCCACCCGCGTTTCGTGGACGGGGAGACCGCGCGCGCCCATGCCGAGCTGCCGGTGCTGTGCGAGCACGTGCACCTGCCCGTCCAGTCCGGGGCCGACGAGGTGCTCCGGCGGATGGGACGGCGCTACGGCCGCGACGACTACCGACGCGCGATCGACCTGCTCCGCCGCGCCCGCCCCGGGCTGACCTTCGGCACCGACGCGATCGTCGGCTTCCCCGGCGAGACCGAGGCGCAGCTCGAGGAGACCGTGGCGCTCGTCCGGGAGGTCGGTTTCACGCAGGTGTTCTCGTTCACCTACTCGCCGCGCCCCGGCACCCCCGCCGCCCGGCGGCCCGACGACGTGCCCCCCGCCGAGAAGGCGCGCCGGCTGCAACGGCTGCAGGAGGCCGCCGACGCGGTCGCCGACGCCTGGCGCCGCGGACGCGTCGGCGCCACGGAGGAGGTGCTGCTGGAGACGCCGAGCGACCGGGCGGGCGGGACCTGGCAGGGGCGGACGCGACACAACGACGTCGTTCACGTGCGCCCGGCCGCGGGCTTCGCCCCGTCGCCCGGCTCGCTGCTGCGCGTCACGGTCGAGGAGGCCCGCCCGCACTGCCTGGTGGGCGCCGTGCCCGCGGAGGCGACATGAGCGCCGGCGCCGCCCGCACCGGCCCGCGCTGGCGCGCCTGGTGGCCCGCCGGGGCCTGGGCGACCCTGGTCCTGACGCTGACGTCGCTGCCGCAGCCGGACGTGCCCTTCCCGGTGTTCGCGGGACTCGACAAGCTGGCCCACGCCGGCCTCTACGCCGTGCTCGGCTTCCTGGCGGCGCTCGGCACGGCCCGCGACGCCCGGCTCCGGTCCCGGTCGGCGGGGCTCCTGCTGCTCGCCGTCGCCGGCTGCCTCGCGGCGCTCGGGGCCCTCGACGAGCTGCACCAGTCGTGGATCCCGGGACGCTCGGCCGACCTGCTGGACTGGGTGGCCGACGTGGCC
>JAFGHH010000458.1 GCA_016930215.1 Deltaproteobacteria bacterium
GTGACGGGCTCGAGGACCGCCAGCTTGCCCTGAGCCCCGGGGCGCCCGGAGGGAGCCGAGGGGTCGAAGGGGCGGCCGCCGCACCTGGGGCAGAGCAGCACGTCTTCGGCCCAGGTCCGCCGCAAGAGGTCGGCCCAATTCACGTGGGGCTAGCGGTCGTCGCCTTCGTCGCCTATGCCGTGGCCGGCACCAGCGACCTGTGGCTCCGTGCGGAGGCCTCCGGCGACCTCTTGCCGATGTTCACCGGCGAGACCTCGACCTACGGCCTGACGGTCGTCGCGGTCGAGCCGACCCGGGACGGCGCGGTGGTGACGGTGAGTCGGGTCGACGAGGGGCCGATCTGCGCGATCTGCGGGATGATGGGGGCGATGTCCGGCGAGCCCCCGCCGCCCGAGGTGGAGCAGAAGCTGATCTTCACCTGGGCCGCGCTGCGCAAGGACGCCGACGGCGACGGCTGGACCGACCTGCTCGAGGCACGGCTGCGCACCGATCCCGCGAAGGCCGACACCGACGGCGACGGCCTCGCCGACGCGCTCGACCCCGCACCCCGCGGCAGCGGCTCGGGCGACCCGCCGCTGTGCGCCACCCCGCCGTACACCGGCTGCTTGGTCGATGAGACCGGTCGGCGGCTCGACGACGGTTGTCGTCTGTGTCCCGAGGCGGTGACGGCGGCCGGGTGTTCGCGTCTGGGCGTGTTGCACGCGGCCTTCTTCGGCAACTTCGCCTTCGCCTCCGGCGACGAGCCGCTGTTCGTCGAGGGGCCGGCGGAGGTGAACCTGCAGTACGAGGGGTATCCGGGGCCGGTGGTCTGGCTCACGGAGGCCGAGGCCGATGAGTTGCAGCGGGAGGTCGGCCTGGATGGGGCGACCTACTTCTCGTTCGACCAGCGGCGCGAGGAGGGCCCCGACGGCGAGTACCATTCCGTCGGCTCGCCGCTCGAGCAGGTCGAGTTCTCGGAGGACGGCGCCCGTGCCACGGTCAACGTCACCGAGTTCCGCGGCCGTCTCAACGCCGTCGGCCACCGCATCGAGCTGCGCTGCCTCGAAGGGAAATGGTACCCCCTGACCCTCGAAATGACCTGGATCTCCTAGGGCCGGCGGCTGCGGGTCGGCTTGGCGACCCGGTCGGCGGTCCGCGCAGGGGCGCGGCGCACCAGCCACCCGTCGCCGACGTAGGTGAACAGCGTGTTCGGCCCGTTCGAGCCGTCGGGCGTGGTGACCACCACGCTCACCGCACCCTGCCGGTGCGGCGGCGTCAGGCAGCGCAGCTGCGTCTCGCCCAGCACCACCACGTTCGTCGCCCGCTCCCCGCCGAAGGTCACCGACGCCGCCCCGAGGAACCCCGTACCCTCGAGCGTCACCAGCGTTCCGCCGCGCGTCGGCCCGCGCTCGGGCGAGACCTCCGCCACCGTCGGCGGCGTGTTCCCCGCCACGAAGGTGTACAGTTCGTTCGCCGCGTTCGTCCCGTCGGCCGTCCGCACCACCACGCTCGCCGCCCCCGCCGCGTGCACCGGCGTCGTGCAGCGCAGCTCCGTGTCGCTGAGGACCACCAGCTCCGTCGCCGCGACCCCGCCGAAGGTCACCGCGGTCGCGCCGGTGAACCCGCTGCCGGTCAGCGTCACCACCGTCCCGCCCCGCGAGCCCCCGCTCGACGGCACGACCACCGTCACCGTCGGCGCCGGCTTCTCCGACGTGTAGGCGAACAGCTCGTTCGGCCCGTTCGAGCCGACCGGCGTCGTGACCACCACGCTCACCGGCCCCGCCGCGTGCGGCGGCACCGTGCAGCTCACTTGGAGCGGCGTCCAGACGACGACGTCGTCCGCCGCCACGCCGCCGAACGAGACCGACATCGCGCCCAGGAAGCCCGAGCCGGTGATCGTGACGCGCGTCCCGCCCTCCGCGTCCCCCGTCGCCGGGAAGACGCTGTCGATCGCCGGCCGCGGCTCCTGCGCCTCGACCACCCCGGCCGCCAGCAGGCAGGCCGCGGTGACCGCCGGCAGGACCGCGGTCCGCGGAACGGACGGAGAAGCACAGTGCCTCGCGCGCATCGGATCCAATTCAGCACGTCCCGCCGGGCCGCGCAAGCCGCCCCCGGACCTCTTGACCGTTTTTTAGTCCATTGAAAAACAGTCTTGACCATTCTTCAACAGGGTGCAAGATGGTCAGGTGGAGTCCAGGGCGCCGTACCAGCGGATCTGGCAAACGCTCGCCGCCGAGAAGGCGCTGGTCCTGCTCGCCGGTCCGCGGCAGGTCGGCAAGACCACACTCGCCCGGCTGATCGCCGGAACGTTCGCCAACTCGGCGTACGCCAATTGGGACCTGCCGGCCGATCGTGCGCGGATCGTCTCCGACCCGGCGTTCTTCACGAAGGCGCCGCGCCGCGACGCGTCGCGGCCGCTCGTGATCCTGGACGAGATCCACAAGCAGCCGCGCTGGAAGGCTTGGCTCAAGGGATTGTACGACGGTTGGGCGGCCGACTACCGCTTCCTGGTCACCGGCAGCGGCCGCCTCGATCTGCATCAGCGGGGCGGGGACTCGTTGGCCGGCCGGCACCTGCTGTTCCACCTCTGGCCTTTCACGCTCGGCGAGCTCCATGGCGGCGCGCGGACGATGGCCGAGTTCCGCCGCACGCCGCTCGCGGTGTCCCTCGACCGTCGCCTCGAGCTGGCCGGGACCTGGACGCGACTGGAGGAGTTGAGCGGCTTTCCGGAGCCGTTCCTCGGGGGGCGCGTCGCATCGTACCGCCGATGGTCGGCCGCCTACGGCAGCCAGCTCGTGCGCCAGGACATCCGCGATCTGGCGGGGCTGCGGTCGGTGACGCAGGCGGAGACGCTGTACCAGCTCCTGCCGTCCCGCGTCGGCAGCCCGTTGTCGGTCCCGTCCCTCGCCCGCGACCTTGGCGTGGCCTACAACACGGTGCAGGGTTGGCTGGCGCTGTTCGAGCGTTTCTTCCTGGTCTTCGGCCTGCCGACCTGGACGTCGCGAATCGCGCGCGCGATCCGCAAGGAACGCAAGTACTACCTGCTGGACGTGGCCCGCATCGAGGATCCGGCCGCCCGCTTCGAGAACCAGGTGGCGCTCGAGCTGCTCCGCGCGACGAGCTGCTGGAACGCGCTGGGTGAGGGCGAGTTCACCCTGCACTTCGTGCGCGACAAGCAGCGGCGGGAGGCCGACTTCCTGCTCGTCGACCGGCGCAAGCCGCTGCTGCTCGTCGAAGCGAAGCTCGGCGACGAGCGGCCCGGTCCGGGTCTGCAGGCGCTCCAGCGCGCCTTGCGCGTGCCGGCGGTGCAGCTCGTGCGCGAGGCGACCGCCTTCCGCGCGCTCCGGAACGACGACCTTGACCTGTTGGTCGCGCCCGCCTGCTGCTGGCTCGGCGGGCTGCCCTAGGCGCGGGTCGCCGCGGCGGCGGGACGTCGAGCGCCGCACCGTGGTATCCTGCGGCGCCATGCAGGGGTTCACCACCGACGAGGCGTTCGCCGCGGAGCTGGATGCCGCCGACCCGCTGGCCCCGCTCCGCGAGCGGTTCCACGTGCCGCCGGAGACCGTCTACCTGCTCGGCAACTCGCTCGGCCTGCAGTCCCGCGACGCCGAGCAGGCCGTGACGCGCGCGATGGGCGAGTGGCGCGACCGGGCGATCGGCGGCTGGCTCGACGCCGACCCGCCCTGGTTCTGGCTCGCCGAGCGCCTCGGCGCCCGCGCGGCGAAGCTGGTCGGCGCCGAGCCCGACGAGGTGGTCTGCACCGGCACCACGACCTACAACGTCCACTCGCTCGCCGCGACCTTCTATCGCCCGTCCGGCAGGCGCACCCGCATCCTGGGCTGCGCGCTCGAATTCCCCACCGACCTCTACGCTCTCGGCAGCCAGCTCCGGCTCCACGGCCTCGACCCGCGCGAACACCTGGCGCTGGTCGGCGCCGCGGACGACGGTTTCGTCCGCGAGGACGAGCTGATCGCCCGGATGACCGGCGACGTCGCCTTGGTCGTGCTCCCCACCGTGCTGTACCGCTCGGGCCAGCTCCTCGACGTCGCGCGGCTGGCCGCGGCGGCGCGCGACCGCGGGATCCCGATCGGCTTCGACGGCTCGCACTCGGTCGGCGTCGTGCCGCACCGTTTCGACGAGTGGGGCGTCGATTTCGCGTTGTGGTGCGGCTACAAGTACCTCTGCGGCGGGCCGGGCGCGCCGGCGTTCCTGTACGTCGCGCGGCGGCACTTCGACCGCGGACCGGGGCTCGCCGGCTGGTTCGGCTGCGTCAAGGAGCGCCAGTTCGACCTTGCGCCCGACTTCGAGCACGCGCGGTGCGCCGGCGGCTGGCAGGTCTCTTCGCCCGGCATCCTCGGCGCCGCCGCCGTCGACGGCGCGCTGGCCGTGCTGGAGCAGGCGGGCGTCGAGCGGGTCCGCGAGAAGTCGTTGCGACTGACCGAGTACCTGATCCGGCTGGTGGACGCCCGGCTGGCCGACGCGCCGTACGACTTCCGGGTGGCGACGCCGCGCGAGCCGCAGCGGCGCGGCGGCCACGTGGCCCTGACGCGCGAGGCCGACGCGCTGCGGATCAAGGAGGCGCTCGCACCGCGCGGCGTGGTCTGCGACTTCCGCCCGCCCGACACGATCCGCCTCGCGCCCTCGCCGCTGTACACCTCGTTCCGCGACGTCCACGCCGCGGTACGGCACCTGCGCGAGGTGATCGACGGCCACGAGCACGAGCGGATCGATCCGCACCGCCGCGCGGTGTCGTAGGGCGGCCGGTCGGAGGCCCCGATCCGGACCGCGGGCTCGGGTCCGCGGCCCCCGCGCCGCTCCCCCGCCAACGGGGGCCCCGCCGGCGGTGTCTGACGGTCCGCCGGCCGGAGCGCACGACGGGCCGGGGGAGGGAGGCGAACGGGATGTCCCGGCAAACCACACGCCACGCCTGCTGCCTGCTGCTCGCCCTGCTCGTCGCCTGCGGCGCCCGCCGCGGTGCCGACGGGACGCCCGGGGACGACCCGACGGCCTCGGACGCGGGCGCGGTGTCCCCCGGCGGAGCGGCGCGGGCGGCGAGCGCGCCGGACGGGACCGGGTTCGCCGGCGCGCCCGGCTCCTCCGCGGCCGAGGTCCCGGCACCCGGCGCGGTCGCCCCGCCGGACCGCGGCCCGTGGGTCGGTCCGGCGGTCGAGCAGACCCCGACCCGCGACGTGCTCTGCGCCGAGACCGGCTACCAGCCCGTCGCCCCCGCGGACCTCGACGGCGACGGACGCCTCGATCGCCTGGCCGCGCGGCGCGACGGCGACCGGTTCGTGCTCACGCTCCACGCGTCCGCGCTGATCTCGTCACTTCCCGAGAGGTCGACCCA
>JAFGHH010000459.1 GCA_016930215.1 Deltaproteobacteria bacterium
GAGGAGGCCGCGGCGGACGACGCGGCGGAAGACGAGGCTGCGGCGGCGCCGGAGGCGGCTCCGGGCGACGTCGTGGGCGCCGCGCCGGACGTGGCCGCGCTGCCTCCCACCGAGGTGGTCGCGGTGCGGATCGCCGCGCGGCCCGTCGAGGCCGAGATCCGGATCGATGGAGTGAAGGTGAGGAATCCCTACGAGGGTCGCTTCCGCAAGGGCGACCCGGACTTGAAGGTGGAAGTCACCGCCCGCGGCCACGAGACCGAGGTGCGGCTGGTGTCGCTGTCCGAGGACGCGCAGCTCGAGGTGCAGTTGGAGCGGCGGACCGCGACGCCGCGCCGCGACGCCGGCGGCGTCGCCCCCGCCGAAGCCGGTGCGCCGCCCCCACCGCCCCCGCCGCCGCCCGCCGATTCGGGCCGGCCGGGGATCGACGAGAACAACCCGTTCACCCGCCGTGACGCCGGCTCGGGAGCGATCGACCGCTCCCGCCCGTTCTCCTGAAGCTGCGACGCTCCGACGTCCGTGCGGGGTACGGGTTGCGGCCGACCCCGCCTTTTGACTAGATTCCGCAACGCCCGGCGGCTTGATCGTCGGCGCGGGAGGTGGCGAGCGAGATGGAGAACCGCAACGAGATCGCCCGGAACGTCCGCCTGGGGCTCGGTACCGGCCACGTCGTGCTGGCCATCGGCCTCGCGATCGTGCTGCTCGTGGCGCTGCGCGCCCGCTACCTGCCCGTCGACCTGACGCTCGGACTGGTCGCCACCCTGCTGGCCGGCTCCGGCGCCGCGCTGCTCGGCGGCCTGCGCCAGGCGCCGCTCCTCGCCCGCGTCTCCGCGGCCGTGGCCCTGGTCGCGGGACTGGCGTTCACGACCGCCCTGATCTGGACCGCCGCCTACCTCAAGGGGATCTACGGCGACCTGGGACGCGGCGCCTCGGCGTTCTTCACGCTGATGGTCTTCACCATCCTCCCCTACCTCGTGGTCTATCCCGCGCTGGCGCTGTTCCTGCTCCGGCCGCAGACCGGGGAGACGAAGGCCGAGGCGTCGAAGATCGAGCCGCCGAAGGCCGAAGAGGCGAAGGAAGAGCGGAGGCCGGAATGAGCGACGCGACTTCCGGAAAGGGGAGCCGCGCCGCCTGGTGGCGCGGCCGACCGTGGCTGCGCGACGGTCTCGCCGCCTGGGCCGTCGTCACGTTGCTCGGGTCGATGATCATCACCCGCTGCGTCCGACTGGACCTCGCGGAGCCTCCCGCTCCCGAACACGTGGCGGCGGCGATGGCCGCGCTGCGCGACGCCGCCGCGGGCCGCGTCCCGGGCGACCTGGGGGACGCGGGACGGGCCGCCCTGCCGGGCCCGGTGCGCGTCCTGCTGTGGCACGACGGCCTGCCGGCGTTCCGGCAGGAGTTCGAGGCGCCGACGCTCGGCGAGCTGACGGCGCAGGCCGCCAAGGCGCTCGGCGAGGCCCGCGTCGCGGGCCGCTTCGACGGGATCGACCTGGAGCAGGCGAGGTTCCACCTGTCGTTCGTCGTGGCCGACGGGGCCGTGCTGTCGTGGCCCGTCCTCGCCGCCTCCGCCTCCTTCGTCACGACCCTCGACGGCGTCGCCCTGCGCCTGGCCGACTCGACCGAGCGGCTGTATCCCGACGACCTGCTCCGGGCGCGGATGTACTCGGCCTTCCTGCCGCTGCCGGGCGGGCAGATGAAGGCGGGCCTCGACGTGCCGAAGGCCGTCGAGTCGCTGTGGCTCGGGACGCACCTTCCCGACGAGACGTGGGACGAGCAGCAGCCGGAGCTGCGGCGCTTCCGCACGGTGGAGCTCGTCGAGCGGCGGGGCGGGCTGCCCGAGCGGCTGATCGCCGGGCGGGTGATCAACCCGCCGCCGCAGACCGTCGACGACTACCGCGCCGTCGCCCTCGAGGGCGTCCGCTGGCTCGAGCGGATGCTGCAGCCGAACGGCCGGTTCCAGTACGACTACGACCCGCTCGCCGACTCCCCGTTCGACTTCGGCTACTCCCTGCCCCGCCACTCCGGCTCGGCCTACTTCCTGGCGTTCGCCCACCGCAAGACCGGCGACGCCGTGGCCCGCGAGGCGGCGCGCCGCGCGCTGGACTACGTGGTCGAGCGCGAGCTGCGCTCGTGCGGCGAGGCCCCGGGACGCTGCGTCGGCCAGGGCAGCGTGGTCGATGCCGGGTCGGCCGCGCTGACCGCGGTGGCGATGGCGGAGTACGAGCGCGGGACCGGCGAGGGGAAGTACCTCGAGCCGCTGCGGCAGCTCACCGAGTTCCTCTGCTGGCTGCAGGAGCCGGACGGCGACTTCGTGCACATGTACGACGTCTCGCAGAACCGGCGCTTCCCCGAACGCCTGCTGTACTACTCGGGCGAGGCCACGCTCGCGCTGGTCGAGGCGTACCGCGTGCTCCAGGACCCGGCCCTGCTCGACCGGATCCGCGCCGCCCTCGACTTCCTCACCACCGAGAACTGGTCGTTCTTCGGCTCCGCCTACTTCTACGGCGAGGAGCACTGGACCTGCATCGCGTCGTACGAGGCGTTCCCCGAGGTGCAGAGCGATGCGTACCTGGAGTTCTGCGAGGGGTTCGCGGGCTTCCTGCGCGAGATGCAGACCGAGGAGGGCGAGCCGCCGTTCGGCTACGAAGGGGCGTACGTGGTGACGCCGTTCCTGGCGCCGCGGACGACGCCGGTCGCGGGGCGGACCGAGGCGACGGTGGCGACGTACAAGCTCGGCGAGGCGATGGGTCGTCCGAACCTCGTCGTGCTCGAGCAGGTCCGCCGGTCGCTGTCGTTCCTGGTCCGGATGCGCTACGCGCCCGACTCCAGCCCGCTGTTCCAGCTTCCCGGCAAGGCGGCCGGCGGGATGCCGGGCGGCTTCGACGACCCGGTGGTCCGCATCGACTACGTGCAGCACGCCGGCAACGCCCTGCTCGGCGGCGCCGACGTCCTCGCCGACTACGAGCTGGGGCCGCCCTGAGCGGCGCGGGACGGGTCCGCGCGTGCAGTTCATCGATGAGGTCACCGTGGAGGTCCGCGCCGGGGACGGCGGCGACGGCTGCGTCGCCTTCCGCCGCGAACGCTACCGCCCCTGCGGCGGCCCCTCCGGCGGCGACGGCGGCGACGGCGGCGACGTGGTCCTCGAGGCCGCCGCCAACGTCCGCACCCTGCTCCAGCTCAGCCTCACCCCGCGCCTCGAGGCCCCCCGCGGCCGGCACGGCCGGGGCAACGACTGCTTCGGCCGCGGCGCCGAGCCGCTCGTCGTGCGCGTCCCGGTCGGCACCGTCGCCACCGACCTCGCCACCGGCGAGACGCTGGCCGACCTGCGCCGGCCCGGCGGGCGCGCCGTGCTGGCGCGCGGCGGCCGCGGCGGCCGCGGCAACCTGAGCTTCGCCACCCCCGGCAACCGCTCGCCCCACAAGGCCGAGCCCGGCGCCGCCGGCGAGGAGCGTCGCGTGCGCCTCGAGCTGAAGGTCCTGGCCGACGTGGGGCTGCTCGGCTTCCCCAACGTCGGCAAATCGACGCTGATCCGCGCCGTCTCCCGCGCGCGGCCCAAGGTCGCCCCGTACCCGTTCACGACGTTGACGCCCCAGGTCGGCGTGGTCACGCTCGGCCCCGAGCGGACGTTCGTGATGGCCGACATCCCCGGGCTGATCCCGGGCGCCGCGCGCGGTGCCGGGCTCGGGTTCCGCTTCCTCCGGCACGTCGAGCGCACCGGCGTGCTCCTGCACCTCGTGACCCTCGACCCGACCCCCGGCCGCAAACCGCTCGCCGACCACGACGCGCTGAACGCCGAGCTGCGGCAGTACTCCGCGACCCTGGCCGCCAAGCCGCAGCTCGCCGTGCTGACCAAGCTCGACCTGCCCGACGTGCGCAAGGCGCTCCCGCGGCTCGAACGGTCGCTCGCGCGCCGGGGCGTGGAGCTGCACGCGATCTCCGCGGCGACCGGCGAGGGCGTGCGCGAGCTGCTGCTGCGCGTCGAGGCGCTGCTGCGCGAGGCGCGCGCCGCCGACCCGGGCTACCTCGAGGACGACGACGTGCCGAGCAGCGACAACCCGCCGTCCGGTGCGTAGCTCGCGTCCTCGGCGAAACTCGAGAACCGCTCCGCGCGCCGCACCGTCAGCAGCTCGACGAAGTGCCGCGCCGGCTCCACCTGGTAGTGCCAGGCGCGGCGCGACCCGTCCGGCACCTCGCGCGCCACCGTGCGCAGCACCACCGACCGGTCGTCGAACGGCATCGCGCCGAACGAGCCGCGGAACGCCTCGTTGTAGGCGAAGTACTCCTCCGCGTTCGACAGGTAGACCACCCGCATCGGCACCCCGAGCGCCCGATGCGCGCCCGCGATGCCCGGCATCGTCGTCGAGCCCAGCAGGTCGCCGGGGACGATCCGCACCCGGTCCGCGGCGAACGTCGCCCGCACGATGCGGTACAGCTCGGGGTCGGCGAGCCACGAGCCCGGCCCGCCGTCCGGGGCGCGCCGCGCCGCCACCTTGCGGAAGTAGTGCCCCGCGCCCCGCCACAACACGTCCAGCAACTCGAGCAGCTCCCCGCGGTCGGGCTCGTCCGCGAACGCGGCCTCGACCAGCTCCCGCGTCGCCCGCTCGTCGAACGGCTCCCAGCGCAGCAGGAACTCGTTGGCCGAGACCGACTCGAGGATCAGCGCCCGGTAGATGCGGTGGGCCTGCGTCACCACCACGTCGTAGTCCATCAGCCAGACGAACTCGGCGCGCGCCGCGGCGAACAGCGTGTAGTTCTGGTCCGCGCCGACGCCGAGGTAGCCGCCGCCCTGCGCCGCGACGTGCGGCAGCCACAGCGCGTGGTCGTTCTCGTTGGAGTACGTGAAGTGCCGGTCGTCGAACCGCCGGCGCGCCAGCGACTCGGCGGCCGGACCGTGGAACGCGTCGCGCTCCGCCGCGGCGAGCGGCCGGACGCCGACCTCGGCCAGCGGCGGC
>JAFGHH010000065.1 GCA_016930215.1 Deltaproteobacteria bacterium
GGCCGGAGACGGCCACGGCGAGCAGGTCGGCCGAGCCATCGAGAAGCGGGCCGTGCACGACGTCGAACTTCAGCATCCCTGCACCTCCAGCACGCACCGGAATGCGGGCAATCTCCCACGGATGCCGGCGTCCGTCAACGGTGTCGCCCCACCCCGCACCGCGCGCAGCGAGCCGCCACCGGGCACTCCGAACACCGCGGAGAGACCGGCTGACACACCGACTTGCCGAAGAGCACCAGCAGCCGGTTGATCGTCGGCCAGTGGCGCGCCGGCAGCTTCGCCCGCAGGGCCAGCTCCGTCTCGTCCGGATGCCGCGTGGCGACGTAGCCCCAACGGTTCGTGATGCGGTGCACGTGGGTGTCGACGCAGATCCCCGGCAGGCCGAACCCGGCCGACAGCACCAGGTTCGCCGTCTTGCGGCCCACGCCGGGCAGCGCCAGCAGGGCGTCGAGGTCGTCGGGCACGCGCCCGCCGTGGCGCTCGAGCAGCAGCCGGGCGATCTCCCGCAGCTGGTCGGCCTTCCGCCGGTAGAACCCGACCGGATAGATCAGGCGCGCGATCCGTGCGGCGGGCAGTCGCAGCATGGCCGCCGGGTCCGACGCCTCCGCCAGCAGCCGCGCCGCCGCCGGCTCGGTCGTCTCGTCCTTCGTCCGCAGCGAGAGCAGCGTCGCCACCAGCACCTCGAACGGGTTGCGCGAGACCCGTTCGACCATCCCCAACGCGTCGGCCCCGAGGTGCCGCTGGACGCGTCCGAGCATCCATCCCACGTCGCGATCCCGCATCGTCTCCGCCGTCCTTCCGGGTCCCCCGCTTCCGTGGCTACGGCACGGTACACCGCGCCGCGCGGCCGGGGGACAGGACCTCGCACGGCCCCAGCCCCAGCGCCGTGCAGGACAGCGATTCGACCCAGCCGTCGAGGCACGAGACGACGGCCTCCCCGTCGCACGACTCGTCGATGTCGCTGCCGAACAACGGCACCGCGCGGCACTCGGTCCCCGGCGCCACGCAGCCCGCCGTGCCCTCGACGTCGCCGCAGGTCCAGCGCGGGACGACGAGGCTGCAATCGATGTCGGCCGAGGACCCCGCGATGCAGCCGAGGATGCGGGTGCCGTCGCAGCGGCGGGGGTCCGAAGCCTCCGTGCAGGCGGCGCCCCCGCCGGCGCAGCGCCCCCCCGTCCCGTCCTCCACGCAGTGCAGGCCGGCGACGTCGCATTGCGCCAGGCTGATCACGCCCATGTCGCACGAGACGACCGTGTCGCCGCGGCAGGTCCAGCGGAACGCGTCGGGGTCGCAGGTGCCGAGCCCGCACATCGCCGTTCCGTCGCTCGCGAGGAAGCAGCCGAGCCCGATCCGGGCGCAGTCGAAGACGAAGTCCAGCGCGCTCGCGCGGGAGCACTGGCGCAGCACCGTGCCGTCGCAGCGGTCCGGCGTCGAGAGCGGCACGCAGGCCGTCGGCGGCTCGCCGTTCGTCAGGCAGCCCCGGACGGCCTCGCAGTCGGTTCCGGCGGCGTTGACGCAGCGCGTGACCTCGGCCAGCGTGTAGCCGACCTCGCGCCCGCTGATGTGGGCGAAGGCCGCGGTGCACGTGGCGAGCTGCTGCGGATTCTCCGGGAAACAGGCCCGCGTGCGCATGCACGACGCGACGTGCTCGTCCTTGTCCAGGTACGGCAGGTCCGGCACGTCGCCGTCCCAACTCGACACGTCGGCCGCCCCGTCGTCCCCCGCCGCGTCGTCGTCCCCCTCGTCGGGCGCGCCGCCGTCGTCCTCGACCTCCGGCTCCGCGTCCGGCGGCGTCTCCGCTGCGTCGTCCCCGGGCGTTCCGGCGTCGTCGGAGCCGGAAGCGCCGTCGCCGCAGGCGCCGGCGAGACCGAGGAGCACGAACGGGAGCGCTCGCAGCATCGCCGGGCAGCATACCGTGGAGCCCGGCGACCGGCCAGCGGCGAAGCGCGCGGGCGACGCGGGTGCGGTCAGGTGGTCGTCGGAGCGGGCGGCATCCCCCGCTCGGTGTCGTCGACGTCGCCGGCGGCCTCGCCGGGGGCGACGCGGTGGCGGCGACGCACGAGGTCCCCGAGACGGGTCCCGGCGGCCCAGGCGAGGTGGAACAGGTCGCGCACGCTGTCGAACGCCGTCGCCGTCTCGCGGTTGTCGCCGTACAGCACGGCCACGACCCGGGTGCCGACCGTCACCGGCAGGAACAGGCCGTTGACCGGCACCTCGCCGAACAGCTCGCACAGCAGCCCCGCCATCGCGCTCTCGGGCTCGAACGGCGCCAGCAGCGGCTGGGCCGCGTTGCGCACGGGGGACGGGATGACGTCCCCCGGCAACTCGCGCCCCCGATAGCCCTCGGCGCCCGTACGCACGCCGAACGCGTCGCGCAGCCGGGGGTTCCGGGCCGTCGTGTCGAACAACAACCCCACGCGGAACGCCGCGGAGAACAGCTGGAACGCGTAGCGCAGCACATCGGTCGGCGTGCCGAGCGCGTCGAGCCGCTGGATCCGTCCCATCAGGTCGCCGCGGGGCCCCGGCGCCACCGGGGCGGACTGCAGGATCGCCTCCACCGCCGGCGGGATCGTGCCCGGCCGCACTCGGGGCTCGGCCGGCCGCTCCTCCGCGTCCCCCAGCATCACGGACTGCACCCGCACCACGGCGGCGGCGGGATCCTCCTCCGCGGCCGGGCTGCGGGGTGCCTCGCGGGGCACCGCGGGCAGCGGCTTGGTGATCGGCAACGGCCGCGCGTCCGCCCCCGGGGACTCCGGCGGCGGCAGGACCGGCGGCGGAACGCCCTGATCGGTCGGGACCTCGCTCTCCGGGGCGCCGCCTGGCTCCTCCGAGTCCGGCGGGGGCGGCGGGCGCGACGGCGGACCGAGGACCATCTCGAGCAGCCGGTCGGCCGGGTTATCGTGCGACAGGCTGACGCCGCGCAGCACCTCCTCGGCCGTCGAAAAGCTCGCGACCTCCTCGGGCAACCCCTCCGGAGCCGGCTCGACCGGCATCGGAGCCGTCGGCGGCATCGAGGCCTCGGGGGTCGAGCGTCCTTCGAGCGGTTCGGCCGACCCCGTCTCCCGGTCCGAGGCCGGCAGGTCGTCCGGCATCACGATGACGCCGGACGGACGCCGCGGGCGCTCGGGCTCCTCCTCCGGCGGAAAGGGCGCCGCGGGCGGTGTCGCGGAAGGCCCCGGGGACGCCGGGCCCGGCTTCGCCTGCCGGTCGGCCAGGCGCTGGAACCGGGGCGGCATCTCCGCCCCGTAGTGCAGGTGCAGTCCCCAGGCCAGCGAAACCGGGGTCGCCACGGCCAGCGAGACGCTCGTGCCCGTGGCCTTGCGCAACTCGTCGACCACGGCCTTGTCGAGCTGTCGGGCGGCGGCGACGACCATCGCCTCGTCCGCCAGGGCCACCGGGCAGATACGATGGCGCAGAGCCAGGGCCTCCGGAACGCGGGCGAGGAGCGGCGCGGCGACCGACTCGAGGTCCGAGCGGGTGACGATCGGCAGGCGGTAGAACATGCCGAGGAACTGCGCCAGCTCGTCCTCGCCGACCACGCCCATCTCGAGCAGGTTCACCGCCAGGTCCTCGCCGTAGAGGATCTGACGTTGCAGGGCCCGGTCGAGCTGTTCGACGGGAACCAGGCGCTCCCGGGCGAGGAACGAGCGGAACGATGTCACGTCCGACAGCCTCCGCGTCTACACGTAACCGAGCGTCAGCCCGCGCCCGAGCAACTCCCAGCCATCGACGGCCACGAACAGCAACAGCTTGAACGGCAGCGAGATGGTGGTCGGCGACAACATGTGCATGCCCAACGCGAGCAGGATGTTCGATACCACCAAATCGACCACGAGGAAAGGCAGGAACAACAGGAAGGCGGCCAGGAACGCTTCCTGCAGTTCGGTGACGACGAACGCCGGGGCCAGCACCAGCAGGCGGGCGGGCCCGTCGGCGCGCGCATCGATTCCCTTGCGCAGCGCCAGCCCCTCGAACAGCCGCCGCGCCTCCGGCTGCGTGTTCCGCTCGAGGAAGCCCCGCAGCGGACCCTCGACGCCCGAGGCGATCCGGCCGATCCGCTCCAGATCCTGCTCCGCCGTGGTCTCGGTCGCCGCCGCCGCCGCGGTCAGCTCGGGCGCCACCCGTGCGTAGGCCTCGCGGCCCACCGGCGCCATCACGAAGACGCTCAGCAGCACGGCCAGCCCCGCCAGCACGACGTTGGGGGGAACCTGCGGCGCCGCCACCGCGGTCCGGGCGAAGGCCAACACGATGTAGATCTTGGCGTAGCTGGTCAGCACCATCAGCAGGAACGGCACGAGCGCCAGGGCGCCGAGCAGCAGCAGCGTTGCGGTGGGACTGCCCAGGTCGAACGACACGTCCACTCCCCTCCCGAAGGCCGAACGCGATTCTACGGAACCGCGCCGGCGAGTCAACGAGGGAGTCGAGGAAGCCCTGGCTCGACCATCCCGACTTCCTTGACTTCCTTGACCCCCTGCGCTCCGACGTGGTATTCGCACAGACGAGGGTGATCATGGCGAACGACCGTTTCAACCCGGCCGGATACTTCACTTTCGACCTGGCGCACGGGCGCGCCGCCACCGAGAAGACCGGCGTGCTGGTCCTTCCGGTGGAGTTTCTCGAGCGGCTCGCGGGCGAGACGGACGCCGCCCCGCTGGAGCGGCTGGCCCGCGGCTTCGGCGAGTGGCTCGGCAAGCGGGTCCGCGACCGCCTGGCCGCCGGCGGCGGCGACCCGCTGTCCGCCGCGCCGGAGACGTTCCTCAACGAGCTGAACGGGCTGCTCGCCGTCCACGGCCTCGGCCGCGCGGTCCTCGAGAGCTTCGGCGAGGTGCTGCTGGTGCGCCTCGACGGCGACCTGCTCGCCGGGGTCAACGGGGCGGCGTTCTTCGAGGCGCTGTTCTCCGGCGTGTTCACCACGTTCCTGGGCCAGGACGCCTCCTGCCTCGCGATGGAGACCCCGGGCGGGCGCTGCCTGCTGGTCGCCAACCCGGCCGCGATCCGCCGTGCGACGCAGCTCCGCTCCGCCGGCGTCGGCCCCGAGACGATCGCCACCCGGCTGTACCAGGAGGCCCGCGCGGCGCGCGAGGGTGAGCGATGAGCACCGACGTCGCCGCACGCAAGGCGCGCCTCGAGACGCTCCTGCAGCGCGTGCAGGCCAATCGCGTGCGCCTCGGCGGTCCCCCCGTCGCCCCCCACGCACCGCTGCCGGAGGACGACGAGCCGCTGACCAACGAGCTGGCGGACCGGGCGCCGGTCGCCGAGCCGCCGGCCCGCACGATCCCCGTCCCGCCCCTCGAAGCGTCCCGCGCGCCGGCCGCGGCCCCCGCACCCCTGGTGTGGGAGGGCGAAGACGAGGACATCGAGATGGAGATCGTCGGCGAGGCCTCCTCGGAAGAGGCGCTGCTCGGGACGATGGAGCGAGGGGCCGTCGCGCCACCTCCTCCTCCGCCGCTTCCCAGCACGACGGTGTTCCCGACCGCCGCCGCAGAGGCCGCGGCGCCGGCCGAGACGCTGCCGGCCTCGATCCGCATCGAATCCCCACCGCCGCTCGACGCCTCGCCGATCGCCGTGGTCGGGACCGTCGCGCTCGTCGCCCCGCCGTCCATCGGGGCGCTGCTGCGGGCCTCAATCCTGCCGCCCGGGAAGTCCTAGTCCGTGGGTTCCGGCCTGCCGCGTCGCGTCGAGAAGCCCTGGGGGCATGAGTTGATCTTCGCGCACACCGAACGCTACGTCGGCAAGATCCTGCACATCGAGAAGGGACACCGCCTGTCCCGCCAGTACCACAAGGTCAAGGACGAGAGCCTCACCGTCCTCGACGGCGTCCTGGGCCTCGAACTGGGGGCGCCGCCCGACGTCGAACGCCGGCTCTGCCGGCCCGGGGATGCCTTCCACGTCACGCCGGGGACGGTGCACCGGTTCGTCGCCGTGGAGACCTGCGACCTGGTCGAGGTGTCCACTCCGGAGCTCGACGACGTGGTTCGGATCGAAGACGAGTACGGTCGGGAAGGCACGAGCAACCCGTAGGGGCGCTTCGCAGGGAAGTCCGTGGGGGAGCTTCGCAGGGGAGGGTGAGCCCCGAGCGCAGTCGAGAGGCGAAGCCTCCCGCGTCCAGGACGGCCTGTCTACGGCGCGCAGGAGTTGGGGCACTCCATGATCGCGCCGTCGCTGTCCTCGCAGCGCACGATCGGATTGCCGCTCAGGTCGAGGTAGTCGCGGCGGAGGTAGTCGATGTCGGGCCGGCCCAGGGCCGCCGAGCGCGGTTTGTAGACCTCGATCGCCTCGGGGTGTACGGCGTCGGGCGTCTCCCCCCCGGCATTGGTGTTGAACGCGACGCAGATCGGGTACTGCCCGAGCAGCACCTCGGCGGTGTCCCACAGCGCGTCGCCGTTCGCGTCCCGGTACAGCACCGCGACGAACGGCGTCTCCTCCGCCTCGGCGGAGGTCGACTGGTAGGAATCCTCCTCGGTCGTTGCCGACTGCCGCGGGTTGCACCAATCCACGCCACACCTCGTGGTGCACGCACCGCCGGGCGCGCGGAGGAAGGCGCAGTCGGCATTCAACTCCACCCACAGGTCGACCCGGCCGTCCCAGTTCGAGTCGAACTCCTCGCGATGCGGGTCGGCGGCGCCGGCCTGGTACAAGGCCACGCTGTCCAGCCGCAGGTCGTGGTCGCCGTCCGCCTCCTCGCGCAGCAGGTTCCCGGAGGCGTCGCGGTGCCGGAACAGGTCGAACACCCCGTCGAAGTTCAGGTCGGCCGCCCGGCACGTGCCCCCGCCCTCGGGGACGACCTGGAAATCCACCATCCCGTCCCGGTTCATGTCGACCGTCAAGGTCGGTGAAGCGTCGGGACAACCGCCCTCGATCGGCGGCGCCTGCCGGCCCCGCGCGGCCGGCGTCGTGCCGCCCTGCGTCGAGCTCTCGTCGTCGCAGGTCGAGCCCGACAGCAGCAGGCAGGCGGCGATGAGTCCCGCAACGGTGCCAACGACGCGCTGCACGATCATTCCTCCCCGGGAGCGGGAGTCGCCGGGGGCGCGGCCTCTCCACTCCCCTCCGGCTCGCTCGCACTCACCAGACGGTCCATTGTGCCGTCGCCCTGCAGGTCATAACCGATTGAAATCAATTGTGATTCGCCGGTCTCGGTCTCGATCTCGTAGGTCTCGTAGATGTCGTAGTGGTCGTCGCCTACCGCGTCGACCTTGACGCGGCGCACGTTGCCTTCCTGCAGCAGGACCTGCATTTCGAACCGCCCGTCCCCGTTGTGGTCGAACTCGACCGAGAGCGGGTTGCCGCCGGCGAAGTGCAGGACCGCGTCGATCACGCCATCGAAGTTCCAGTCCTGCTCCTCGTAGGCCGCCTCGCCCGCCCGGAAGTGCCGGAAGATGTCCTTGCGGCCGTCGTAGTTCAGGTCGGCCTCACGACACATGATCTCGGGTCGCACGTCCTCTCCGAGCATCGTCGGGCACGGCAGGAGGTAGACCCGCCGGATGTCCATGTGGCCGTCCTGGTTGAGGTCGGCCTCGACCGACTCGACACTCGGCGTGCAGTTCGGGTCGGCAGAGCCGGCCTGCTGCACGGCGGGCGGCACGACCTCCTGGCATCGTGAGCCTTCCGGCAGGAACGTGCGTCCCTCCTCGTCGTCTCCGCCCGAGGCGGGGCTGGCCGGACCGGTGTCCGACCCGCCGCACCGGAGCGCGATCGCGAGGACCGCGCCGAGTCCCACCATCATCCTGAGGCGATGCCTCATGCGACACCTCTCGCCGCGGTGGACCATACGGCAGGGTACGGCCGAATGCAACGGTCTTCGGGAATCAGCCGAGCTTCCGATAGACGCCGACGACGAGCCCGAGGATGCGCACCGAGCGACCGTCGTCGCGCGACAGGACGATGGGGGAGACCGACGGGTTTGCCGGCTGCAGCCGCAGCCGTTCCCCGTCGCGATGCAGCGTCTTGACCGTCGCCTCGTCGTTGACCATCGCCACCACGACCGAACCCGACGGGGCGTCGTCCTGCTGCCGGACGAACACGATGTCGCCGTCCAGGATCCCCGCGCCGACCATCGATTCCCCGCGGACGCGCAGGGCGAAGAACCGCCCGGAGTCGCCCGGCAGCAGGGTCGGGTCGAGCCGCAAGGTCCCTTCGAGGTTCTCGATCGCCAGGATCGGCTGGCCGGCCGCCACCCGCCCGACCAGCGGCACCTCCCGCGGCACGCCGCCGGCGAACGCCGTGGGCCGCAGCGCCCGGGACTTCATGTCCTCCCGGCGCAGATAGCCCTTGCGCTCGAGCGCCAGCAGATGGTCGTTGACGCCGTTGGTCGACCGGATCCCGAAGTGGGCCCCGATCTCCCGCAACGTCGGCGGGTAGCCGTTCTGCTGGATCGAGTCCTGGATGTACTCCAGAACGAGTTGCTGTCTCTTCGTCAATCCCCGCATGCTGCGGTCAACATACTGAACAGGCGCATATCGGTCAAGAATGCGGCAGTCCCCGCGCCCAGGCTCTAGCCCGCCGGCCCCTCCCCATGCTAGTTTCCGGCCCCGCCGAGGGGGTTGGAACGTGAGACCGTTCGAGGAACGCGTGGTCGATGGGCGGGACGAGATCGTCGAGATCATCGCCACGCAGCTCTCTGCCTTCCGGCCCTGCGGCGCCACGACCCTCGGACCGGCCGAGATCCTCGAACGCATCTCCGCGCTCGTCGACGCCTTCCTCGAGGCCCTGCGCACCCGCCGCGTGACCCCGTTCGTCGAACACGTGCGCGGGACCGTCGGCGACGATCCCGGCGGCGAGCGACTCCTGCCGGCCGAGCTGCAGATGGTCCTCGACCTGCTCGAGGAGCTCAGCCTGCGCTCCGTCGCCGACCCCCGCGGGCGGACCACCGGCAAGGCGACCGTCGTGGTGCGTTCGCTGATCGCGGCGGGGCGCGAGGCGCTGCCGAGCGACTAGTCCTGCGTACCGGGCGAGTGCCCGCCGGCCGGGACCACGAGGTCTTCCGCACCTAGTTCGGTGTTGTCGATCAGCCGCGTGCGTCCCACCCGTACCGCGACGGCCGCCAGCATCGTCCCGCCGGGCGGCACCGGCCCGGCGAACGGCTGCAGCGTCTCCGGGTTGCCGACGAAGACGTAATCGATGCCGTCGACCCGCCCCTCCAACTGCGCCCGGACCAGCCCGTCGAGGACCGCGACCGAACGTTCGCCGGCGGCGAAGGCGGCTGCCGCTGCACGCAGGCCCTCCACCAGCGCCGTCGCGCGGCGACGCTCCTCGGGGGTCAGGTGGCGGTTGCGCGAGGACATCGCCAGGCCGTCCGGCTCGCGCACCGTCGGCCGGCCGACCACGGTCACCGGCAGGTCGAGGTCGACGGTCATCCGGCGGACGACCTGGAGCTGCTGGAAGTCCTTGCGTCCGAACACGGCGCTGCACGGTCCGACCATCGAGAACAGCTTGGCCACCACGGTGGCGACGCCGTCGAAGTGCCCCGGCCGCGAGGCCCCGCACAGCCCCTCGGTCAGCCCGGCGACGTGGATCGTCGTGGCGTGCCCCGGCGGATACACCGCCTCCACGCCCGGGGCCAGCACCAGGTCGGCCAGCCCGGCCAGCAGCCGCAGGTCGGTCTGCAGGTCGCGCGGGTAGCTCGCCAGGTCCTCCCGCGGCCCGAACTGGGTCGGGTTGACGAAGATGCTGACCACCACCACGTCGGCCAGCTCGCGGGCGTGTCGCACCAGCTCCAGGTGTCCCGCGTGGAGCGCCCCCATCGTCGGCACGAAGGCCACGCGCCGACCGCCGGCCCGGGCGGCGTCGAGGCGTCGCCGCAGCTCGCACGGGTCGCGCAGCACCTCCGGGAGCGGACCGGTCGTCTCGGGCATCGCGTCCTCCCGCCGGAACCGCTCCCCGAGGGGCGACCGGCGGCGCCATCCTCGCCCCGCCGACCCGGCGCGTCAAACACCGCGGCGCCGCAGTCGCCCCGTCGCCGGGCTGTGGTATAGTCGGTCTCCATGAGGGTGGCGGGTTGGGGCAGGGTGGGGTTCGGGAGGCATCCGATGGGCGGGGGGCATGACGTCGACGAGAAGCCGCCGGACATGGTCCTGGCTTCCCGCTCGCCTCGCCGGCGGGCGATCTTCAAGGCGCTCGGGCTCCAGTTCGCGGCCGTCGCGCCGGAGCTCGAGGAGGCGCCGTGGGCGGGCGAGGATCCCGAGCAGTTCGTGAGACTGCTGGCCGCCGCCAAGGCCCGCGCCGTCGTGGCGCAGCTCGAGCTGCGCACCGCGCCGCCCTGGGTCGTCGGCGCCGACACCGTCGTGCTCGTCGGCGATCGGGTGCTCGGCCAGCCCGAGGATGTCGCCGGCGCCCGGGCGATGGTCGAGGCGCTCTCGGGGCGCACGCACCGCGTGCTGACCGGCGTCTCGATCTGGAGCGGACCGGCCCAGCTCGTGTCGTTCGTCGAGGCGACGGCGGTTCGCTTCCGGCCGGTCGCCCCCGCGGAGCTGGAGGGCTACCTGCGGGACGGCGACTGGGCGGGCAAGGCCGGCGCCTACGCGATCCAGGGCGCCGCCGGCGTGTTCGTCGAGGCGGTGGAGGGCGACGCCTGGAACGTCGTCGGCTTCCCCGTGCGCGGGTTCCTCGATCGCGCGCGCGCCGCCGGGATCCCGATGCCCCAGGAGCGCAAGGTGCGTCCCATGCTCGCCCGGCTGTGGCCGGTCGTCGATGACCAGGACCTCGCCGAGCGGCGTTGGGGCCCGCGCTGGGGCTGAACGCGGAGCCGAGACGATGGGTGACTCCACCGGACAGGCCGGGGGAACGGCGAAACGGCTCGCGGAGGTCCGCGAGACCATCGCTGCCGCGGCGCGCCGGGCCGGCCGCGACCCCGCCGCCGTCACCCTGGTCGCGGTCTCCAAGACCCACGGTCCCGAGGCGATCCGGGCGGCCTTCGCCGCAGGCCAGCTCGATTTCGGCGAGAACTACACGCAGGAACTGGCCGCGAAGCGCGCGGCCCTCGCCGACCTCCCCGGCCTGCGGTGGCACATGATCGGTCACCTCCAGCGCAACAAGGTCAAGCTCGTCGTCCCCGGCGTGCACCTCCTGCAGACCGTCGACTCCCCGCGCCTCGCCGAGGCGCTCGACCGCCGCCTCGCCGAGCACGACGGCCGGCTCGACGTGCTGGTCCAGGTCGATGTCGCCGGCGAGGAGCAGAAGGCCGGGGCGGCCCCGGACGAGGTGCCGGCGCTGGTGGACGCGCTGCGCGCCCGGCCGCGCCTGCGCCTGCGCGGGCTGATGGCCATCCCCCCGTGGACCCTCGACGGCGAGGGCTCCCGGCCGTACTTCCGCGCACTGCGCGAGCTGGCCGGGCGGCTGGGGCTGGCCCCCGACGAGCGGGAGCTGTCGATGGGGATGAGCGACTCCTACGCCGTTGCGGTGGAGGAGGGCGCCACGCTCGTGCGCGTGGGCACCGCGATCTTCGGCCCCCGCGCCTAGTACCAGACCTCGACCGCGAAGTTCCCGCAGTACGGGCCCGTGCCGGCCCCGTCGAGCAGGACGAACACCAGCTCCGGGCCGGAGAGCGTCGTTTCCACCCGCGAGCGGCCGCGGTAGCAGGTGGCGCTGCCGTCGAGAGCCCCCGAGCAGTCCGCCTCGGTGCCGCCGCACCGGCCGCCGCCGCCGGTCCGGATCGACAGCGAGCTGGGCCACAGCTCGCCGTCCGCGCAGGTGCTTGCGCCGACCGCGCGCGCCCCCGGACACAGGCCGAAGTACATCGGCAGATCGTCGTCGTCGTTGCCGCCGCAGGCCGACGACGTGTCGTTGCCCCACCCGCAGGAACGGCCCGTATAGGTCCCGGGCCCCCGCAGCCGCGTCGATTCGTACTCCGTCCCCGGACAGGGCGAATGGGCGTAGCGCAGCGTGAAGGCGCCGAAGTCGTCCGGGTCGCAGCCGTCGACCACCACCCAGTATGAGCCGGCCGGCAGGCGCCCGACCCACTGCGGTCGCCGGCTCTCGCACGCGTCGTCGCTGCAGGCCGCCTCGGGCCCGTCGCAACCCCCCGCGCGCACGGTCAGCACCGCGTCCCACTCCGGTCCGTCCTGGAGGCTGAGGAGCACCACCTCCAGGTTCGACAGCGTGAACCGGTAGAACACGTCGAACCCCCCGGGGTCGCAGTCCGCGGAGATCGAGCAGTGGTCCTGGTCGTGGACCGCGCCGTCCGTCGTCCCGGGGAAGAGGCCGCCGGCGGAGATGTCGATCGCCCCGTCGCAGTGGTCGTTGGGAACCGTCGGCCCGCAACCCTCGTCGGTCAGGCCGTTGCAGTCGTCATCGACGCCGTTGCACGTCTCGACGGGCGGGGCGCAGGCGCCCCACCGGCAGTCCACACAGAAGCGCGTCCCGACCGTCCCGCAGGCCGTGTCGCACGGCTCCGACCCGCCGGTCTCGCACTCCTCCCCCGGCTCCACCAGGCCGTTGCCGCACTCGGCGGCCGCGTCGACCGGCACGAAGTCGACCGGCGGCACGATGTCCGTGCCGGCTTCGTCCGGCGGCGTGCCGGTGTCGTCCGGCGGGTCGGCATCGCCGTCCGGCGCGGTCTCGGTCGCGGCGTCCCAGCCCGAGGCTTCCGGACCGCGGTCGGGCATGCCGACGCCGCCGGTGCTCAGGCCGCAGCCGAGCCAGGCCGTCAGCAGCAAGGCCGGGAGAACTCGTGGTGCCCCGTCGCGCATCACCTGCCCTTGTCGAGCGCAGTGTAGCACCGACCGGGCTCGCCGCCCACGGCGTGCAACTCCGCGCCGGGCACGGCCCGGGAGGCGGGTCAATCGCGCCGTCGGCGGCGCGCCGCCGCCCAGGCCAGGGCGGCGACCAGCAGGGCGACCGGTCCGTGGCCCGTCGGCAGCGTGCGGCAGGAGCATCCGCCGCCGCCGGACAGTCCGGGCACGTCGTCGCCGTCGGGGTCCCCGGCATCGCCGTCGCCGCCGTCCCCGGCGTCCTCGTCCGGGTAGCACTCGTCGGGCAGCGGACGCTGGAAGGTCGGCGGCGTCTCCGCGGAGCAGTCGAGCGGCGTGGAGGCGAGGGTGACCGAGCCGCGTTCCAGCGGCGTCTCGAGGTTGCCGGTGTTGCGATTGTCGTGGTGGTAGCTCTCCCAGCAGATCGCACCGTCGGCCGAGCCGACCGTGTTCCAGGCGTAGAGCCAACCGGCGCGCGTCGGCGTCACCACCTCGAGCAGGTCGTCGCCGTCGATGTCGCCCACGGCGGAGGCGGCGATCAGCCAGTTGCCGGTGAACTTCGGCCAGCCGGACGGCTCCCGCCCGCAGCCGTCGAAGGCGTGGACGAAGTAGCCGCCGGAGCCGCTGATCACCTCCGGGTAGTCGTCGCCGGAGAGGTCCGCCACGGTGGGGTTCATGAAGAACTGCCAGTCATCGACCTTCTGGGCGAAGCCCGGCATCATCCGGCTGTCGGCCCCGGACCAGACGGCGACCTGGTGGTCGAACGTGGACGCGGTGCCGCCGGCGGACAGGTTCAGCGCGGCCTGGGTGCTGGCGCCGCCGAGCACCATGTCGGCCAGGCCGTCCTGGTCCACGTCGCCGAACGACGGGTAGGCGAAGATGTTGATGATCGGACGCTCGCGCGAATTGCTCAACCGGCCGAACGAGACGGTGTCGAGCTGCCGCGCCGTGCGCGGCGACTCGCCCGGGGCGCGGGGCGGCTGCTCGCCGGTGAAGATCCACAGCGACGGGCTGCCGTTGCCGAAGGCGGCGATGTCGACCACGCCGTCGTGGTCGACGTCGGCCAGCGCGGCCGAGCACGGCACGCCGCGCGAGATGTGGGCCCCGCCGAACAGCGCCAGGCTCCAGATCGGGATCGGCCAGTTGGGATGGAACGGCCCGCCGGCGTGCCGGTCGCCGTCGCCGTGCACGAGGTAGAACCGGCCGTCGAACTCCGAGCCGTACGCCTCGTTGCTCCCCACCGCGATGTCGAGGATCCCGTCGCCGTCGAAGTCCGCCACCGCCGGCGTGGTCATCAGCCGCATCTGTTCCCGCGGCTCGGCCGTCACGTGGGGGTCGGAGACTTGCACCGGGAAGCCGTCCACCGGCGTGCCGTCGGGATTCCAGGCGTAGAGGTAGCCGTCGTAGGCGGCGGCGACGATCTCCAGGTCCCCGTCGCCGAGCAGGTCGGCGAGCACCGGCGAGGCGAAGAACCCGATGTCGATCTGGTGCTCGCGGTCCGCGGGCGGCGAAAGCGCCGGGTCGCAGGCCGCCGGGAAGCCCGGCTCGAGCGTGCCGTCGGCGCTCCAGACGTAGACCTCGCCGTCCTCCGTCGCCACCACCACCTCCAGGTCGCCGTCCCCGGTCAGGTCGGCCACGGCCGGGGACGCCATCATCGCCGAGCGCTGCGCGTCGGGGTCGATGACCCCCGGGGCGTAGGCCGGGGCGCCGCGGTAGTTCGGGACGTCCGCCGGGTGCAGCCCCGGCAGCTGGCGCACCCGCACCGGCCAGCCGGGAAGCTCCGTGCCGTCCGCGCGCAGCGCGTGCACGTCGCCGTCCGCGGTGGCCAGCACGATCTCGCGGCGGCCGTCGCCGTCCA
Organism: Deltaproteobacteria bacterium; assembly: GCA_016930215.1. Lineage (GTDB taxonomy): Bacteria > Myxococcota_A > Polyangia > DRWM01 > JAAZOP01 > JAAZOP01. Next base: position 14,542 of record JAFGHH010000065.1, read on the forward strand.
GGTCCGCGAGCTTGGGCGAGGACTCGCCCGAGGCGCCGATCCACAGCGGGAAGCCGGGCAGCAGGTCCGGGTCGTCGTGCACGAAGAACGCCTTCCGGAACTCGGCCGGCACGTCGCCGGCGGTCCCGCCGTAGTGCGCCGTCGCCCGCACGCGCAGCGTCACGGTCCAGCGGTCCTGCGGCGGCCCCGGGTTGTCGATGCCCAGCGTGCGGGCGTCGAGCCGCGCCCATTCCCCCTCCCAGGCCGTGGTCCGCCCCGTCTCGGTCGCCACCACCGCGAACTCGTCCTCCGTCGGCTCGATGCCGGCCGCCCAGGCCACCTCGACGTCGAACGACGCCGCGCGGTTCGCCGCCACCCGGCCATCGATCCGGATCTCCGGCCGCCGATCCGGGTGGAACGTCTCGAACCACAACGGGTGCTGCACGTCGATCTCCGCCGGCACCCGGCCGTCGCGCAGCCAGTCCAGCGCGGTGCGGATGTTCGTGCGCCCGTAGCCGAACCGCTGGTCCCACCCCTGCCACGACGGGTACTTGGACTCGTCGCACATCCGTTCCTCGTACGGGATCCAGATGTCGTCGACCGTCATCGACAACAGCTGCCGGACCTCGCCGGGATGCAGGGGCGGGTCGAGGCCGGCCTCGAGGGCCAGCGAGTAGAGCAGGCCGACCATCCCCGAGGTCTTGCCGGTGGCCTCGGACGAACAGCCCATGCCGGGCGTCGACAGCAGCAGCTGCGCGCCGTGGTTGGTGCAGTTGTTGTAGTTGAGGAACGTGGTCGAGAGCTGCGGCTCCGGCTTGTCGTGCCGGATCGCGTGCACGTACAGCGTGTGCTCCGCCGCCCCCGGGTAGTTGTGGTGGTAGCTGTTCTCGTCCGCCGCGCTGGCCACCACCGTCACGCCGTTGGCGTACGCGTAGTCGATCGCCGTCCGGGCGAAGCCGCTCATGTCGACCGTCCCGAGCGCCTCCTGGACCACGGAGGCGCCGGCATCGACGGCGTAGGTCACGGCCTGGGCGAAGACCTGCACGTCGGTCACGAACGAGTCGCCGACGCGGAGCATCAGCGGCCGGCACCGCGGGCAGACGCCCGACATCCCGATCCCGTTGTTGGTCTCGGCGCACGAGTCGCGCGCCTCGCCCGTCCCGTGGCCGAACCGCGTGTCGTCGGCCGGATCGTTGTCGTTCTTGAAGAAGTCCCACCCGCTGATGTCGTCGACGTACCCGTTGCCGTCGTCGTCCACGCCGTCCGAGAACGCCCGGATCAGGTCGCCCGGGTCCAGCAAGCCGTTGCCGTTGAGGTCCGAGACCCGGCTGTCCCCGGCGTAGTCATCGATGTTCACGATCCCGTCCCCGTTCGCGTCGTGCTCCGCCGCCCCCTCCGGCAGCGGCAGCTCCCCGACGTTGACCTGGATCTTCCGTGCCAGGTCCGCGTTGTCCCAGTTGATCCCGGTGTCCAGCACCGCGATCACCACGCGCGGATCGCCGATCGTCACCTGCCAGGCCCGGTCGACGTGCGCGCCCGCCCCCATCGCGACCTCCTCCGGCCGGTGTCCCTCGACGGAGGTGAACTCGGGCGGCACGAAGCTCCACAACTCCCACATCCCGCCGAAGCCGGTCGTCGGGTTCGGACCGTAGTCCGGGTCGTCCGGCCAGTTCGCCGGGTCGGCCAGCTCCGCCCGGGTCGCCGTCGGGTTCGGCCAGTCCGGATTGGCCGCCCGGACCGGCGCGCCGAGCGCCACACAGATCCCAACCAGCAGGATGGTTCGAAGGACGTTCACGTTTCGCACCACGTCGCTCCCTTCCGCCCCCCGGCTCCGCGTGCTATGGAGCAGGTCGCCCGGGAGGCTACCACGCCTGCCGGGTCCCGGCACGTCCGACGGCCGGATCGGCGGCCGGACGACCGGGGGAGGCGAGGCCATGGACGACAAGCGCGTACGCATCGGTTGCTCCGGATACCCGGTCGAACGGCGGCAGTACCAGGGCCTGCTGGGCTTCGTGGAGCTGCAGGACACGCGGCGGCAGCTGCCCAAGCTCGACAAGTTCAGCCGGATCAAGATGTCGGCCCCACCCGGGTTCGAGTTCGCCATCGTCGCTCCGGAGGCGTTGTCCGACCCCGAGCAGGCCGAGGGCCTGCCCGGCGACCCGCGCGGCTACGGCGCCCTGCGTCCCAGCCCCGAGAACACCGACCTCCTCGATCGTACGCTCGCCGGCGCGCAACGCCTCGATGCCGTGGTCCGCCTTCATACCACCTCGGACCTCGGCGCCGGCCCCGACGCCTTCGACCGCTTCCGGGCACTGCTCGCCGGCATCGACCGCCGGGGCGTGCGCCTGGCCTGGGAGTCCCGCGGGCCGCTCACCGCCCGGGAGGTCATCCGCTGGTCGGAGGAGCTCGACCTGATCCCGGTGGTCGACCCGTTCCAGGACGACCCGCCGCCCGGCCCGGTCGGCTACATCCACCTTCATCCGCTGATCACGATGAGCGGCTCCCTGAACGCCGAGCACTACGTGCGGCTGCTCGAGCGGTCGATGCGCCACGAGGAGTGCTACCTGGTGTTCGACACGCCGCACGCCTTCCGCGACGCCGTCGCCCTGCGCCGCCTGCTGCGCGGCGAGGCCGCCGCGCCGGACGACGAGTCCGCGCCGGACAACGGCGAGGAGCCCGCCCCGGACGCCGCCGACGAGTCGGCCTCCGAGCCCTGAGCCGGCGCGCCGTGACGCTGTCCGTCGCCGAGCTGGAGCTGGTGGTCGCCGACCTCCGGGAACGGCTGCTCCCGGCGCACCTCGAGCGCGCCCGCTCGCCTGCCGAACAGGGGCTGCTGCTCGAGTTGCGCGCGCACGGCCGCAACCACTGGCTGCTCGCGTCGTTCGAGCCGACCGCCGCGCGGCTGCACCTGACGGACCGCGGCGCCGCGGGCGACGCCCCGGCCGCCGGATTCGCCCGGACGGTACATGCGACCCTGGCCGGCCGCCGGCTGCTCGAGCTGGAGGCGCTGCCGGGCGAGCGCGCCGTGCGGCTCGTCTTCGCCGACTGGCAGCTGCTGCTCGAGCTGACCGGCCGGCACGCCAACGCCTTCCTCGTGGACGCCCAGGGCGTGATCCGCTCGTCGTTCCGCGCCAGCCAGTCCCGCAAGAGACGGCTGCTGTGGGGCGAGCCGTACCAGGCGCCGCTGCCGCGGGCCGACGAGCCGTGGCAGCGCGCGCCGAGCCGCTTCCCCGGAGGCGAGGCGGTGCACGCGACGATCGCGGCGCACTACGCCGGGCGGGCCGCCGAGGCGGTCGAGCTCGGCCGGCGGCGCGGCGCCCTGCAGCGTCTGCGCCATGAGGTCCGTCGGCTCGAGCGGCTCGTGCCGCGGCTGGCGCGGGAGCTGGACGAGGCGGGCGAGGCCGAGGTCTGGCGGCGTCGGGGCGAGCTGCTCAAGGGCGCCCCGCCCGACACCCCCCGCGGCGCGTCCGTCGTGCGCGTGCGCGACTGGTTCGACCCGGCCGCCCCGGAGGTCGACCTGCCGCTCGACCCCGCCCGCGGCCTGCGCGAGAACATGACGCGCTGCTTCACCCGTGCCCGGAAGCTGGGACGCCGCCCCGAGACCGTGGGCCCGCGGCTCGCGACGGCCCGCCGCGAACTGCGCCAAGCCCTCGACGAGCTGGAGCTGCTGGACAGCGCATCGTGGGACGACCCCGCCGCC
>JAFGHH010000460.1 GCA_016930215.1 Deltaproteobacteria bacterium
CGACTCCACGATGTCGTACTCGCTGAACCCCCGCTGCCGCTCCTTGGTCTCCACGTGCCGTCCAACCGAGTCGTCCACGCGGAATCCCCGCAGCGCTTCCGCGACGATCGTCAGCCCCGCTCGACCGGTCTGGTCCGCCGCATCCGGCACCGGCTGAACCACGAACGGCAGCAAGCCCCGGCCGTCCCCCTCGTCCTCATCGTTACCCGGTGCCGGCGGCGACACAGCACCGCCGCCTCGCCGCTTGCGCGCGATGGCCTCCTCCAACTCCCGCTCGCGCGCCGCACCGAACAACTGCTGCTGCATCTTCTTCTTGCTCATGGTCACCTTGGACGTACCGCAGGCCAGTCGATTCTGTCCAATCCCGCCACCCCAACCCCAACCGCCGCCCGGCCCCAAACGAACACTCCTTCACCCACCGGGTGAACCCAGCCCGATTCCGCCTGACCGAAAGAACGAAATGAAGTCGATGCCCTACGGCGCCCGCTTCAGCGGGCCCTGCCCGCTACGGCGCGATCCGGGTCCCCCGGCCATGCTTCGCATCCTCTGGATCGTCGTCCGAACCATCGTGTCGGCCTTCCGCTCGCGCCGCGATCTCGTTTCCGCGTGATCAACGAGGCGCATCTCCACCGGCTGCTCCGCGAGTACGTCGGGACCTACTACCTGCAGGACCGGACCCACCTCGGGCTCGCCAAGGACACGCCGGCCGGACGGGCCGTCGAGCAGCGACCATCGCCGACGGCGAAGGTGATCGCCGTCCCGCGGGTCGGCGGACTTCATCATCGATACCGCTGGCGGGAAGCGGCGTAGCCGTCCGACCCGTACCAGCCCCTGCCCGCCGCTCTGCGCGGCCGAGGTACGCCCCACGGCCGACTCCGACCCCTCACCGCCGCGGCTCCCGTCACCCCGGCGCTCTCATCAGGCCCGTTCCGTTCGCAACCGAGTTGCGGAACACACCCAGCCCGACACCCGGATGCGGTTTCGGCGACCGACAGGAGGACTCATGACTTGACGAAGCGGGAGGACCGGGACAGGCTTCGGATCGTGGCCGCGGAACGCATGCTGGGATGGCGACTCGATCGCGACGGACGGGACGATCGCGGACGAGGGCGGCATTGCCTGGTCCATCGCGGCGGTCGACTCCGCGCGCGAAGGGCGACCGGACCTCGACACCTCGACGGCTCTGGACATGGACGACCTCGTCTTCGACGTCTGGACGGCGCTGTTCCTCACCGGCCGCACCGACGCCGATGGCGCACCGCTGCCGCTCGAGCCGCGTTTCACCTGCCTGCCGCGGGAGACGGATCCGTTGACGACGGAGCCGCGCGGCTTCGATCCCTACGCCGACTTCTTCGGCTTCATGCGTTTGAACGGGGCGCACATGGTAACGCCACCGACGGCCGACGGGAGGAGGCGGCCGACGGGCAACCAGCTGGTGCTCATGGACTGGGACGGCACGAGCCCGGCGCCGTCGATCTCGGTGCGTGGGGACGAACTGGCCTCGCTGCGCGTGAGGGTGGTGCGGCGGCGCGAGCGGTCCGCCGAGCCTGAAGCCCCGGCTTGCGAAGAGGAGAGAAGGAGATGGTTGGAAGGCGATTCGGGGTTTGGAGCGCGGCCGTCGGACTGCTGTTCGCCGGCTTGGCCGGCGCCGCGGGGACGGCGTGCGGAGGTACCGGCTCGAGCGCCGCGGACGACGGCGGCGTCGACGTTCCGGCCGACGTTCCCGACGACGCCGACGGCGACGACCCGGACGGCAGCTCCCCGGAAGATGGGGCGGGCGACGTTCCGGTCGCTGCGTGCGGCAACCGGATCCTGGAGACCGGCGAGGAGTGCGACCTGGATGAGCTGGGCGACGCGACCTGCGCGTCGCTCGGGCTCACGCCCGGTACGCTGGCCTGCGGCGACGACTGTCGGTTCGACGTCGTCGGCTGCGCGGTCTGCGACGACGGGCACTGTGAGGGCGGCGAGACGCCGACGAGCTGTCCCGGCGACTGTGCCGTGCGACACCTCGCCGCGGGGACGATGCATGCCTGCGCGGTGCTGGCCGACGGGCGGGTCCGCTGCTGGGGCGGCACCGAGGGCCACCGCATTCCGGGGCTGGGCGACGCGCGCCGTCCGGTCGAGGTGCCGAGCATCACGGGCGCGCTCGAGGTGGCGACGGGCATGGCCCACACCTGCGCCGTCCTCTCGGACGGAACCGCTCGGTGCTGGGGCCGCAACGGCTTCGGTGAGCTGGGGCGCAGGACGATCTCGACGGAGGAAGGGACGCCGGCTCCGGTCGCCGGCCTGACGGGGGTGACGCACGTCGGAGCGGGGAGCTACCACACCTGCGCGTGGAGCGAAACCGGCGGGACGTTCTGCTGGGGTCGCGGGGATCACGGCGCGGTCGGGGACGGGACGTGGACGGCACGGCAACCGACGCCGATCGAGGTCGACCTGGCCTCGACCTCGCGCCTGACGGTCTTCGCGGGGGGCGACCACCACTCGTGCGGCCAGGTCGGCTCGACGGTCAAGTGCTGGGGCGACAACAACCAGGGAGAGGTCGGCGTGGGGACCCCGGCGTGGCGCTCCTCGCCCGCGCTGACGGTTCCGGGGTACGCCAACGCGCTCGGCTCGGGGGCCGTCCACGCGTGCGCCCAGGTCCTCAACCCGTTCGGTCCCCTGATGAGCGGGTTGTTCTGCTGGGGGAGCAACAGCTTCGGGCAGCTCGGTGTGCCGGCGGGACCCGACGTGTTGGGACCCCAGCGGCTGTCCGACGTCGCGGCGACGGCGATCGCCGGCGGGTACGGCCACACCTGCGTGCTCGGCCTCACGCCCAGCGTCGTCCAGTGCTGGGGCGACAACCACTACGGACAGCTCGGGGACGGCACGGAGGTCTCCCGTCACACGCCGGCGGAGGCGACGGGGCTGACGACCGTCACGGCGCTGGCATTGGGTCGCGATTTCAGCTGCGCCCTGCTGGCGGACGACACGGTCCGCTGCTGGGGACGCAACCACCGCGGGCAGCTCGGCGACGGCTCGTCCGACCGCCGGCGTTCCACACCGGTCGAGCCGGTGGGATTGTAGGAGGCGGCCATGCGACGACGGTGCATCGATGCGCGTCTTCCCCCGGTCGTCGGCTTCGCGATCGTGATGCTCTCGCTGCTTGCGGAACGGCCCGCCGCGGCTGCCTGCGTCGGCGGAAGTCCCAACGGCTGGCTGCAGACCGGCGAGGAGTGCGATGGGACCCTTTTCGATCCCGCTCGCCGCTGCGGGGACGGGGGAGCGAGCTGCCCAAGGCCCGACCGCTGCCGCGACGACTGCACCTTCAGCCGCACGGAGGGGAGCTGCAATCCGCTCTGCGGCAACGGCTGCCTGCAGCCGGGCGAGGTATGTGACGACGGCGGCGGGAACAGCGACGTCGCTCCCGACGCGTGCCGCACCGATTGCCGAGCGGCGTATTGCGGCGACGAGGTCGTGGACAGCGGCGAGGCATGCGACGACGGCCCGTGGAACTCGGACTACACGCCGGACCGCTGCCGTGAGGACTGTTCGCTCCCCCTCTGCGGCGACGGCGTGGTCGACGTCGGACGCGGCGAGCAGTGCGACCTGGGCCCGCTCAACTCCGACGCGGTCGGCTCGGCGTGCACCACCCGCTGCATCGCGCCGGACTGCGGCAACGGCCTGGTCGATCCCGGGGAGACATGCGACGACGGCAACGAGATCGACGAGGACGCCTGCACGAACGCCTGCCGCCCGAACGTCTGCGGCGACGGCCTCGTCGACCGCAGCACGACGGGGACGCCGCCCGCGGCGGTCGAGGCGTGCGACGACGGCAACGAACTGGACGGGGACGATTGCAGCTACGACTGCAACGCCGACCTGCGGCTGTGCGGCAACGATCGGCTGGAGCGCGGCGAGGAGTGCGACGACGGGACGATCAACTCCGACCTGCCCGACGCCGGCTGCCGCACCGACTGCCGGCTGCCGCGCTGCGGTGACGGCATCACCGACCCGGGCGGCGACCCGCCCGAGGAGTGCGACGGCGACGAGGGCTGCGGCCCGGGCTGCGCCCGGGCTCGCTGACACGAGACCGGCCCGGGGCCTCTCGTTGGCTGTTCCTTCCGGGGTTCTGGGCTCGGAGGTGACGAAGTCAAGGCCTCCGTTCCCCGCGGAAGCGCCCCCAGCGCTCGCGTCCTGCTACCGCGACAGCACGCAGCGCCCGTCGCAGCAGGCGGGGTTGGTCGCGACGCATTCCTCACGGGCAGGAGGCTGGTCGAAGCGCTCCCAGTAGGCGTCCCCCCCGAGCCGCGCGTGTTCGGCGCGGTTGACGGGCAGGCACTCGCACGACACGCAATCGGAGTCGAACGTGCAGGGGAAGTCCGAGGCGAAGCCCTCGTAGCGCTCGGGCCGGCAGGCCTGGTCGTGGTCCGGCCAGTCGCTGCCAGCGACCGGAGGGTCGGGGTCCGTGGGAGGCGCGCCGTCGGCAGGCGCCTCGGACCCGACCGTGGCGGCGGACCCCGAGGCCGCACCGGCGGCCGGGCTCCGGCCGCAGGCGAGGGCTGCGACAACCACGACGCAGACGCTGAGGAAATGCAAGCGCGACCTGCCCGGAGGCCTCGGTCGCTCCCGAAGCCCATCGACGTCGCCCACGGTGCCCATCAGCCTCCCCCTGCAATGGAACATGTCGTGGGTTCCACGGTCGTCGCGAGATCGTCCACTTCAACGTGACCGAGCATCCGACGGCCGCGTGGGTCGTGCAGCAGATCCGCGAGGCTTCCCGTTCGACACGGCGCCCAAGTACCTCGTCTTCGATCGCGACTCGACCTTCTCCGCGGAGGTCGTCGGCGCGGTGAAGGTCCCCGCCGACGTACATCGGCGATCCTCCGGGCAACGGCAAGCAGGCGAGGGCCTACCCGAGCAGCCACAGCTCGGTTTGCGGGGTGCCCAGCACCCGGGCGCCCGACTTCTCGAGCACCACGTCCTCCTCCAGCCCGACCTGGACCACCCCGCCGAC
>JAFGHH010000461.1 GCA_016930215.1 Deltaproteobacteria bacterium
GATGGGGACCCGAATCTGGTTCGCTTGGTTGGCCGCTCTGGGACTCGCGCTGGGCGCCGGTTGCGGCGACGACGACAACGCCGCCGACGACGGAGGCACCGACGACACGGTCGGCGCGGATGCGGATGCGGACGCGGACGCGGACGCCGACGCCGACGCGGACGCCGACGCCGACGAGGGCGCCGACGCGGACGCCGACGGCGACGGCGGTACCGAAACCCTCGAGCTCCAGGTGCTCGACGGCGACACCGAGGAGCCCCTGGACGAGGTCGAGGTGCTGGTCCAGACCTCTGCCGGCGACCGCTGGCTGCTCACCGATCTCGACGGCTACGTCACGATCGACGGCCTCGACCTGGCCGGCGACCCGCCGACGATCACGTTCTTCAAGCAGGGTTACGGCTACGTGACGTACGTCGCGGTCGACCGACAACTCATCGAGCCGGTGACGCTGTCGAGCCAGGAGGAAACGCCGCAGATCGGAGTCACCGGGACGGTGACGGGCATGAGCGCCACGCAGCGCGCCGCGGTCTCCGTCTGGAGCGGGATGGGGCTGTTCCGCGACGCGTTCACCAGCGAGCCGGACGACGACTACGCGACGGAGATCGCCGTCGGCACCGACTGGGATCAGATCGACGGCCAGGCGTTCGCGATCGACCTGGCGACCGGCGAGATCCAGAACTACGTGCGCGGCAGCGCGACCTACGCCTGCACCGGCGAGCCGTGCCCGGACGCCGTGCTGGACTTCGCCATGCCGACCACGCCGCCGGCGCTGACGCACCGGACGGTGACGCTGGCCTACCCGACCGGGTTCGACGCCTTCCCGACGACGCCCTTCGTGCCGACAGGCGACGCCTACGTCGGGCTGTTCGAGCTGCTCGGGTTCACCGACACCGATGGGGCCCGCGTGGGGACGATGGAGGGCGTTGCCGGCAGCGCCTCGCCGCTCGGCCTGACCGCCCGCATCGGCTGGGTCAGCGACCTGGCAGGCTTCCCGGAGGCCGACGCCGTCGGCACGTTCCAGATCCCGGGGAACAGCAGCGCCACGGTGTACTGCGAGATGCGCCACTACGGGCTGCCGGCCGAGGGTGCGACGATCGAGGTTCTCGAGCCGCCGGTGTTCACCACGCCGACCGACGTCGCCACCGCCTTCCCGGTGTCGACGGCGACCGCCGCCTGGACGGTGCCCGACTGGGCCAGTTTCACCCAGTTGTGGCTCTACTCCAGCGACCTGCGCACGCTGAACTGGGTGGTCGTCCTCCCGAAGGCGGTCACCACGTTCCGCTTCCCGGCCCTCCCGGCGACCTTCACCGCGATGAGGTTCCCGCAGCGCCTCGGCATCCTGGTCCAGGGCTCCGAGGGCGCGCCCGACTCGTGTTGGGAGTTGTTCAACATGGGCGAGACGTTCACCGGCCGGTTCACCGGCTACCTGTACGACGTGCGCTACAACGCCACGCGCTGACCGCTCAGCTTCCCGCCAGGAGTGCCGCTCCCAACGCCCCCACGAGCTGCGGCTCGGGCGCCGGGCGCACCGGTTGGCCGATCCGCACCGCGATCGCCTCGAGCAGCGTGCGGCCGCGCGCCACGCCGCCGGTGGCGGTGATCGGCCCGTCGGGTCGCACCTGGGCCAACAGTGCCGCCAGCCGCTCGGCGAGCGAGTCCACCAGTCCCCGCACCACGTCGGGCACCGGCACGCCGTCGGCCAGCAGCCCGACGATCTCGGTCTCGGCGAACACGGCGCAGGTCGAGGAGATCCGCGCCGGGCGTTCCGCCGCGCGCACCGTCCGCTCGAGGTCGGCCCAGTCGAGGTGCAGGCGGGCCAGGGCGTTCTCGAGGAACCGGCCGGTGCCGGCGGCGCAGCGGTCGTTCATCGCGAACTCGGCGGCGCGCCCGCCCGGCCCGAGCCGGATCGCCTTGGCGTCCTGCCCGCCGACGTCGAGCACGAAGCGGGCGTCCGGCACGACCCGCGCCGTGCCGAAGGCGTGTGCCGCGATCTCCGTGATCCGCGTCGTGGCGTCCGGCACGCGCCGGCGGCCGTAGCCGGTGGCGCCCAGCGTCGGTCGCGGGCCCGGCGCCGGCCCGCCGAGCAGCTCGGCCAGCACGCGCCGCGTCTGCACATCGACCCGCGGCTCCGCCGGCTCGATCCGCGCCGCAACGACCCGCCCGTCGTCATCGATCACCACCGCCTTCCAGGTGGTGGAGCCCGCATCGACCCCCGCGCGCAGCCCGCCGCTCACGGCCGTCCGCTCCCCGCCGCCAGCCCCTCGAGGAACGCCTCGAGGCGGTTGGCCGTCGCCTCCCAGGCCACGTCGCGCGGGTCCGAGTGGTCCGCCTCGACCACCACGCCCGGCACGGCGTGCTCGCGCGCGAGGCGCTCGCGCAGGCCGTGCTGTCCGAGCGAGTAGGGCTTGCAGGAGCGGTCGGCGTGGAACAGCACGCCGTCGGCGTGGAACCGCCGCGCCATCGCCGCCAGGTCCCGGGCCCGCGTGGCCAGGTCGCGGTTGAGCAGCACCGAGAGGTAGGTGCGGGCGAGGGCCTGGAACGGGTCGCCCGGCTGCATCAGGTCGGCGCAGTCGGACCAGGCGTGCGTGTAGGTCGTGGCGACGAAGTTCGCGCCGAACCGCCCCAGCAGCCCGGACAGCCGGCGCAGCTCGGACCACATCGGCAGGTTGTCCCACAACAGCCGGATCCGCTCGTCGGCCAGCCCCGCCACCCCGCGCTCCGCCCGCCCGCGCAGCTCCACCAGCAACGCACGGTAGAACCGGATCGCCGCCGGAGTGCCGCGCAGGATCACCATCGGCCCCATGTACAGGAACGACTCCAGCCCGAAC
>JAFGHH010000462.1 GCA_016930215.1 Deltaproteobacteria bacterium
GGTGCAGTCCGACTCGCAGCCGTCGCCGTCCACGAGGTTCCCGTCGTCGCAGTCCTCGCCCGAGTTGGTCACGCCGTTGCCGCAGGTGGTCGGCCGGCACCGCTCCTCGTAGCAGAAGCCGTCGACCCCCGCGGCGGTGGTGCACGCCGTTCCGTCGTCCGGCGGCCGGCCGGTGACGCACTCGCCCTCGACCGTGCAGACCTCCTCGCCGTTGCAGACGTTGCCGTCGTCGCATTCTTCCGGGATGCAGCCGTCGCCGTCGTCCGCCGTGTCGTCCGGCACCTCGACATCCGCGTCGGGCTCCACGTCGGCGTCGGGGCTCACGTCCACGTCCACGCCGTCGACGACGTCCGGGTACTCGAAGGCCGACGGGTCCGGGCCGCCGAAGCAGCCCTCGAGCGGCAGGACCGCCGACGCGAGCGCCAGCACCCCGACGCGCGCGGCCAGGGTCGTGCGTCCACGACCACGACCGCGAGAACGATCGGAATCGAGTCGTCCGGCAGGGGGGGGCGAGACCTGCCCGAGCTTGCGAGCGGCAGGGCGAGTCCTCCCGCTCCACCTCACATGCCCACCTTCGCCTGCCCGTGCCATCAGAACCTCCCTCCCACACCGACGACGAACCCCGTCGGGGACCCCGACGCGTCGAGTCCCGCCGGACCCGCCGTCATCTCCAGGGGCGGCGCCTCGTCGTCTCCGAAGTCGAAGTCGGTGAAGAACGCCAGCACCAGCGCCGTGACCGCGAACGCTCCGGCGCCGAACAGCAGGACGTTGGCGGCGAGCTGCGCGTCGTCGTGTTCGGAGAGGAGCGCGAGCCCCCGATCGCACGCGTCGCGGTCCCCGGCGCGGCACTGATCCTCCAGCGGCCCGAGGTCCGCCTGCTTGTCGAGGACGAGGCCGCCGGCGACGGCGCCGCCGATCCCCATCGCGGCCGCCGTCCCCGCGGCCGTCCAGAACCAGACGGGCGAGACGTCCGAGGAGGGAGACGGGTCGCCGCCGCTTCCCGGCCCCGCGCCCGCGGCGGCCGTGGCGGCCCCGGCGACGCCGGCGACCGGCTCCGGCTCGAGTCGCAGCGGCACCTCGATCTCGTCGAGCGGCGCGACGAGCACCTCCGTCCGGGCGGTCGCATGGCCGTCCAGGGATGCCTCCACGATGTGCGTGCCGGCGCCGACGACGACGGGCGATGCCAGCGGCGTCGTCCCGGCCTCCTCGTCGTCGACGCGGACCGTCGCTCCCGGCGGCTCCGTGGTGACCAGCAGGGTCGCAAGGAACTGGCGGAGCTGGTCCATCGCCGCGGCGACCCGCTGCCGCTCCTCTTCCGTCGCCTGGTCCCGGTACCACTCCTGCCACTCCTCGAAGCGGCGCAGCGCCGCAACGTACTCGTGCAGCGCCTTGTTGCACATGGCGAGGTTGAACAGGGCGGAGCGGGTCGGGTAGAGGGCGAACGAGCGGGCCAGCTCGACGCGGGCGACGGCCCAGTTCTCGTTCTGCATCAGCGCCGTGCCGCGCTCGAACAGCGCCCGCGCCTCGGCGATCGTCTCCGGGTCCGTCGCTTCCTCCCCGCCGGCAAGCCGGTCTTCCGCGGTCGGAGCGGCCTCGGACATCCCCGCCCCCCCGGCCGGTTCCTGCGCCCGGGCCGTGGTCGCCCACCCGAGCAACACCGCCGACAGGACACAACACCGCGCAACTCCCCGCATCGTGCACCTCCGCGCGCAGCCCCGAGTCTACGTCCGGGTCGCGGGCGCCTCAAGGCTCGAGGTCGCCCCGTCGAGGTCGCGCCCCGCGGGTCGAGCGGGGGACGACCGCGCGCGGCGCCCGGCGAGCGCGGGGCGCTCGTTCCCGTCGAACCGAGGTACATGAATGGCCGCTGACGGGTCCTCGCGCATCGATTGACACGGTTCGAGGGCCCGGCTAGCCTGACTTCGTGGTGCGGGATTCCGACAACGGTCCGGCGGGCGATTGGCGTGCGGATCCGGTCCTGACGGAGGCCTTGCGGAGGATCATCGAGCGCTTTCACCCTCGGCGGATCTACTTGTTCGGCAGTCGGGCATGGGGCACGGCGACCTCTGGATCGGACTACGACCTGCTCGTCGTCGTCGACCAGGACCGGGACGAGCGTCGGTTGGCCGGGCGGATGGGGATGGCGTTGTGGGGCCTCCCGGCCGCCTTCGACATCGTCGTGCGGACGTGGGACTGGTGGCAGGCGTGGAGCGACACGCCGTGCAGCCTCGAGGAACGTATTTCGTCCGAGGGGGTGGTCCTGCATGACGCTGCCTGAGAAGCAGCTTGCGCTCGCCCGCGCCTGGCTGGAGAAGGCGCAGGGCGATGTCGAGGCGGCTCGTGCGGCGATGGACAACCTCCGCGTTCCGGCGTGGGTGATCGGCTTCCACCTCCAGCAGGCGATCGAGAAGGCGTGGAAAGGTCGTCTGGTGCTGGTGGGTGTGCGGCCTCCCGCCGTCCACGACCTTCGTGCCCTGCTCCAGGCCCGCGAACCCGCGGCCGACCCGCCCCCCGAGGTCGTGCCGGTCGTCGAAGTCCTCCAGCCGTTCGCGGTCGAAGAACGCTACCCGCTGCTGTCTCCGCGCGAGGCCGACCGCGCGGAGCTCCAGTCCGTCTTGCCGAACGTGGAACGCGAGGTGGACGAGCTGCGCGACGCGATCCGAGACCGTTCCGAAGGGTAGCGCCACGGGTTGGGGCGTGCGGCCGGCCTCGGGCGCCCCGCCGTTCCGAACCGGTCGAGGAATCAAAGACCCAAAGAGCCGAAGACCCAACCTCACGGTCTGGCACGGACGCAGCGAATGTAGTACGTGCACGTCTTGTCGCTGCTGTTCACGATGCCGTAGTCGAAGCTCACGCCCCACGCGTTGGAGGCATTCGTGGCATCGGACGAGGACGACCAGAAGTAGCCGCTTGGCGTTCCGGGAAACACCGCGGGGTCGATGCTCGGGTTGCTCCTGGCGCTGTCCACGATGCTCCGCAACTCGTCCACGTTCGGGAGGTACCAGTCGGTGAAGCCCGCCCAGGCCGAGTCCTGGCAGTAATCCAGAGCGCCCTGCCAGTTCCGCGTCAGTGCCGTTCCCGAACAGGTGGATGCACCGCCGGTCATCCCGGCGGGACATCCCTGCCACATCAGCCCGGTGGCGACATCCGATACCACCGGGTTTTCGGCAACCACGGTCCGGGAAAACCGCGGTTCATCCGCCAACGCGTAGGCGGTGCAAATCGCGAGCGAAGCGACGGGGGCGGCGACCTGGAACCTCATGGCGAGCCCGGCGACGCCGGCCGGCCCGAAGGCGTCGCGAGGAGGGCGCAGGAAACCACGTTTGCCTACATGCCGCGTCCCCCCGCGGTGGGCCGGCCCTCGGGACCTTCGGTCCCGATGTAGTTGACGCTGGCCAGAAAAGCCACTTGAATGCGCTTGGGAGAAACTCGTGGCTTTTGGATGGTTGCGACACGCAAAGGCCAGTATTTTCTTCTCGGCGGGCGTTTCTGGTGTACCATTGTCGCGTGGGAAGCGGAATCACAGGCGAGGGCCGCCGCGAGATCGCCCGGGTGCTCCGCGCGGGTCGGGCATTCGTGTCGGTCGATGACGTCGCCGTCGAACTCGGGTTCGGACGGGTCGAGGCGGCGAGGAAACTGGCGCGCTGGTGCCGGCAGGGATGGTTTCGGCGAGTGCGCCGGGGGCTGTACGTGCCCGTTCCGGTCGAAGCGGAGAACCCCACATCGTGGTCCCAGGACCCGCTTCTCCTGGCCCGCGCCGCCTGGTCACCGTGCTACTTCACCGGCTGGACCACCGCGAACCACTGGGGGCTGACAGAGCAGGTTTTTCGGACGACGGTGGTGCGAACCGCCCAGCGCGTGCGTGGATCCGAGCAGACCCTTCTGGACCAGGAGTACCTGGTCGGGCACATTAGCGCGGATGGAATTTGGGGCGTCGTGCCGTTGTGGCGCGAGGGCCAGCGGTTGGAGCTCGCGGACCCGGCGCGAACCGTCGTGGACGTTCTCGATGACCCGCGCCTTGCCGGCGGGATTCGAGTCGCCGCCGAGTTCGTTGCCGCCTACCTTGCGGAAAACGACCCCGCGAAGCTGATCGAGACCGCCGACCGCCTGGGCAACGGGGCCGTGTTCAAGAGGCTCGGCTACATCGTGTCTGCGCTGGAACTCGCCAAGCCGCACCTCGTTGACCAGTGCCGCAGTCGCATCAAGGCGGGAATCTCGCTGCTCGATCCCTCTGCGGCGCCGGGCGGCGAGCGCATCGGGGAGTGGGGCCTTCGACTCAACGTCCGCATTCGCCGGGAGAACCCTTCATGATCGCGTACGCGGAAATCCGGGCCCTTCGCGCGGAATGGGAACTTCGCGACGACGTCATCGAGAAGGACTACGTCCTTGGTTGGATGCTGGCGGCTATCGCGGCCGAGCCTGCGCTCAACAACACATGGGTCTTCAAGGGCGGAACGGCGCTTCGGAAGTGCTACTTCGAGACGTACCGTCTGTCGGAGGACCTGGACTACACGGTCGTTCGGGGTGGACCAGAGGAGCCCGCTGACCTCCTTTCCATTTTCGGTCGCATCCAGGCGTGGCTGGTCGATCGATGCGGTTTGGAGATCGTGCTCGACGAGACGGCGTTTCGTCGCGGCACGAACTCCCGTGGGCGGCCGACGACCCAGGGGAAGATCGCGTATCGGGGCCCCCGGCCTGCATCGCAACTGCCGAAGCTCAAGATCGACATCACGAGCGATGAGGTGGTCGTTCTCCCGCCTGCGCCTCGTGGCATCCTCCACCCGTACAGCGACGCGGCAGGGGTTGCGGGCAGCGTGGCGTGCTACGCCTTCCCATAACTCCTCGCCGAGAAGATCCGGGCCCTCGGCGAACGATGCCGCCCGCGCGACCTGTACGACGTGGTCCACATGTTCCGCCACCCGGACCTCGCGGCGAGGTCCGCGAAGGTCTTTGCCATCTTGGAGCGGAAATGCGCCCACGCCGGGATCGACGCGCCCGATCTGGCCTCCCTGGAGAATTCGCCGTTCCGCGAGGAGATCCGGCAGGAGTGGGCCAACATGCTGGCGCACCAGCTCCCGCACCTGCCGCCGTTCGAGGAGTTCTGGAGCGCGCTGGGTGAGGTTTTCGCCTGGCTGGCGGGTGGCGCGGTGGTGCCGTTGCCGTCGTACCCGACCCGGGACGTGGACGCGACCTGGACGCTGCCCCGATCGATGAGCGCATGGCACGCGACGTTCCCGCTGGAGATGATCCGGTTCGCGGGTGCGAATCGCCTGAAGGTTGAAATCGATTACCAGGCCGAGGACGGTCGTTGGGGACCGCGTGTCGTCGAGCCGTATTCGCTCCGGCGCACGCGCGACGGGAACCTGATGTTGTTCGTGGTGAACGATCGAGGCCAGCTGCGGTCGTACCGGCTGGACCGCATTCGCGGGGTTCGCCCCACGAGCCAGCCGTTCATCCCGCGCTACATCGTGGAGTTCTGATCCGGGGAGTCCGTGATGTACTGGTGAATCGTCGTGACCGACGCCACGCGGCTGCCGCCGGCGCACCGCCATGGTGAGCGCATCGAGCACGATCTCCTTGCGGAGCCGGGTCGCCATGGCCCAGCCCACGATGCGCGGAAGCTCCACGCCCGGCCAGCATCGCCCGGGCCGCCCGCAGGTCCCCCTCGGCCTTCTCGAGCCAGGCGCCGACCAGGGCGAGCCACCGCTCAGCCGCCGTCATGGACGGTCACCCCCTCCGTCTCGATGCGGCGCTCCAGGCTGAACGGCGTGTCCCACCAGTCGCTCCACCACTCCACCGAGCGCACGAGCACGTCGAAGGAGGCCGGCAGACCCGCCAGCGCGCGGTAGGCTTCCGCTTCCAGAAGGCGGGGGTTGGTCGAGTCATCGACCGGGACGAGCAGATCGTAGTCGGCATCGGCCGCGACGGATCCCCATGCGCGGCTCCCGAAGAGCACGATGCGACGCGCTCGAAGCGCACCGACCAGCCGTCCGACGGCCTCGGCGAGGATCGGGTCGACGGGTTTCTGCAGCCAGACAGCATGGCACGGGCCTGCGCCGGCTTTCAAGCGCGCAGGCCCGGCACAAGAAGGCGCCGGGCGTTCCGCAGAGACCTTGCCGGGGCGGGCGGCTTTCCGGGCCGCCGCCATCGTGGGGGCCCGGAAGGTTCCGGCCCGATGCGCGGCGGCCGGAGAGCTACGGCGACGCCTTCGCGGGGCTGGCCGACTCGCCGATCCTCGACCGGCCGCTCGCCCAACGGCTCGCCCTGCCGACGCCGAAGACGTGATCGCCGGACTCGACGCTCCGGCTCGTGCGGCCGGCCTCGGGCGCCCCGCCGTTCCGAACCGGTCGAGGAATCAAAGACCCAAAGA
>JAFGHH010000463.1 GCA_016930215.1 Deltaproteobacteria bacterium
CAGGCGTCGCCCTGCCCGTCGCCGTCGGTGTCGAGCTGATCTGGGTTGGCGACGCCGGGGCAGTTGTCCTCGACGTCGGCCACGCCGTCGCCGTCGTCGTCGTCCTCGCAGGCGTCGCCGATGCCGTCGCCGTCCGCGTCCTCCTGGCCGGGGTTGCCGACCCGCCGGCAGTTGTCGTCGCCGTCCTCGACGCCGTCGCCGTCGCTGTCGGCGTCGCGGTAGTCCGGCACGGTGTCGCCGTCGGTGTCGACCGCCGGCGTCGCGAGGTCGGCGTCGCCGGCCTCGTCCGCGTCGGGCACGCCGTCGCCGTCCGAGTCGTCGTCCTCGGCGTCCAGCCTCGTGTCGCCGTCGGTGTTGGCCGGGTGATCCGGGTCACCGACCTCCTCGCCGTCGAGGATCGTGTCGCCGTCGGAGTCCGGGTCGCGGGGGTCGAGGCCCAGGCGGGTCTCGTCGGCGTTGTCCAGGCCGTCGCCGTCGAGGTCGTCGTCGCAGACGTCGCCCACCCCGTCGCCGTCCAGGTCGGCCTGGTCGGGGTTGACGGCGAGGTCGCAGTTGTCGTCGACGTCGGCCACGCCGTCCCCGTCGTCGTCGGCGTCGCAGGCGTCGCCCATCCCGTCGCTGTCGGTGTCGTCCTGGTCCGGGTTCGGGAGGTCGGGGCAGTTGTCGACGTCGTCGGGCACGGTGTCGCCGTCGCGGTCCGGCAGTTCGACGGTGAAGACGTGTGAGGCGGCGGTGCCGGTCAGGCCGAGCGCGTCGCGGCCGTAGACCTCGAACCGGTAGCGTCCGTCGACCAGCCCGGTGTAGGTCTGGGTGGCGACGGTCGCGGCGCTCTCGACGCGCGGCACGGCGCACGGCGCGGCGACGTGGATCGCCGCGCCGGTCACGTCGTCGAACAGCGCGCAGAACAGTCGGCAGTACGCGACGTACCCGGAGGTGCCCCAGGCGTAGCGGAAGGAGGTGTCGTCGCAGGTGAAGGCGAAGTCGGCGCTGCGCGCCGCGTGCGGGCTCGACGGCGACGCGGTGATCGTCGTGGTCGGCGGCGCGGCGTCGTACCAGAACCAGCGCCAGGACATGTAGGAGTAGCCGGCGCTGTCGCGGCAGTACGCGGCGTAGGCGTAGCGGTGGTCGGTGATCAGCGCCGCCCCGGTCACGTCGTAGGTGTAGGTCACCGTCGAGGGGTCGCTGGCGGCGGTGCCGCAGTCGGCATCGACCACCACCACCTCGAGCCCGGATCCCGGCTCGCCGGCGGTCACGTCGTACACGAGGCAGCGCTGCTGCAACGGCCACTGGTCGCTCGGGTCGTCGCAGGTCCAGCTCCAGGTGCGCGCCAGCGGGTCCGTCGAGTGGACGTAGACCGCGGGGTTCGCGGGGTCCCAGGTCACGGTCGGATACTCGGCCCGCGCCGGGGCCGCTGCCAGGAGCAGCGCCGAGGCCGCCAGGAACGCCGCGATTCGTCGTCGATGCACCATGTCGCCTCCCCGCCCGCGGTCCCCCGCCGCACGGCCTTCCTCAACTGTGGGCGGCAGCCGAGCGATCTGTCAAGGCATGTGGCGAGCCGGGGTGCGCGCCGAACCCGGGCCGGCCGCCGGCCCGCCGCTAGAACAGCCAGAAGTCGGCGAGCCACGCCGCGGCCCGCCGTTCCCGTGCCAGCGGCAGGAACAGCGGGTTCCCGGGACGCAGGCCCGCCTCGGCCAGCGCCTCGCCGTGCTGCTCGAAGGCGAGCCGCACGACGTCGGCCCACGTCAGCATCATCCCCGCCGGCAGCTCGACCTCGCGCCGCTCGTCCTCGCCCCACCCCACCGTGACCTTCGCCGCCTCCGGGCCCTGCCGGGCGAACAGCAGGTCGAGCGGTCCGAGGGTCCATTCGGGCTCGGTCTCGACGCAGGCGCCGTCCTCCACCCGCCACACCTTGTCCTCACCCGCGGCGATCGTCAGCGCGAGCGCCTCGCCGAACGGATGCCGGTCGACCCAGCCCTCGAGCGCCTCGGCATGGGGTCCGCCTCGCCCCCATCGCTCGACCGCGGTGTCGCGCGCCAGGTCGACCCACACCGGCGGCCGGATCAGGGCCTTGGACATCTCGAACCGGTAGCGCAGCATGGTCCGGCCGCGCGCCAGGTACGGATCGAGCTGCCGCTCGGCCACCTCGCGCCGCCACGCCTCGACGGCCGTCCGCAGCTCGCCGAGCACGTCCCGCACGGCCTGCCGCTCGGCGAGGCTACGCTCCTCCGCGGACGGTCCGTCGAGCACCACCTCGACGAGGGTGCGCCAGAGCAGGTTGCCGAGCGCCGGGGAATGCTCGGCGGTCCCCAGCGCTTCGTGCACGGCCGCCGCGCGCTCCGCCAGTCCCGCCGGCAGCTCGCCGTCCCGGTAGCGCTCGAAGAAGCGCCAGCCCGGATCGTCCGGCGGGTCGGCGGGCACGCGCGGCGCGCGGACTTCGCCGGGCAGGCCGCGGCCGTGGTCCGGCAGGGCCCGGCCGTACCAGGCGACGATCGCCCCTTCGAGTCCGCCGGCGACCTCCCCGGAGCGATCCGGCTCCGCCTCCTCCGTCGCCGGCTCATCGCGGTCGCCGGTCGCCTCGTCGCCGAGGGCCGCGGCACCGACGAGCCCGAGGGTCACGGCGAGGCCCGCGGCCCGCGCCAGGGGACGCGGGGCCTCCCACACGTCGCGGAAGCACTCGTCGTTGCGGCGCTGCAGCCAGCATCCGCCGCCGCAGGCCGGGAAGTATCCGCAGCTCCCGCAGCGTCCCCGCGGCCGGCGCGCGCGCAGCTCGGCAAAGCCGTCGCGCCAGAGCTCCGCCAGGGGACGCTGCCGCACGTTGCCGGCGCTCGTCGTCCGGTCCTGCGTCGTGCACGGCACGACCTCGCCGTCCGGCAGCACGACGCACTGCAGCCGGCCGGCGCCGCAGGCGAGCGGCCCGTCGCGCAGCAGCGGCTCCCAGTCGCCGCACCAGCCGAACTCGTCGGCGAAGGTGACCGGGAAGTGCGGGCGGAGCCGCGCGACGAAGCGCATCAGCCGCGCCAGCTGCCGACGGTTCGGGAACAGGTCGGGACGCTTCGCCGCCCGCCCCTCCGGGAACAGCAGGTGGATGCCCCAGGACGACGCCCCGCTGCGCGCGACGACGGCCGCCGTCTCCTCGAGCGACGGGAGGTTGGCGCGGGTGATGGTGGTGCCGGCGGCGGTCCGCACGCCGAGGCTCCGGAAGAACGCGAGCGACGCCAGCGCCTCGTCGAAGGCGCCGGACCGGCCGCGGAACGCGTCGTGGACCTCCCGCGGGCCGTCCAGGCTGACCGCCGCGAACACCGGCGGATGCCGCTCGATCGCCCGCTTCGCCTCGCCGGTCGGCAGCACGGCGGTGTTGAGGCTCCACGACGCCGCCCGCCCGCGCAGCCGGTCGAGCACGACCGGCAGGTCCTCGCGCACCAGCGGCTCGCCGCCCGTGATCAGGAACTCCCCGACTCCCAGGTCGACGACCTGATCGACCAGGTCGAGCGCCTCCGCGGTCGACAACTCGACCCGCGCCGGGCCGTCCTCGTGCGCCAGACAGTGCGGGCAGCGCAGCGGACAGCGCGCGGTCGCCATCCATTGCACGAGGAGCGGAACGCGCGTCCAGCCGCGCTCCTCGAAGTGCCGCGCGTCGTCGGCCCCGCCGACCTCGCGTCCGTGCCGCGTCGTCGCCGTGAAGCTGCCCATCGTCGTCGCCTCCCCGCGCGGCGGCCGCCGGCGCCGCGCACCCCCATTGGACGCTCTTGCGGGGCGGGCGTCGGTAAAGAAACTGCAAACGTCGGGGACGGCCGCGCCCCGATCCGCTCAGTAGCTCCAGACGTACCCGGCGATCCCCTCGTAGATCCAGCCGCCGGACACCGCCGTGTCGCGCTCCGCGGCGCTGGTCGTGTAGAAGTGGTCGCCCGGCCCGACAATCCGGAAGAGCTCCGTCGCCCCGCAGAACGGCGAGGTGCCGATGAAGCCGATGCTGAACTCCTCGACGTAGACCGGCGAGCCCTCACACGACCGCGCCGTGGTGTAGAAGTGGTCGGTCTGCGACTCGCTCCAGCAGCGCCAGAACTCGGTGGTCGCGCCGACGTGCGCGTCGTACAGGTAGAAGTAGTTGTAGGACTCGACGGTGTAGCCGGAGCCGGCGGCCTCGGCGGCGTCCGGGGTGTAGAAGTGGTCGGTGCCGTTGCTCGAGCGGTGGATCGGGTGCCGGCACCCCTCGTCGCACTGGCCGTCGCAGTCGTCGTCCGCGCCGTTGCAGGTCTCGGCCGGCGGCGCGCAGGCGCCCCACACGCAGGCCCCGGAGCAGGTCTGGGTGCCGGCCGTGCCGCAGGTCGTGGTGCAGGCGCGCGTGCTGCCCATGCAGCAGGCGAACCCCTCGTCGCAGGTCGTGTCGCAGTCGTCGTCGCGCCCGTTGCAGGTCTCCGTCGGCGGCGCGCAGGCGCTCCAGCTGCAGTCGGCCGTGCAGGTCCGCAGGCCGGTCGTCCCGCAGGTCGTGGTGCAGCTGTTCGTGGTCCCCCGTGCGCAGCCGAACCCGTCGTCGGTCAGGCCGTCGCAGTCGTCGTCGACCCCGTTGCAGGTCTCGGCCGGCGGCGTGCAGGGGCCCCAGGCGCACGCGCTCGAGCAGACCCGGGTTCCCGTCGTCCCGCAGGTCGTCGTGCACGTCCCGGTGGCGCCGCGACAACAGCCGAAATCCTCGT
The DNA here is from genome assembly GCA_016930215.1 of Deltaproteobacteria bacterium. Taxonomy (GTDB): domain Bacteria; phylum Myxococcota_A; class Polyangia; order DRWM01; family JAAZOP01; genus JAAZOP01. The sequence goes on from JAFGHH010000463.1 coordinate 4,692, forward strand.
CGCAGGCTCCGTCGCCGTCGTCATCGATGCCGTTGCACGCCTCGGCCGTGGCCGAGCAGACGCCCCAGACGCATCCGGACACGCAGTTGCGGAGCCCCGGCGCCCCGGCGCCGGTCGTGCAGACCTCGCTCGCCCCGAGCGCGCAGGCGAAGCCGTTGTCGGGGGCGCCGTCGCAGTCGTCGTCCGCCCCGTTGCACAGCTCCGCCGGCGGCGCGCAGGCGGCCCCGGTCGGCGGCGCGCAGGCCGGCGTGCACGGCCCGGAGCCCTCCGAGCCGCAGGTCGTCGTGCAGGTCGTCGGGGCGCCGACCGGGCAGGGGAACCCCTCGTCGACGGCGCCGTCGCAGTCGTCGTCCACGCCGTTGCACGACTCCTCCGCCGACCCGAACGTGCACTCGTACTCGCATCCCGGAACCCCGTCGAGGTCGTGCCAGCCGGGACGACACGCCACGCCGCACACGGCATCGACGCAGATCCCGTCGGCGTTCGCGGCACCTTCGCAGACATGGTCGCAGGCTCCGCAATGGTCCGGGTTGGTGCCGAGGTCCACGCACGAGCCGCCGCAGAGGGTCAGCAGCCCCGAGCAGGCCGAGGCGCAGCCGCCCTCGTTGCAGACCAGGCCGGCCGGACAGGCCATCCCGCACCCCCCGCAGTGCCGCGGGTCGGACGTGAGATCCACGCACTCGGTTCCGCACAGCGTGCGGCCGGGCGGACAGGTCGTCCCCCCGTCGTCCGCGGCGTCCGCGTCGCCGCCGCCCAGGTCGTCGTCGACGACGTCCGCGTCCGCGCCCGATGTTCCATCCACCTCGGCGGTCCCGTCGACCGGCTGGTCGTCGACGAGCGTGCGACCGTCGGCGCAAGCGCCGACCACGGCGAGCAACAAAGACAGGACTGCGATTCCCCGAGACGACTGCATCTCGCTCCCCTTTCGCCCCGGTATCCTACGACACCCCCGACGGAACGACCAGACGGCGGGCGGGCCGTCCCGGATGCCGTGACGGACGCGGGGTGCCCGCGCGATGGAGGACGGGGGCTGCTTCCGTCCGCCCGGGACGCGCCTCCGCGACCGGATTGACCCGCCGGCCGCCGCCGGTTACAAGCGCGGGGCGCGCCGCGGCGCGCGGAGGAGCCGATGACCGACCCGTTCGCCCGCCACCCTCTCGCCGGACTGTTCAACAGGCTGACGCCGGAGCAGGTGCTCGACGCCGTCGAGGCGGGCGGGCGCCGCTGCACCGGCCGGTTCCTCGTGCTCAACAGCTACGAGAACCGCGTCTGGCAGTTCGAGCTGGAGGATCGTTCGTGGGTCGTCGGGAAGTTCTACCGTCCGGGACGCTGGAGCCGCGAGGCGATCCTGGCGGAGCACGGCTTCCTCGCCGAGCTCGAGGCCGAGGAAGTGCCGGTCGCCTGCCCGCTCGAGCTGGCCCCGGGCGAGACGCTGGGCGAGGTGGCCGGCATCCTGTTCGCGCTGTTCCCGCGCATCGGCGGGCGCGCGCCGCAGGAGCTGAGCGACGAGCAACTGGACGTGCTGGGCCGCCTGCTGGGGCGGATCCACAACGTCGGCGCGCGTCGCGACGCCCCGGCCCGGCTGCGGCTCACGCCCGCCACCTACGGCCGCGACAACCTCCGGCTGCTGCTCGAGACGGACGCGATCCACCCGGAGGCGCGTGCGGCCTACGCCGCCAGTGTCGAGGCGCTGCTGCAGCGCATCGAGCCGCTGTTCCTCGACGTCCCCGTCCATCGGATCCACGGCGACTGCCACCTGGGCAACCTGATCTGGACCGCCAAGGGCCCCACGTTCCTCGACTTCGACGACACGCTGGTCGGTCCGGCGGTCCAGGACGTCTGGATGCTCGTCCCGTCGGCCGACGACGAGGGGCGACGGCAGCGCGAGCGGCTGCTCAAGGCCTACGAGGGGTTCCGGGACTTCCACGCCGGCTGGCTGCGGCTGGTGGAGCCGCTCAGGGCCCTGCGCTACATCCACTACGCGACCTGGATCGCGCGGCGTTGGCACGACCCGATCTTCCCGCGCACCTGGTCGCAGTTCGGCACGCTGCAGTACTGGCAGCTCCAGGTCCAGGACCTGCGCGAGCAGATCGCGCGGATCGACCAGCTGCTCGACTAGCGGTGGCGCGTCGGGTCGAGGCCCAGGCGGCGGAGGCGTTCCACGAGCACCGGTCGCGGCAGCCGCAGGCAGGCCGCGGTCCGGGCCAAGTCGCCGCCGTAGAGCTCGAGGGCCCGACGCAGGACGGTGGCCTCGAGGTCGGCGAGCGCGAACCCGCCGGGCGGCAGGTCGGGCCAATCGATGACGGCGCCCGGCCCGGCCGGCGGCAGGTCCTCCAGGCCGAGCCGGTCGCCGCGGCACACCAGCGCCGCCCGCTCGCACGCCCGCTCCAGCTCGGCGACGTTGCCGGGCCAACGCCTGCGGCGCAGCGCCTCGAGCACCTCCTCCGGCAGCTCCAGCGGGCGGCCGGCAGCCGCGCGGGCCACGAAGCACCGCGCGAGCGGCTCGACGTCCTCGAGCCGTTCGCGCAGCGGCGGCAGCCGCAGCTCGACCACGTTCAGCCGGTAGTACAGGTCGGCGCGGAATTCCCCGCGGTCCACCCGCTCCCCGAGCTCCCGGCTCGTCGTGGCGACCACGCGCACGTCGGCGCCCGTCGGCCCCACGCCGGCCCGCCGCACGACGGGCGGCTCCTCCAACACGCGCAGCAGCCGGGTCTGCGCCGGCAGCGGCAGCTCCCCGACCTCGTCCAGGACGAGGGTCCCCCCGTCCGCGGCGACGAAGCACCCGGCCGCGCCCGACGGCCCCGCGCCCGCGGCGCCCCGTCCCGCGCCGAACAGCTCGCCCTCCAGCAACTCGGGCGGCGTGCCCGCGCACGACACCACGACCAGCGGCCCGGCCGCCCGTCGCGAGCGCGCGTGGAGTCGCCGGGCGGTCAGCCGCTTGCCCGTGCCGGGCTCGCCGAGCAGCAGAACCGCGGCGTCCCCGGCCGCCACGCGGTCGACCGCCTCGGCCAGCCGCACGAGCGCCGACGACCGGCCGAGCAGCTCGCATGCCGGTTCGGCGGGCGCGCGCAGCCGGCGGTTCTCCTCGAGCAGCCGGGCGTGCTCGAGCGCCCGGTGGACGACGACGTCGAGCTGTTCCGGTTCGATCGGGCGCCCGACGAAGTCCCAGGCCCCGGCCCGCATCGCCGACACGGCGGTCGGCAGGGAGGCAAAGGCCGCCACCACGACGACCGGCGTGTCCGTCGACCGGCGCCGGACGCTCTGCAGCACCTCCGGCCAGTCGCCGGACGGCAGGCGCAGGCCGGTGAACACCAACTGGTGGCGCCCGGCCTCGAAGCGCTCGCCGACGGCCGCGACCTCATCGACCGTGTCGACCGCGAGGCCGAGCTGCCGGAGGTGTCGGGCCAGGGAATCCCGGGCCGGCCCCGCCTCCCCGACCAGCAGAACGGCCAGGGGCGGCGGCGGGACGGAGGGGTTCGACATCGGTCGTACGATAGCCCGCGGCGCCCGCCGTGAACAGGGGAGCGTGGCGGGGGACGTAGACCGATGGCGTCGGGGGCCGACGACCTGTCGGCGGCCCGACGCGTCCACCCCGGCGCAGGCGCACGCATCTTGACCTCACCGGGTCAGACGCTATGCTCGCCCCCCGATCGGGGGCGGGAACGAGGTGAGGGTGATGGGCAGGCGGAGGGTGATGGTGATCGGGCTCGACTGCGCGGAGCCGAGCCTCGTCTTCGACCGCTTCGCGGCCGTGATGCCGAACCTCCGGCGGCTGATGAAGCGCGGGCTCTGGGGCCCCCTGCGCTCGACGATCCCCCCAATCACCGTCCCTGCGTGGACCTGCATGGTGTCCGGTTCGGACCCCGGCGAGCTGGGCATCTACGGCTTCCGCAACCGCAAGGGGTACGGCACCTACGAGATGGACTTCGCGACGTCGAAGGCCGTGCGGGTCCCGCGCCTGTGGGACATCCTCGGCGATGCCGGCCGGACGTCCACCGTGCTGTTCGTGCCGCAGACCTATCCGCCCGCCGCCAGCCTCAAGGGTTCGATGGTCACCTGCTTCCTCACCCCCGGCCCCGAGTCCGAGTGGGCGCGGCCGGCGGAGCTGAAGCAGACGCTGGAGGCCGCGTTCGGCCCGTACATCGTCGATGTCCCCGACTTCCGCACCGACGACAGGTCGCGGCTGCTGCAATCGATCTACACGATGAGCGGCCAGCACTTCGGCATGGCCCGCTACATGTTGGCCCGCGAGGACTGGGACTTCTTCATGATGGTCGACATGGGCACCGACCGCTTCCACCACGGCTTCTGGAAGCAGTTCAACCCCGACCACCCGAAGTTCGTCCCCGGCAACCCGCTGGAGGGCGCCGGCCGCGACTACTACGCGTACCTCGACCGCGAGCTCGGCACGCTGCTCTCCTACGCCGACGACGACACGACCGTGCTCGTCGTCTCGGACCACGGCGCCCGCACGATGAAGGGCGGGATCTGCGTCAACGAGTGGCTGCTGCGCCACGGATACCTGGCGCTCAAGTCGGTCCCCGACAAGCCGACGCCGCTCACGAAGGTCGAGATCGACTGGTCGAGGACCAAGGCGTGGGGCGAAGGCGGGTACTACGCCCGCGTATTCCTCAACGTCCGGGGCCGCGAGCCGCAGGGGCTCATCCCGCCCGAGCAGGCCGACACCGAGTGCCGGGCGCTCCAGTCGCTGCTCGAGGCGATCCCCGACGAGCAGGGGAAACCGATCGGCACCGTGGCCCATCGTCCCGCCGACATCTACCCGGTGGTCAACGGCACGCCGCCCGACCTGATCGTGCTGTTCGGCAACCTGGCTTGGCGCAGCGTCGGGTCGGTGGGCCTGGGCAAGATCCACACCTTCGAGAACGACACCGGCCCGGACGCCGCCAACCACGACTGGGACGGGATCCTCGTCGCCGCCGGCGCCGGCGTCCCGGCCCACGGACGGCTCGAGGGGTCCGAGGTGCGCGACGTGGCGCGGACCGTGCTGCAGTTGCTGGACGTCCCCGCGCCCGCCTCCACCGGCGGGCGCAGCATCCTCGACCGGATCGCCGCCGGCTGACCGGTCGACGCTCGACACGACGCGTGGGGGAGAGAAGGAGCGAACGATGAGCGGCTACGTGGTCTGGCTGACCGGGGACCGGGCGCGGATGGACGCGCTGGCCGACGCCCTGCGGGTGGGCCTTGCCGGCACCGCCGGCGCGCTCGACGTGCTGACGGCAGAGCTTGTGGAAGACAAGCTGTGCTCGAACGAACCCCGGGGCGCCGACTTCCGCGACGTCGTCGTCCGGCGCCTCGGCTGGCTCGGCCACGTGCTGTCCCGCAACGGCTGCGCCCTGATCGCCGTCGCCGCCTCGCCGCGTCGCGAGGTGCGCGACGACGTCCGCAAGCTGGTCGGCAACTTCCTCGAGGTGCTGGTCCACGGCACGATGCCCGACGGCTACGAGACGCCGCACTATCCGGAGGTCGAGGCGGCGGCGGGCGAGGCGCCGGGCGCCGTCGTCGCCAGGGTCCGCCAGGCGCTGCTCGACAACGGCTACCTCGCCGCCTCGGGCAACGTCTACTCCGCCGAGGAAGAGGCCAGGATCAAGGACCGCCTCGAGAAGCTCGGATACCTGTAGCCCTTCCGCTCCCCGCACCGACCCGACGTACGACTCGACGAGGACGAAGTCCTCCTTCTCCATCGCCCCGCCGCCCGAGAGCCTGTGCGGTCGCCGCCGAGGGCGCTACGGACAGGTACCGCCGGCGACGACCCGCAGGTTCGCGTACGTGGCGCCGTCGAGCCAGCCGCCGGCGGCGAAGATCGTCCGCCCCACGAACAGGTAGCGGAAGGCCGGGCTCGAGGCGCCCTCGGAGCTCCACGACAGGTCGATCCCGGTCTCGTGCCGCCCGTCCACGAACAGGTCCACGCGCACGCCGCTCCAGCCGAGGCACAGGTGGTAGGTGTGGGAGGTGTCCCAGTCGAACTCCGTGGCCGTGTAGACCGCGGCACCGCCGCCCCAGCCGTCCTCCATGCCGGTGCCGGCCTTGAGCTTGATCGCGTGGTCGCGGAACGAGTCCGGCTCCTCGTCGGTCGCCTGCAGATTGACCGAGGCCTCGTGCCCTTCGGCGGCCTCCCAGTGGTTTCCGTGGGCGCCCTGGTACAGCCCGAGGAAGTTGAGGTAGCGGTCCTCGCCGCCGACGTGTCGGTACATCGTCATCGGGTCGAAGTGGACCAGGTCGAGGTGCACCGCGCCGCAGTCGAGGGGGGCGCCGAGGTCGTAGACGATCCGGGACTCGAAGCCCGTCGTGCGCCAGCCGTCGGCGCCGAACGCCCCGCCCGAGACCGCGCCGGAGCAGTCCGCGGCCGACGCCAGGCTCTCCTCGAGGAGCGTCGCCTCGACCGGGCAGCGGCAGCAGTCGGCCGGGCACGCCGTGCAGTGTTCCTCGGACTCGCACGAGCCGTTGCCGCAGGCCGGCCAGGTCTCCGCGCCCGCGTCGTCGACCGTCTCCTCGCCCGCGTCCTCGATCGTCTCGACGTCGACCTCGCCGTTCGCCTCGACGCCCGCGTCGTCCCCGCCGTCTTCCGCGGTGCCGACCTCGCCGTCGGCATCCGCGACGCCGCCGTCGACGCCGCCGGAAGGTGTCGACGCGTCGCAGGACGCCGCGACCCAGAAGCACCCGGTCGCCATCCAGAACCAGGACAGCGTCGTGCGCATGGCTCTCTCCTCCCCTCTCCCCGCCTCGAGCGAGGTCGCCGTCCACGACCCGCGCGTGCTCGCGGTCGCGGCCCGCCTCGACGTGCTTGCGCCCCGGTCGAGGAACCGCAGGCGCGGTCCGCCCGGAGTCGCCGACCGGCCCCGAAGTCCATCGATGTCCTCCACGGTGCCCATCCGCCTGCCGACGCAATGTAGCACGGGATACCTGCCACGACACGGCAGGCCGGACGTCGGGCGGAGCGGTCCCGGACCGGACCGCGGCGAGGAAACAGGACCGGTCGGACGACTGCGCCGCGTTCCGCCGACAAGGCACCGACGATGAAGACCGCCGAGCCGCGTCACGCCGACGGCCCTCAGCGGGCCCACGACCTCCGCGCAAAGGATGGAGTCGCGGTCGAAGACGAGGTGGCGGGGCGCCGTGTCGCCGGTCGGCGGGACGGACACGCGGCGGCTTGCCTCGTGCCCTGCCTTGGACGCGGCGAGTTGCCGGCGGAGGGCGAGGACCTTCGTTCGTCTCCGTGCTGCTTCGCGTTGAGGGCTTTCCAGCGCAGGCCCGGATGCTCTCGGATGATTGCCTGCATGCCCGGGTCGATGGTCAGGAGCTCCGGGGCGATGTCACCTCGGTCGTTGAGCCGCTCCAGGAACTCCACCTCGTCCGCGGCAAGCGGAAGCACGGCCGAGAGCCGATCGCGGCAGTCATCGACGAGCCGGCGGGTCCAGGCTGAGACCGCGTCCTTCGACGGGGCGAGATCGGCACGAAGCATCGGCAGCAACATGCGGTCGATCTCGCCCGGATCGGCCCGGACATCGTCGATGGCGACCTCGCGCCAGTCTCTGCGGTTGATCCCTCCGTAGACGACGAAGGCCAGGCGCAGCTTCGCCTGGTCCAGGTCCGAGGCGCTCAGCAGCTGTCGCACGTCGAAGACATCGCGTGCCAGCGACCGGGCCATCAGGGCGGCCGTCTTCCCCGCCGCGAGCTCGTGGATGTCGAGCACGGGGATCTGCGTCGCCCGAAAGGGACCGAGCGCTCGGGAGTCCTGCAAGACGAGCGGCCACAGCGGCGTCCTCAGCATGAAGTTCACGTCGAGCTCCAGCGCGCCGGTGCGGCCATGGATCGAGGTGAAGGACAGCCGCCACTTGCCGCCTGCGTGGTCGGTGGGTGAGCGTCGGACCTGGATGCCGAGGCGGCCGCAGACGGCCTGCACTGCCTGTTCCACCTTCGGCCGGTCCCCGAGCATCGTCTGGCGGTCGGCCGCGCCGACGTAGTCGAGGTCGATATCGACCGACAGGCGCGGCAGGTCGGCGGAGAAGAGGTTGAGCGCGGTGCCGCCCTTGAGCGCAATGCGCTGCTTCGGAAACGGGCTTCGGCGCTCTCCAGAAGTGACCCGCCTCTGCTCGCGAGAAGTTGACCGTCCGCGTTCGGCGTGACGTCGGGGAGGTGGGTGGCCG
>JAFGHH010000464.1 GCA_016930215.1 Deltaproteobacteria bacterium
ACCCGCCGTCCCGAAGAGCCGGATGTGAACAGCACTCGTCCGGTTCCGTGGGAGGCGCCCGGGGCGACCCGGGCGCCTACCCGATGCTCGCCGGCGCGTTGCGCGGCCGGCCGGAGCTGATCGACCTCTGTCGCGACAACATCAACAACCCGATCGCCGACAACCCGCAGTTCTTCATCCACTGCGGCCAGGCGTTCCAGCAGCGCGGCGAGTTCCCCGAGGCGGAGCGCCATTTCCTCCGCTCGATCGCCGTCGGGGCCACCCCGGTCTCCCACTACACCTACGCCCGGCTGCTCGTCCGGACGGGGCGGACCGCGGAGGCCGAGGAGCAGTACCGGCTCGCGATCGACACCCTGACCGACCCCGTGCGCCGGCGGACGATCGCCGCCGAGCGGATTCTCAAGCTCCATCCCGAGCGTCTCTCCGAGGCGCTGGCGGAGCTCGACGCCGCGCTCGCCGCGGACCCGTCCTACGAGATGGCTCGCGGGCTGCGCCGGCGCGTCGTCGCCCGCCTGGAGGGCGCGGAAGCGGAGCCGTCCCCGCCCCTCGCCAGGCTGTCGCCCGGGCGGCGCGATGCCATGCGCGAGCGGCTCGTCGCCGCCGGTCCGCACCCGGTCTGGCTCCGTGCCGTGGAGGACGCCGCCGCCGTCGAGCTGCGGCGGGAGCTTGCCGGGGTGTTCGTCGAGGCCGGCTGGGAGGTGCGCGAGGAGAGCATCGTGCCCTTCCAGGTCAAGCCGGGAGTCTTCGTCTTCATGGCCGACGCGGAGCCGCCGGCGTACGCCCTGGCCGCCCAGCGGGCCCTGGAGGCCGCCGGATTGCAGGTTGCCGGCGGCACCGACTACCGGGCCTACAGCCGGGCGATGCGGGAGCGGAACCCGGACTTCCGGGGCTTCGACCTGGCCTCCGACCAGAGCTACGTCGTCGTCATCGGCCGGCAGTAGCCGCCGCCGAAGCGCGGTCCGTCGTCGTCGGGGTCGGACCGCGCGCCCAGGTCCGGCCGCCCGCCGGGTAGCCGCCCCCGCCGACCCGATCGCCGGCTCGGGTTCGCCGACCCGCTGCGGCGCGGGATGCCGCGGCACGGCACGTCGGAGCGGATGCGCCCTCCGGGGCGATCTCGCGTTTGCCGGTACGCGCGTCGTGTGTCATCCTTCCGGGGAACGGCACGAATGCAGGAGTGGGTCATGAGGCGAAACATCGGTGTCGGGCGGATCGGCTGGGCGGCGTCGGCCGCGTGGCTGGCGGCGTCGGTCGTCGCGGGCTGCGGCCTGCAGACGAGCGGGATCGGCGGCGGCGACGGGACCGACGGGGTCGCCGAGGACGGCGGCGAGACGGTCTTCCCGGACGACGGCAGGGACGGCGACGTGCCGCCCGACGACGGGAACGACGGCGAGGTGTCGCCGACCTGCGGCAACGGCACCGTGGAGCCCGGCGAGGAGTGCGACGACGGCAACGGCACGCCGGACGACGGCTGCGAGAACGACTGCTCGTGGAGCTGCGAGGGCTCGGACGAGTGCGACGACGGCGACGCCTGCAACGGCACCGAGACCTGCGGCGACGACCACCGCTGCGCGACGGGCACGCCGCCGCCGGACGGCACCGCCTGCACCACGCCCGGCGGCGAGTCCGGGGTCTGCCGCGGCGGCACCTGCGCCCTCGCGAGCTGCGGCGACGGCGTGGTCGATACCGGCGAGCAGTGCGACGACGCCAACACCGACAACACCGACGACTGCCTGTCGAACTGCCGGGACGCAAGCTGCGGCGACGGGTACGCCCGGACCGGCGTCGAGCAGTGCGACGACGGCAACGCCATCGCGGGCGACGGCTGCGAGGCCGACTGCTCGTGGAGCTGCGAGGCCCCGGACGATTGCGACGACGACGAGCCGTGCAACGGCGTGGAGGACTGCTCCGCGGCCCACGTCTGCACCCCGGGGACGCCCCCGGCCGAGGGCAGCGAGTGCACCACCGCCGGCGGGGCGGAGGGGGCCTGCCGCGGCGGAATCTGCGCCGCCGTGGGCTGCGGCAACGGGTTCGTCGACCCCGGCGAGGAGTGCGACGACGGCAACACCGACAACACCGACGCCTGCCTCTCCGACTGCCGGAACGCCACCTGCGGCGACGGCTACGTGCGGACCGGCACCGAGGACTGCGACGGGGCGCCGCCCCGCGCCTGTACCACGACCTGCTCCACCGCCGGGACCCAGGCCTGCGTCGCCTGTCGCTGGGAAGCCGCCTGCACGCCGCCGGTCGAGGTCTGCAACGGGCTGGACGAGGACTGCGTCGATGGGCCGGACAACGGCTTCGCCTGCGCCGTGGCCGCCACGGGGCCCTGCACCACGAGCTGCGACACCACCGGCAGCCGGGTCTGCTCCTCGGCCTGCGAGTGGGGCACGTGCACCCCGCCGGCCGAGATCTGCAACGGGCTGGACGACGACTGCGTCGGCGGCCCCGACAACGGCTTCGCCTGCGTCCGCGGCGCCACCCAGGGCTGCACCACCACCTGCGCGTCCACCGGGAGCCGCACCTGCAACGACAGCTGCGCCTGGAGCGCCTGCGTGCCGCCGCCCGAGGTGTGCAACGGGCTGGACGACGACTGCGTCGGCGGCCCCGACGACACCTTCGCCTGCGTCCGGGGCGTCACGCGGGGCTGCACCACGACCTGCTCCACGACCGGCACCGAGACCTGCGGCAGTACCTGTACCTGGAGCGCGTGCGCGCCCCCCGCGGAGGTCTGCAACGGGCTGGACGACGACTGCGTCGGCGGGCCGGACAACGGCTTCGAGTGCGTGCGCGGCTCCTCGGAAAGCTGCACCACGAGCTGCGGCTCGACCGGCACCCGCACCTGCACCGACAGCTGCGCCTGGAACCCCTGCGTGCCGCCCCCGGAGGTCTGCAACGGGCTGGACGACGACTGCGTCGGCGGCCCCGACGACACCTTCGCCTGCGTCCAGGGCTCGACCGGGAGCTGCACGGTCGGAACCTGCAGCGGAACGCACACCTGCTCGGCGACCTGCGTCTGGGGCGAGTGCAACCTCGGCCCGACGCCGACCAACGACGTCTGCTCCGGCACCGTCCCGGCGCTCGTCGCCGGCAGCCTGACCGGCTCGACCTGCGCCGCCACCGACACCACCACCTGGTCGGCGACCGCCGGCTGCACCGCCTCGACCGGCGGGCGCGAGCTGTTCTACCGCCTGCAGCTCATCGTGCGCTCCGAGGTCACGCTGCGGGCCACCGGGTTCGACACGGTGCTGTACCTGCGGCGGGACGCCTGCGCCGGGACCCAGGTCGCCTGCAACGACGACGACCCGTCCGGCGGGACCGGCTCGCTGCTCCGCGGGACGCTCGACGCCGGCACCTACTACGTCGTCGTCGACGGCTGGAACGCTTCGGCCTTCGGCGACTTCACGCTCGTCACGACCATCACTCCCGTGCCGGCCAACGACACCTGCGCCGGGGCGCAGGTGATCCCGTTCGGCACCGGCACCGCCGGCGGCGGCGGCATCGTGATCGCGGGCACGCTGGCCGGTGCGGCCGACGACTACACCGGCGGATGCGGCGACAGCGGCGGCCGCGACGTCGTCTACCGGTTGACGACCACCGGCGGCCCGCAGGACCTGTTCATCACCACGATCGGCTCCGCCACGGACACCGTGGTCTACCTCCGTTCGGCCGGCTGCACGGGGTCCAACATCGATTGCCAGTCGGCCTACCGCAGCACGGTCGATCCCAACATCGTCCTGATCCGCGACAACCTGGCGGCGGGCGACTACTACATCATCGTCGACGGCCAGAACGCCGCCGCCAACGGCACCTTCCGGCTCGAGGTGAACTGGACGGGGAACGACGTGGAGGGCGACCGTTGCGGGCAGCCGCGCGAGTGGACGCCCGGCAGCGGGGTGGAGCTGTGCGGCAGCACCAACGAGGCGAGCGGCGAGTACTCCGGAAGCTGCGGCGGGTCCGACCGCGAGTTCGTCTACTACTACGTCGTGCCGGCCGGGGCGACCGGCGACTACTACTTCCACACCTGCAACTCGGGCACCAACTTCGACACCGTGCTCTACTTGCGCAACACCTGCCAGGGCAACGCGTCGACGGCCGAGGAGAGCTGCAACGACGACCTCCCGTCGTGGATCTGCTCGTCCACCTCGCGGTCCGCCATCAGCAGCTTCACCGGCCGGCTGACGCCCGGCATCTACTACCTGTTCGCCGACGGCGACGCGCGCGGCAACTACTGCATCCGCAACTACTGACGGCCCCGCCCCGGCTTCCCCGCCGCGCCTACCGCTCGAAGGCCCCCAGGCTCGCCGGGTCGGCCCAGCAACGCTCGTCGAAGTCGACCGTGCGCTCCGCCAACGCTCCGGCTTGCCCGATCGCGGGGCTGTCGGCCTCGAGGTGGAAGTCCTCGGCGGCCGCGTCGTGGAACCGCGGGTCCTGCTGCACCAGCGCGTCGGTCTGCGCCAACGTCGCCCCCGCGTCGTTCGGCACCCCGGTCATCGTGAACCCCGCGTCGTCGGCGTGGAACCACAGGTTGCCGGCGAAGGCGAACGAGCCCGGGTCGGTGTCGCCGCCCACGTTGGCGAACGTCCGCAATTCGTCGCCGACCACCACGATGTTGTGGTGGAACCGCCCGTCCTTCGTCAGCGGCATGATGTCGGGCCGCTCGTTGAGGATCCGCAGCACCCACCGCTCGGGCCGCACGATCGTGTTGTGCGCCACCAGGCACGAGTCCTCGCAACCGACGTACGCGACCGGCGCCTGGCTCCCGACGAACACGTTGGCCAGCACCCGGATGTCCGACGCCTCGTAGCCGATCCCGAGCGGCCGGAAGTACGCGTCGCCGGTCGAGCCGCCGAGGTTGATGCCGCGCCCGCCGGCGTAGCGGACCAGGTTCCCCCGCACCTCGACGTTGCGCGACCCGCCCTTGGCCTGCACCGCGTTGGCCTCGGTGTTCCCCGGCGTGTGCTCGAAGATGTTGCCCGCGATCAGCCCGTCGTGGCAGCCGACCATGTCGATTCCCGACCCGCCGGCGCCCCAGCGCAGGAACCGGCTGCGGTAGACCACGAACCGGTCCAGGCCGCTCAGCTTCAGCCCGTCGCGGTTGCCCGACGGGCCGATGTCGCGGATCTCCACGTTGCGCACCACCATCGGTCCCGCAGGCGTCTCGTAGTCCCCGCCGTCGTCGATGTTGATCCCGTTGTCCGTGCAGTCCTCCACGATCAGCCCGTCGAGCACCACCCAGGCCGGGTCGGAGAGCTGCAGCGCCGTGCCCGCGTCGCCGAACACCGGCGGCGCCTCGCCGGCCGCCGCGGCGATCGCGATCGGCCGCTCCTCGGTTCCCTGCAGGCCGGCGAGGTACGTCCCGCCGTAGCGGCCCGCGTGGACCACGATCCGGTCGCCCGGCACCGCGTCGTCCGCCGCGTCGCCGAGCGTCGCGTAGTCGCGTCCGGCCCCGACGTGCAGCTCGCGCAGGTACGCGAACCCGTCGTCGAACATCGCCGGCGGTCCGTCGGTGCAGGTCCCGCCGCCGTCGTCGGCATCGGCGTCCGCCTCCGCCTCGGCTTCGGCGGGCACGTCGGCGTCGGTATCGGCGTCGCCGTCGGCGTCGGCATCGGCGTCGGCATCCGCCCCGGTCGCGTCGTCCGCGGTCTCCGTCGCGCCGTCGTCCGCGACGTCGGACGCGCTGTCGTCGTCGCCGCAGCCGCTCCCCGCGGCGAGCAGCAGACAGGGCGGAATCCACAACAGCAGCTTGCGCATCGTTCGGCCTCCCCGGGCGCCAAGCGCCCCAAAACAGCACAGCACGACCGCCGCGAGCGCGCAAGGCCGCCGAGGCAGCCGTTCAGGATCGGGGATACGCTCGACTCCCCGACGCCCCTGTGCTATTCGAATCCCGTGCACGTGGTGGTGACCGGAGGAGCCGGGTTCATCGGCTCGCAGCTCGCGGAACGGCTCGTGGCCGAGGGCCACAAGGTCCTGATCTACGATGCGTTCACGAAGCAGTATCCGGCGGCGACCAAGCGGCGCCACGTGGCGGCGGCCCTCGGCTTGCCGGGATGCTCGCTGATCGAAGGCGACGTGCTCGAGGCGCAGCGCTTCGAGTCGGTCTTCTCGGCGCAGGCGGTCGATGCCATCGTGCACCTCGCGGCGTACACCGGCCCCGTGACGCCGGACACGGCGCGGACGGCGCTCGAGGCCAACGTCCTGGGGTTGTTCAACGTCCTCGAGCGCGGCCGCAAGCACAGCGTGGGGCGGTTCATCTACCTCTCGTCCGGGGCGGTCTACGGCCTGCGGCACCAGGGACCGTGCAAGGAGACCGACCCCGCCGACCGGCCGCTGTCCGCCTACGCCGCCTCGAAGAAGGCCGGCGAGTCGCTGGCCTGGCTGGCGCACCAGCAGCACGGGGTCGAGGTCGCGGTGCTGCGCGCGTTCGCCGTCTACGGCCCGCGCCAGCGCCCCGACCAGATGATCCATCGCATCGCCCGCAAGCTCCTCGCCGCCGAGCCGCTCGAGCTGCCCGGCGACGGGACCCAGGTCTTCGACTTCGTCTACGTCGACGACGCCGTCGATGCCGTCGTCCGGGCGCTCGAGGCCGCCAAGGGCTTCGAGGTGCTCAACGTCGGCAGCGGGCGCGGCACCACGCTTCTCGAGCTGGTCGACCGCCTCGGGGCCGTCGCGGGGCTCGTCCCCACCGTGACCTTCGGCCCACCCGACCCCACCATCCCGCCGGTCAGCCTCGCCGACGTCGCCAAGGCCGAACGGCTCCTCGGCTGGCGCCCCGCCACCGAGCTCGACGACGGCCTGCGCAGGATGTTCGGCTGGATGCGTGCCGAGGAGTTCGCGGACGAGGCGTAGAGGCTGGGGGATGGGGGAGCGGAACCGGGCACCCAAGGCCGAAGGCGCCGCGCTCAGGCGCTACGGGGACATCGTGCTGGCGGTCGCCGTCGTCGCGGTCGTCGGGATGATGATCCTCCCGCTCCCGACCCCGCTGCTCGACGTCCTGCTCGCCACCAACATCTCCCTCTCCATCCTGCTGCTGCTCGTCACGCTCTACGTCCCCGACGCGCTGCGCATCGCCGCCTTCCCCACGATCCTGCTGGTGACGACGCTGTTCCGGCTCGGGCTCAACGTCTCGACCACCCGCCTGATCCTCGGGCAGGCCTACGCCGGCGAGGTGGTGGGCGCGTTCGGCGACTTCGTCGTCGGCGGCAACGTCGCCGTCGGCGCCGTGATTTTCCTCGTGCTGACCGTGATCCAGTTCGTCGTCATCGCCAAGGGCGCCGAGCGGGTCGCCGAGGTCGCCGCGCGCTTCACGCTCGACGCCCTGCCCGGCAAGCAGATGAGCGTCGATGCCGACCTGCGCGCCGGGCTGGTCACCGCCGACGAGGCGCGCGCGCGGCGGGCCGCGCTCCAGCGCGAGAGCCAGTTCTACGGCGCGATGGACGGCGCGATGAAGTTCGTCAAGGGCGACGCCATCGCCGGCATCGTCATCACCCTCGTCAACATCGTCGCCGGCCTCGCCATCGGCACCCTGCAGCTCGGCCTGACCGCCGGCGACGCGCTCTCCACCTTCGCCACCCTCACCGTCGGCGACGGCCTCGTGTCGCAGATCCCCGCGCTGCTGCTCTCCACCGCCGCGGGCTTCGTCGTCACCCGCGTCGCCGCCGAGGACCCCGGCACCCACCTCGGCGCCGACATCGGCGCCCAGATCGCCGGCCAGCCCAAGGCGTTCCTGATCCTCTCCGCCCTGCTGCTCGGCCTGGCGCTCGTCCCCGGCCTCCCGTTCGGACCGTTCGTCCTGCTCGCCCTGTTCACCGGCCTCGCCGGCTGGCGCCTGCGCCTGCGCGAGCGGCGCAAGGGCGCGGCCGCGCGCCGCGAGGCGGACGCCGCCGGCGAGGGACCGCGACCCGTCGCCCCGGCGGCGCTCGAGGTCTCCGCCTCGCTCGAGCCGCTCGTCCGCGCCGGCACCCCCGCGGGCGAGGCCCTCCGCGCGGCGCTGGCAAGCGTGCGCGACGCCGCGACCGCCGCCACCGGCGTCCCGATCCCCGCCATCGAGCTGCGCATGGCGCCGGAGCCGGCCGCCGGCACCTACCGCATCCGCCTCTACGACGTGCCGTTCGGCACCGGACGCCTCCCCGAGGACCGGGTGCTGGCGCTGGGTTCCTCCGCAACGCCCGAAGAACTCGGCCCGCCGGCCGAGGCGGCCGAGCTCGCCTGGACGCGCCGCGCGGGCGCCTGGATCCCCGCGGAGCGGGCCGAGGCGGCGCGCGCGGCGGGCTGCACGGTGCTCGAGCCGCCCGAGGTGCTGCGCGAGCACCTGCGGGCCGTGCTGGTGCGCCACGCCGCCCAACTCCTCGGCCACCAGGAGGTCCAGGATCTGCTCGACCGCCTCGAGGAGGCCGCGCCGGCGCTGGTGCGCGCCGCGACGCCGAAACCGCTGCCGCTGGAACGGCTCGTGGCGCTGCTCAAGATCCTGGCCGAGGAGGGGGTCTCGATCCGCGACCTGCGCCGGGTGCTCGAATCGGCCGTGCAGCACGGAGCGGAGAAGGACCCGTACCTGCTGGCCGAGCGCGTGCGGGCGGACCTCAAGCGCGCGATCACCGCGACGCTGACCGGGGGCGAGCCGCGGATCCGGGTGCTGCTGGTGGCGCCCGAGGTGGAGGACGTGCTGCGGGACGCGATTCGCGACCTGGGGGACGGCCCGCGGATGATCATCGACCCCGACACCGCCGAGGCGGTGGTGCGGTCGGCGCGCGAGGCGGCGGCGGCGTGGCCCCCCGACGGCGGGCCGCCGGTGGTGCTGACGCAGCCCGAGCTCCGGCGCCACCTGTGGCGCCTGCTCGACCTCGACCTCCCCGACGTGCGCGTCGTCTCGTACCGCGAGCTCGACCCCGCGGTGCGGATCGAGCCCGCCGGGAAGATCGCCGTCGGGCGCCCGGCGACGGACGCGGCCGCCCCGCCGCCGGGCTGATGGGCCCGACCGCACATCGCCGACCGCTTGCCAGGAACATCGCGTCCCGCGTCCGCGGCGCCGGTTTGCGTCTGCTTGCGCGGCGCGTGCCTCGTGCGAGACCGGCGGCAGGTACCGCGGCCGGCGGCGCGGCGGCCGGCGGGTCGCGGTCGTCGCGGTCGACGCGGTGTCGGCGGCGCGGTTGACGGTGGCCGGAATCCCGCGCACACTGAAGCTCGTACAACGTCGTTTCTCGGAAGGGAGGAGACGATGAAGCGACCTGCCTGCCTGCCTGCCTGCTGATGGCTTGCGCGGCCGAATCCACTGACTCGACGAGCACGGCGATGCGACGTGCTGCTCTGACCACAGGCGATCTCGCGTCTCCCGCCGAGTGGCGGCAGGTCGTACCCCTGTACGTTGGGGCGGCGGAAGCCATCTGCACAGGGACACTCGTTTCTCCGAACCACGTTCTGACGGCCATGCACTGCGTGCCAGCCACCGAGGCGAAAGTGGAACTCGGGATGGATTCGGCGGGTCTGCGGGTCTGGGCCACCGGCACGGTGTCCGATGCGGTCTGCTTCCCGAAGGATCCGGGCGCGATTCCCTGCGAGGAGTCCTGCAAGCAGTGGTGCGATGGACGATGCGCATTCGTCAGGGATTGCGCCGCCGGCCGCCTCGCATCGGGGGTCAACGACTTGGCGTTGCTGACCATTTCGGAGTGGGCGGTGCCGCCCGAATTCTCCGCTGCTTGGCCTGTTCCGCCATTTCCGGTGCTGCCGACTCTGGAGGCCGGCCTCGCATCGGCAGTCTTGACCGGAGCCCCGATCATCCAGGTTGGCTACGGTCCGGCAGCCGGTGAGGAACACGTCGCGACGCCGCCCAAGCGGGTTTCCCGGAACGGACTGAACCAGGTCAACCTCATGCCGGCAGGCGACGTGATGGGCGGAAGGAGCTGGTACTCCACGTTCTACACCTGGACAGGGGGCGATTCGGGTTCGCCCTTGGTCGTCGAGTACGGAGGCGTCGCATACCTCGCGGGGGTTGCGTCATCGAGCGACGGCCATCGTGACGACTACGTCATCCTCTTCGGCGCTCTCCAGAAGTGACCCGCCTCTGCTCGCGAGAAGTTGACCGTCCGCGTTCGGCGTGACGTCGGGGAGGTGGGTGGCCG
>JAFGHH010000465.1 GCA_016930215.1 Deltaproteobacteria bacterium
CGTCAGCGAGAACATCCAGCTGGTGGTCACCGTCGACATCCTCGACAACCTGGTGCTCGGCAGCACCCCGGAGGGGTACGCCAACCAGCCCGGGGCCAGCGGCGGCTACGAGCTCGCCGCCCGCTCGCCCTGGACGCCGATCGGCGCCTTTGCTTCGACGCAGGTGCCGCCGGTCGGCGGGATCAACTCGTTCAACGATTCGATCACCGTCAAGCGTGCCTGGGCCGAGGTCACCACGCCGCTGGGGCGCCTGATGTTCGGCCGCATGCAGTCCCATTGGGGCCTCGGGATCCTGGCCAACGGCGGCAACGACATCGATTCGGACTACGGCGACCTCGCCGACCGGATCATGTGGGCCGCCCGCTACATGGGCATCGTCGGCGCGCTGGGTGCCGACTTCGCCGGCGAGGGTCCGACGAGCCAGGCGATCTTCCAGTCGCAGGGCCAGCCGTGGGACCTCGGGCAGCTCGACGACGTCAGCCAGTACCTCGCGGTGCTGGGCTACCGACCCGCCGAGGAGGAGCAGCTGATCCGGCTGCGCAGCGGGCTCCCGGCCTTCGCCGGCGGCGCCTACTACGTGTTCCGCAACCAGGTGCTGTCCTCCGAGGGCACCAGCTTCCTCGGCGGCGCGAGCGACCTGACGCCGGTGCGTCGCGACGCCTTCGCCCACATCATCGATCTGTGGTTCCAGTTTCGCTACGAGCGGTTCCGGGCGGAGACCGAGTGGACCTTGATCTACGGCGGGCTCATGAACACCCAGCAGACGAGCTTCGCCGAGGAGAACTACGAGGTGCTCCAGTACGGCGGTGTGCTGCAACTCGAGTACACCGCGATCGGCCAACCCACGATCCGCTCCAACCGTCTCCGCTTCGGCCTCGAGGCCGGCTACGCCTCCGGCGATCCGAACGAGGAGGGACTGGCGCCGACGACGGGGCTCATCACGCAGCGCGGCGACAGCAGCACCGCCGGCGTCCATACGCTCTCGCGTTTCAGTTTCGACCCCGACTTCAACGTCGACCTGATCTTGTTCGAGCAGATTCTCGGGCGCGTCTCGGGCGCCTACTACTTCCGCCCCTGGGTCGACTACACGCTGGCCCTCGGCGTCGGCCGCTCGAAGAAGTTCCTCAACTTCCGCCTCGACGTGCTCTGGTCTCGCGCCTCGGAGTTCATGAGCACGCACTCGAACCTCCCGGACCTCGGGCTGGAGATCGACGCCGCGGTGACCTTCGAGACCGCCGACAACTTCATCGCCCGCCTGCAGTACGGCGTGTTCTTCCCGTTCGGCGCCTTCGAGGACCAGGTCGACATGAACGGCGGCCAGGTGCGCGGCGGATTCTACGACCTGTCCAACGCCCAGACCGTCCAGGCGCTGCTCGGCGTCACCTTCTAGCGCCTCGCGCAACGACCACCTCCCCCGCCGCGAAGCTCTTCCGCGGAGGTGGACGATGGCGCAGCGCAGCGAGACGCAGGTGTGCACGGAGTGCGGGGCGGCGACGCCGCGATGGATGGGACGCTGCCCGGCCTGCGGCGCGTGGGGCTCGCTGCGCTCCGTCGCGCGCACGGTGGGACGGGACGCGCGGGAACCGGACGCCGCGCCGAGGACGGTGGCGGCCTCCGAGTTGCTGGCCACGCCGCCGGTCGAGCGGCTTCCCACGGGCGTCGGCGAGCTGGATCGCGTGCTGGGCGGGGGCCTGGTGGCCGGCTCCGCGGTGCTGGTGGGCGGCGAGCCGGGGATCGGCAAGTCGACGCTGCTGCTGCAGGCGGCGGACCGCGTGGCGGCCGGCGCGCCCGTGCTCTACGCGACCGCGGAGGAGTCGCTCGAGCAGCTCGCGCGGCGCGCGCGGCGCGTGGGGGTCGCCGGGCCAGGGCTGCGGCTGCTGGCGGAGACCGACCTGGAGCCGCTCGTCGCGGCGGTACGCCGCGAGCGGCCGCGGCTGCTGGTGGTCGACTCGGTGCAGACCGTGCGCGACGGAGCGCTCGGGACGCCCGCCGGCACGGTGGCGCAGGTGCGGCGCGTGGCGGGCGAGCTGATCGAGCTGGGCCGGCAGGGGACGACGACCACGCTGCTGGTCGGGCACGTGACGAAGGACGGCGCCCTGGCCGGCCCGAAGACCCTCGAGCACCTGGTCGACACCGTGCTGTCGTTCGAGGGTGACGACCGCGGGGCGCAACGGGTCGTGCGGTGCACGAAGAACCGCTTCGGGGCGGTGGACGAGCTGGGGGTGTTCGAGATGACGGGACACGGACTCGTGGAAGCGCAGGACGTGTCGGCGCGGCTGCTGGCGGGGCGCGCGCGGGGCGCGGCGGGCTCGGCGGTGGCGGCGGTGCGCGAGGGGCGGCGGACGCTGCTGGTGGAGCTGCAGGCGTTGACCGTGGGCTCGGCGACGGTGGTGCCGCGGCGCACGGTGGTGGGGCTGGAGCCGGCGCGCGCGGCGCTGGTGGCGGCGGTGCTGGAGCGGTGGGGCGGGCTGGCGCTCGCGGGGACGGACGTGTTCGTGGCGGCGGTGGGCGGCGTGCGGGTCGGCGACCCGGGCGCGGACCTGGGTGCGGCCGTGGCGATCGCGTCGGCGCACGCGGGCCGCGCCGCGCCGGCCGACACGGCGTGGGTGGGCGAACTGGGGTTGTGCGGCGACCTGCGGAGCGTGCCGGGGCTGGAGGCCCGCGCGGCGGAGGCGGGGAGGCTGGGCTTCTCGCGCTGCGTGGTGCCGGCGGAGCCGGGCGAGCGGGTGCGCGGCGGCGGCGGCGGCGGGGTGGAACTGGTGCGCGTGTCGCGGCTGGGGGAGGCGCTGGCGCTGCTGGGCGGATGAGCGAGGCTCGTGGTCGCGGCGAGGCGGCCGACCCCGGAGAGGCGGAGCCCGTCGAGAGCGGCGCGCGTCGTCTTTCGGAACGTCCGGACGTGCAGGTGGAAAGCGCAAATTCGCGGGCGTCGTGCCGCGGGAATCCGACCGGTCGCTTTCGGTGCGTTTTTTGTTGACACAAAAAGGGGAGGGCCGTATAAGCGGCCTCCCGTTGCGGCGGGATCCCCACGGGGGACGGTCGCGACGGCGCGGAGCGAGGCCCCTTGACAGGGGACGGGAGACCGCGTAGGTTTCAGCGCTCCGGCCGGGACCCCCGGGTCCCCGTCGGTCTTTGAAAACCGGATGGCAGGAACGAAGAGACGACGTGCGGTCGAATGAAAACGACCGTCGTTCCCTGGCCGGGGACGGCGGTTTCAGGATCTGAACTGGAGAGTTTGATCCTGGCTCAGAACGAACGTTGGCGGCGTGCTTAACACATGCAAGTCGAGCGAGAAAGCCCCCGCAAGGGGGTGAGTAAAGCGGCGCACGGGTGAGTATCACGTGGGTGACGTACCCTCCGTTGGGGGATAACACCTCGCAAGGGGTGCTAATACCGCGTACGACCCCCCGACCACGGTCGAGGGGTGATAGGAGCAATCCGGCGGAGGATCGGCCCGCGGCCCATCAGCTAGTTGGCGGGGTAAAGGCCCACCAAGGCAACGACGGGTAGCTGGTCTGAGAGGATAGCCAGCCACACTGGAACTGAGACACGGTCCAGACTCCTACGGGAGGCAGCAGTGGGGAATCTTGCGCAATGGGCGAAAGCCTGACGCAG
>JAFGHH010000466.1 GCA_016930215.1 Deltaproteobacteria bacterium
GCCGTGGAGGACGCCCCGGACGACGGCCCGGTCGAGGACGACGCCGCAACCGACGCCGACGCCGTGGAGGACGCCCCGGACGACGGCCCGGTCGAGGACGACGCCGCGGCCGACACCGACGGCGACGTGGCCGAGGATGTTCCGGACGACGTCCCGGCCGAGGCCGGCGCGGACGACGGCGAGGACGGCGGCGACGCGGACGACGAACAGCCGGGGGCGAACGGCGAGGGATGCGGCTGCCGGACCGCCGGCGCCGACGCGGGTGCCCCGGCCCTCCTGGCCTTTCTCCTGCTGCTCGTCCTGCGTCGGCGCAGCTCGCGCCGGCCGTAGGCCGCGGGCGCCTCAGCGCACGGTACAGGCGCCGTCGTCGAAACCGCATTCGAAGTCGGGGCGGAGGTCGTCCGTCGCGCACACGTACTTCGCCGACGCGACGGTCGAGGACGACGGGCGCCGACAGACGATCGCGGGGTCGACGTAGTCGACGCAGTCGGTGGGGGCCGCGGCGTCCCCCAGGCAGTGCTGGAGCAGGTGACCGGTCTGGCCCGCGCGCGGGCCCTCGACGATGTCGACGGTGATCCCGTCGGCGCGCAGGCGGACGGCCACGCACTCCTCTTCCTGGAAACAGCCGCAGGTGGCAAGCGGCAGGCAGAGCAGCCCGGGGTCCGCGGCCGGGTGCTCGGGCGGCACGACCGGCTCGGCACCCGCGTCCCGGTCCTCCGCGGTCGTCGGCGCGCCGGCGGTCTCGGTGCCGGGCGCCGACCCGGAGCCGGGCTCCACGGCGGGGCCGTGCGGTGCGCAGCCGAGGGCCACGACGAGACAACCGACGATTGTGGGCCGACGCAGGTGCATCGGAGCTCCTTTCCCGGCGGAACGCGGGGCCTGGCGGTCCCTCGTTCTCCCGGCGCCCCGGATGTTTGTCGACTCCGCCGCCGCGGTCAAGCGTCGTGCGACGCCGGCAGCACGGCGGGAAGGATGCGGCGCATCGGACGACCTCCTCCCCGGTCTAGGATCCGGGCAAGTCCTCCAGCCCCAAGCGAACCAAGTACAGCGGGAAGCCCCACGCCAGCTCGCGCGCGTAGACGACGGTGAAGACGTCGCCGGCCCAGGCCACCCCGAGGCCCCCGACCAGCGACTCCACACCGAGGCCGCCCGACACGACCTCGACGCCGGCCAGGTCCGTCCGCGCAAACTGTACGTGGTCTCCGTGGCCGGCGACGAGCGCGTACCCTCCGTCGCCGGCCGCCAGCCGAACCGGACCAGCCACCCCGCTCGACAGGTTCGCCGGACAGGGCGGCGAGCGGACCAGGACGCCGGTCTCGTCGAAGCTCGCGACGCACCAGTGGCCTCTGTCCCGGGTCGCGGGGTCGTTCGCGACATGCCAGTCGACCACGTATCCGCCCGCCGCCGCGTGCACCTCCGCCGGGCCTCCGGCCGAGAGCGTCCCGGACGACACCGCTCCGCCGAGGCTTGCGTCGAGGTGCACGAGGCGCAGGGGACACCCGCGAGCGTCCAGCGTCCCGTTCCCCGACACCGTGACGGCGAAGCCGCCTTCGGAGGTCGCAACGTCGGGAGGCCAACCCGCGGCCTCCTCGAGCGTGACCGGACCGGGGAGGCCTTCGGTCGAGCCGTCGGCCGCCAGGAGGCGGACCCGGATCGCACAACCCTCGAGCCAGGGCTGACACCAGGCCGGCTCGGAATCGGCGGCCTCCGCCGTGGCCCAGGCCAGGACGAACCCGTCGCCCGCCAGGTCCGCGGACGGCTCGCGCGCCTCGGGCTCGGGAACGACGAGCACCGGGTCGTGCACCGGCACTCCGGTCCGCTCCAGACGCACGAACAGGATGCCGACGAGCGGGTCGACGAAGAACAGCGCGAAGTCCGAACCGGTCCACAGCAGCTCGGGGCTGGACAGCCGCACCCCGGGAGAATCGTAGGACCAACTGCCACCCATCGGCCGGCCCTCACGGTCGAAACGGTGGAACCGGATGCGGCTGAGACCGTCGAGGGAGGCCTCGTAGACGGCGACCGCGAGCTCGCGGCCGGTCCAGACGAGCGGGATGCGGGTCCCCGCGCCGGTGAACGGCGTCAGCCCTTCCACCTCGACGCTCCCCACGCCGGGAATCGGCCCGTACGGGTCGACCGACGGGTCCGGTTCGGCCGGGGGTTCGCCTCCGCCGAGGCGGCAGAGCCAGTCGCACGAGTCGCCGTCCAGGCGGTTGCCGTCGTCGCACTCCTCGCCGTCGTCCAGTCGGCCGTTGCCGCAGTCCGGCAGGCGCGGGGGCGGGGCGATCTCGCCCGGCGCGTCGGCCCGCGACGAGTCGGGCGCGTCCGCGTCGGAGCCGCCGGGTGCACCGGAACACCCGACGACGGTCCACCCCACCAGCACCGCGGCGGCGCAAGCCGTTCCGCGGCCGTGCCACCTCCTGCCGCCACCCGGATCGCCCTCGGGTCGTCGGAGCGCCCTGCTCGTCGGAACACCCCCGATCATTCGACCATCATGGTGTCACGGCGACCGCGACGGGGCAACCGCCGGCGGGTCGGGCGCACTTGCCCGGACCCGGATCGGATGCTATGGGCTCCGGTGGAGGCACGCGCGATGGACCTCGCCCCCTCGCTGCTGATCAGCGTCCCGCAGATGCGGGATCCCAACTTCGACCACACCGTGGTGCTGGTGCTCGAGCACGACGAGCACGGCTCGTTCGGGCTGGTGGTCAACCGCGAGACCCGCCACACACTCGGCGAGTTCTGCCGTTCGCAGGAGATCGACTACCGCGGCGTGCGGGACGCCAAGGTGCTGTACGGCGGACCGGTAGGGCCGACGCAGGGCTTCGTCCTGTACGGACAGCCGCACGAGCTGGTCGGCGAGACGGCGGGGCGGGAGATCGTCGAGCGGGAACTCTGGTTCGGGGCCGACCTGGCGCTGCTCGAGCAGCTCGCGGGGCAACGCGACACGCCGTACCGGCTGCTGGTGGGCTACGCAGGGTGGGCGCCCGGACAGCTCGACGCGGAGTTGGCGGCGGGAGCGTGGCTGGCGCGGCCGGTCGACCCGGCGCTGTTGTTTCGGACGCCGCCGGAAGAGGTCTGGCCTCGGGCGTTGGGCGACCTGGGGATCGCTCCCGGCACGATCGTCGTGCACGCCGCCTCGAACGGCGCCTCGGGCGACGCCTCGCTGAATTAGCCGGTTTGCCCGCTTGACAACGGAAGTCCGACGGTTCATAAGGCGGCTTCCCGTCGCGTCGGGGCGCCCGCGGTGGTTTGCGGGCGGGCCGAGGATGCGACCACTCGCTCCGCCCCAAGCGGCGGGGCTATCCCGGCGAGCTGCACGGCGGTTCGGCGGGGAGAATCCACGAGGAGGTCCGGGACCGGCATGCTCACCGAATTCCAGAAGAAGCATCAACGCGAGTACGAGACGATCTTCATCCTCGACCCGCGCGTGCCGCACGAGATGGCGGAGCGCGTGGTGCAGCGGATCCAGGACGTGCTGGGCCGCCACGAAGGGCAGTTGGTACGGGTGGAGTACTGGGGCAAGCGCAAGCTGTCCTACCGCATCAAGCGTACCGACTGGGGCTTCTACTACCTCGTCCGTTTCCTCGGCCAGGGCGGTCTGGTCGCGGAGTTGGAGCGCAACTTCCGGATGCTCGATCCGATCGTCCGATTCCAGACCATCCTGGTCAAGACCGACGTCGATCCCTCGACCTACCAGATCCAGTCCGCGGACCTCGAGTTCCGGCTCGACCTCCTGGCCAAGGAGGCCGCGGAGCCGGTCGCGGAGCCGCAGGCCGACGCGAGCCTGACCACGGCGCCCGACGTGTCGCCGGAGACGCCGCGCGTCGAGGCGGCGAAGCCGAAGGCCGAAGAGCCGAAGGCCGAAGAGCCGAAGGCCGAAGAGCCGAAGGCCGAAGAGCCGAAGGCCGAGGCCAAGGCCGAGGAGCCGAAGGTCGAGGCCAAGGCCGAGGAGCCGAAGGCAAAGGCCGAGAAGCCGAAGGCCAAGGCCAAGGCCAAGGCC
The DNA here is from genome assembly GCA_016930215.1 of Deltaproteobacteria bacterium. GTDB lineage: Bacteria > Myxococcota_A > Polyangia > DRWM01 > JAAZOP01 > JAAZOP01. The sequence continues at coordinate 4,004 of JAFGHH010000466.1, forward strand.
GAGGAGCCGAAAGTCGAGGCCAAGGCCAAGGCCGAGGAGCCGAAGGTCGAGGCCAAGGCCGAGGAGCCGAAGGTCGAGGCCAAGGCCGACGAGGAGCAGGGAGGTGCGTCATGACGTTCCGGGACGGCGGCGCCTCGTACGGCGAGGGCGGCGGACGCGACGGCGGCGGCGAAGGCCGCGGACGCGACGGCGGCGGCCGCGGCGGCAAGCGCCGCGGCGGGGGACGGCGGCGGCGCGTCTGTCGGTTCTGCGCCGACAAATCGCTGAAGATCGACTACAAGGATCCGTACAGCCTGCGCTACTTCATCACCGACCGGGGCCGCATCGTGCCACGGCGCATTTCCGGGACCTGCGCGAAGCACCAGCGCCGCGTGTCGCTGGCGCTCAAGCGCGCGCGCAACGTCGCGCTGATGCCTTTCACGGTCTCGGGGAGGTAGGCGGCCATGCGCGTCATCCTGCGTGAGGACGTGCCCAAGCTGGGCAAGACCGGCGACGTCGTGAAGGTCAGCGACGGCTACGGCCGCAACTTCCTGCTGCCGCACAAGCTGGCGGTGGCGGCGACCGAGACCAAGCTCCGGCAGATCGAGCACGAGCGCCGCGTGGCGCTCAAGCGCCGCGACAAGCTGGCCAAGGAGGCCGGCATGCTCCGCGAGAAGCTCGAGGGCGTCGCGGTCACGGTTTCCAAGCGCGTCGGCGAGAACGACCGGCTGTTCGGCTCGGTGACCCCGGCCGACATCGAGCTCGCGCTGGCCGAGGAGGGGCACAAGATCGAGCGCAAGCGGATCAAGCTCGACGAGCCGATCCGCGCGCTCGGCGTGTTCCCCGTGCGCGTCGCGCTCGAGGCGGGGACCGAGGCCACGATCAAGGTCTGGGTCGTCGCGAAGTAGCCGGGCGGCGCACCCGTCATGCCGCGCGGCCCCGAACGCAAGTCCGCCAAGGCCGACCCGCGCGAGGTTCTCGCCCGGGTTCCGCCGCACGCCGAAGACGCCGAACAGGCGCTGCTCGGCGCGATCCTCGTCGACGACAAGGCTCTCCCGCTCGTCCAGGACGTCGTCAACGCCGACGACTTCTACGTCGAGGCGCACCGGGCGATCTTCGAGGCAATGGTCGATTTGTCGGGCCGCGGCGTGACGATCGATGCCGTGACTCTCGCCGAGACGCTCAAGCAGCGCGGCCAGTACGACCGCGTCGGCGGCGCCGCGTACCTCGACCGGCTGATCGACATGGTGCCGATCGCCGCCCACGTGGAGGAGCACGCGGGGATCGTGCGTGAGAAGGCGATCGTCCGCCGGCTGATCCTGGCCTGCAGCCGCGTGGTCACCGACGCGTTCGAGGACTACGGCGACCTCGACTCGTTCCTCGACGGCTCGGAACAGACGATCTTCGAGGTCTCGCGCCAGCGCTACCGCAGCGAGACGGCGCACATCCGGCGCACGGTCAAGGAGGTGTTCACCGAGCTGGACGCGTTGAGCCAGTCGTCGAAGGAGATCACCGGGGTCTCCACCGGCTTCCCGCGCCTCGACTCGATGACCGCCGGGCTCCAGCCGTCCGACCTGATCATCCTCGCCGGCCGCCCCAGCGTCGGCAAGACCTCCTTCACGCTCAACCTCGTCACCAACGCCGCCGGCGCCGGCAAGACCCCCGTCGCCTTCTTCTCGCTCGAGATGAGCCGCCAGCAGCTCGTGCGCCGTGTCCTGTCCTCCGAGGCCGGGATCCCGGCGACCAAGCTGCGCACGGCCCACGGCCTGTCCCAGGACGACTGGACCCGGCTGTTCATGGCCGCCGACCGCGTCAACAAGTTCGAGATGTACGTCGATGACTCGCCGATGCTCACCGTCGCCCAGCTTCGCGGCAAGGTCCGCCGGCTCAAGCTGCAGCACGGCATCGGCCTGGTCGCCGTCGATTACCTCCAGCTGATGCGTCCGACCAGGTCGTTCGACAGCCGCGAGCGCGAGATCGCCGAGATCTCCCGGAACCTCAAGGCGCTGGCCAAGGAGCTCGACCTGCCCGTCGTCGCCCTCTCGCAGCTCTCCCGCGACGTCGAGAAGCGCCAGGACAAGCGCCCGGTGCTGGCCGACCTGCGCGAATCCGGCGCCATCGAGCAGGACGCCGACATCGTGATCTTCCTCCACGACCTCAATCCGCAGCAGGTCGATCGGACCCACCGGCAGGTCGAGTTGATCGTCGCCAAGCACCGCTCCGGACCCACCGGCACCGTGCCGCTCGTGTTCAACGGCGAGTTCACCCGCTTCTCCGCGGCCGCCGACCAGGACGGCGACCTGGGGCTCGCCACCCGGTTCACCCCGCCGGACGACGCCAACCCGTTCTAGACAACGCCCACGCCCTACTTGACGCGGGCCGGCGCGCCGGGACACGGTCCGGATCGCGAACGATGACGACCCGAACGCCGACGCTCCCCCTGCCCACCGTGCGCCTGCGGCGCGACCTGGCCCGTGCGGTACGCCGCGGCCACCCGTGGCTCTACGCCGAGGCGCTCGCCGCGCCCCGCGGACTGTCGGCCGGCACCGTGGTCGAGGTGCTCGACCCCGCCGGCCGCTTCCTCGCCCGCGGCACCTGGGATCCCGACTCCCCAATCGCCGTCCGCGTCCTGACGCTCGACGCCGCGCAGCCGGTCGATGAGGCGCTCGTCGCGGATCGCGTGGCGGCGGCCGCCGCACGCCGCGCGCCGCTGCTCGCGTCCGGCGACACCGACTGCTGCCGGCTGGTGCACGGCGAGGCGGACCGGCTGCCGGGGGTCGTCTGCGACCGCTACGGCGACGCCGCGGTGCTGCGGTTCGACGGCGCCGGTCCGGCGGCGCTGCGCGGATGGGTCGTCGAGGCGATGCGCGGCCTCCCCGGACTCGCGCGCGTGCTGGAACGACCGTTCGGTCGGGCGACGAGCCGCCGGGCGCGGCCCGGTCCGGACGGCGCGGTACCGGCGGAGCGACCGGCGGTGGTGCTGGCGGGCGGGGCACCGGCCGGTCCGCGTGAGGTCCTCGAGCACGGGCTGCGCTTCGAGGTCGACCTGCTGCGCGGCCACAAGACCGGCCTGTACCTCGACCAGCGCGAAAACCGCGCCCGCGTGCGGGAGCTGGCGGCCGGACGCCGCGTGCTCAACCTGTTCGCCTACACCGGGGGCTTCGCCGTCGCCGCGGCGGCAGGCGGCGCTCGCGCGAGCGTCTCCGTGGAGCTGGCGCGACCCGCGGCGGCTGCCGCACGGCGCAACCTGGCGCGCAACGGCGCCGACCCGGCGGCCCACGTCGTCGAGGAGGAGGACGCCTTCGCCTGGCTGGCGCGGGCCGCGGCGGCACGACGCTCGTTCGACCTGCTGGTCTGCGACCCGCCGAGCTTCGCGCCGAACCGCGCTTCCGTCCCCCGCGCGCGGACCGCCTACCGGCGGCTCAACGCCGCCGTGCTGCGGCTGGCCGGGCCGGGCGCTCTCGTGCTGAGCTGCTCGTGCTCGAGCCACATCGACGAGCGGGCGTTTCTGGGCCTGCTGCGCGCAGCGGCCGCGGACGCCCGCCGCCGAATCGCGATCCGCGAGGTCCGCGGCGCGGGCGACGACCACCCGGTCGCGCGTTGGTTCCCCGAAGGGCGCTACCTCAAGGCCGTCCTGCTGCACCTCGACCGGTAGGGGAGGCCGAGTCCGAGCGGAGCGGGGGCGAGTCCTCCCCGCCGGAGCGCAGCGACGGCGCACCAACCGATCAGGCGCGGGGGGAGGTCGCTCGCGAGCGCGATCGCGATTCCGGGCGAGAGGGAATCACGAGCCGCCGAGGACGATCTCCCGGAGCAGCGGCAGCGGGACGGCCCCCTCGCCCAGCGCGCGGTCGTGGAACGCTCGCAGGTCGAAGGCGGCCCCCGCCGCCCGCTCGGCCTCCGCCCGCAGCTCGCGCCAGGCGCTCGCGCCGAGGTAGTAGGTGCACAGCTGCGTCGACGACAGCTTGGCACGCCGCAGCTTCCCCTCCGCTTCCGCCCGCTCCTGGAACGTCCGCTCGGTCATCAGCGCCAGCGCCTCGTCGTCGGTCATCGACCGGGTGTGCAGCCCCACGTCGAGCAGCACGTTGGCGAGGCCGCGCAGCTCCTCCTTGGCGTAGGTCAGCACCATCCGCGGGTCGCGGCCGTGCGGGGTGGCCTCGAGCATCAGCTCCTCGGCGTAGGTCGACCACCCTTCGACGGTGGCCTGGTCGCCGTAGACGCTCCGCAGCAGGCGGCGCCAGGTGGGGGCGACGCGGCTGGCGTAGTCGGAGTGGGTGAAGTACCCCGGCACCGACTCGTGCCAGGCCAGCAGGCGGAGTTTCTCCCGGTTGTACTCCCGCAGCTTCTGCTCGACCCGCGCCTCGTCCCAGTCCTCGGGGATCGGCGTGATCCAGAGCCAGGCGCCGAGCTGCGGCTCGAACGGCGGCGGCGGGACCAGCCCGCCCACCCCGTACAGACCGCGCATGAAGACCGGGGTCGGGCCGAGCGAGAGGTTGTCGTGGGCGACGTGCGTGAGCAGCGTCCCGCCGGTCAGCACCGCGTCGGTCTCGGCGAGCGCTTGGCGGACGGCGCCGAGCAACCCGTCGCGCGCCACACGGTCGGTCCCGATCGCCTCGAGCACCGCGGCCAGCAGGGCCTGCTCCTCGCCCGGGGTCGGCGCCACGGGGTCGGCCGGTCCCGCAATTCCAAGCTCGGCGAGCAGCGGCAGCGCGACCTGCAGCATCGCCGCGCGCTTCGCCGCCAGCTCCGTCTCCGCGTCCGCCAGCAGCTCCTCGGGCGTCGTCGCGCCGTGGAACGCCAGCGCGAGCTTCCAGGCATAGCGGTCGGTGCCGAGCCGCCAGGCGTCGGGGTCGGCACGCGGCAGCTCGTCGCGCAGGAACGCGTCCAGCTCGTCGAGCGCGGCGAGCACGTCCGGCGCGGCCACCTCGAGCGCCGCGAGCAGGTCGGGGTCGCCGCCGCACTCGTCGGCCAGGAACCGCGGCAGCAGCTCGCGCACCAGCCCGCGGTTGCCGTCGTTCGCCGCCAGCGCCACCTCGACCCACACCGGCGCGGCGTCCTGCAGCGTGGCCCGCGCCCGCGCCACGTACTCGGCCACCCGCTCCAGCCGCGCCAGCACGTCCCGCGCCCGTTCCGCCGGAGGGTCGTACGGCAGCAGCAGCGGGAAGGTCAGCGCCTTGCCGAGCCGCTCGACCCACAGCGTCGGGTCATGGAGTTGCGGCGCCACCTCCTCCCAGGTCCACCGCTCCAGCGCCGCCGCGTCCCGCAGGAGCTGCAGGTCGGCCCGGCCTTCCAGATCCAGCGCCGCGGGGGCGACCCCGTCCGCCAGCCGCCGCTCGAAGTCGGCCAGCACACCGACCCGCCGCGTCACCCCCTCGACCGTCAGGTCGTCGAGCAGCGTGTCGAGGTCGAGGGGCAGGTCGTCGGAATCTCGCCCCCGGTGGTATCCCTGGGCCGTCGCCTGCGACGGGGCGAACGTCATCGCTCCGACCACGAACTCGGAGGCCAGCGCGCCGAGGCGCTCGAGCGCCGCGCCTTCCGCGGTCGGTCCCGCGGTCGCCGCGTCCCCCGTGGTCGGCGCACCTCCGGTGGTCGTCGTGGCCCGCGGCCCACACCCGAAGGTCGCGAGCAGCAGGGCCGCGAAGGCACGTCGAGCTTGCACGGTGCTCCCCTCCTTCCGTCCGGCCGACGCTACGCCGGGCGCGGAGGCAAGTCCAGGGAGTCGAGCCCGCCCGACCGACTACTGCCGGACGGGCCCCAGGTGCGTGACGTACCAGTCGCGGCCCCAGTTGATCAGCACGCGAATCTCGACCTCGACCTCGCGCCTCCCCGTGAACGCCGTGATCCGGTTCCGACGGCACGACCAGTACGGGATCAGGTTGCCCTCGCCCCACTTCGGCACCCACTCGCAACGGCCGAAGCGGAAGCCGCGGAACTCGAGCGCCTCGATCCGTCCCAGCCGCTCGCGCGCCGCATGCAAGTCCTCCTCGAACCACCGCACGAGCCGGCGCTGGTACGCGGCCGGGTCGGGCAGATCCTTGAGCATGGAGAACGGGCCGACGGGGAAGACGAGGTCGGTGACCGGCGCCGGGTCGTCGGCGACGCAGGCGGCCAGCAGGCGCCGGGCCAGGGCTTCGGCGGAAGCCGCGTCCGGACGCTCGCCCTGCGCGCGGTTCTCGAACGGAATCCCGCCGTCCGCGGGGACGTCCGCGGACGATGCGTCCTCCGGCACCGGCACGTCCGGCGAGCCCGCGTCGGCGGTCGGGTCCGGCAGCGCTTCGGCGGGGACCGGAGGAGCGTCGCCCGGTTCGACGGACGACGCTTCGCACGGCGGTGCGGCATCCGCCGCGCCGGGCGTGGCCGCGTCGGCCGAGGTCGTTCGCGCCGGCCCGGGTGCCGCATCGTCGGACGGCGACGCGCCGAGTTCCGCCGCCGGGGCGGCGGGAAGGGACGTCGGTGCCTTGCCGGCTACGTCGGACGCCTTGCCGCCGCCGCGACAGGCCGCGAGCCCGAGCAGGCAGGCCGCGGCGACGAGGACCCGGGCGACGAATCGAGCGCGTGTCATGCGTCGGCTCCATTTCGCGCC
>JAFGHH010000066.1 GCA_016930215.1 Deltaproteobacteria bacterium
CACCCCCGGCTCGCCGATCAGCACCGGGTTGTTCTTCGTGCGCCGCGCCAGTACCTGCATCGAGCGCCGGATCTCCTCGTCGCGGCCGATCACGGGGTCGAGCTTGCCCTTCGCCGCCTGTTCGGTCAGGTCCCGCGTGTAGCGCTTGAGCACGTCGTACTTGCCCTCGGGGTCCTGGTCGGTCACCCGCTGCGTGCCGCGCGACTCCTGCAGCGCCGCCAGCAGCGTCTCGCGATCGGCACCCGCCTGCCGCAACGCCTCCGAGGCCTCGCCGTCCTGACCCCCGGCCATCGCCAGCAGGAAGTGCTCGGTCGAGACGAACTGGTCCTTGAACTGCTCGGCCTCCTTCAACGCCCGGTCGAACAGCCCCTTGAACGCCGCCCCGATGTAGGTCTCGCCCCCTTCGACCCGCGGCAGGCGTTCGAGCGCCAGCTCGAGTCGCTTCTCGACGGCGGCGGGCGCGGCGCCCGCCTTCTCGAGCAAGGGGCGGACGATGCCGTCCGTTTGCCGCAGTAATGCTCGAAGTACGTGAAGCGACTGGATTTCCTGGTGCCCTCGCTCCCGCGCCAACTGGTCCGCGTCGGCCAGCGCCTCTCGCGACTTCACCGTCAGCTTGTCGGTCCGGATCATCGACCCACCTCGTCTCCGGCGGCCCTCGTGCCCCGGCTGCATGGCCAGCCTAAGCACTGCGTCGGGCGGATCAAACGTCCGGGCCGCCGGAGCCGGGGTGGGAGAAGCCCTTGTCCGAACGGGCATCTCGCGCTAAGTTCCCGGCCCGTGAAGGACTGGGTGTCGGTTCTGCTGGGTTTGGGGCTCTGTGGCGGCTGCGCGACGGAGATCGGGGACGAGTGCGGGGCGAACGTCGACTGTTCGGCCTACGGCGACCGCGTGTGCGACACGACGGCCTCCGGCGGTTACTGCACGATTCTCGACTGCCGTGCCGACAGCTGTCCCGAGGAGGCGATCTGCGTCGCGTGGGGCGAGGGGGTGTCGCGACGGACGTTCTGCATGCGCCATTGCGGCTCGGACTCCGACTGCCGCGACGGCTACCAGTGCTTCGATCCGGGGAACTACGCGGTCGAGCACGCCGAGGAACCGGGGTTCACCCCCGCGGACTACGGCGTGATCCTCGACGCGAGCCCCAGGGGATCGAGGTTCTGCACGCGGGACTGGTAGCCCTCTTCCGCGCGCACCCGAGGGACGGGATGGGACGCGGGGCCCCGAGCCGAGCCGGGGACAGGATGCGATGACGCTGGGTCCATTGATGTGGCTCGCCGGAACGCCGGACGATGCTGCGCGCGCGGTCACCGTGGGTGTGTTCGACGGCGTGCACCTCGGCCATCGCGCCCTCCTGCAACGGCTGCGGGAGGAGTCCGTCGCCGGCCTCGTCCCCACGGTGCTGACCTTCGACCGCCATCCGCTGAGCGTGGTGGCTCCCGAGCGGGCGCCGGAGCGGCTGACCGCGGACGCCTGCCGGCTCGACCTGCTGCGCCAGGCCGGCGCCGCGGCGGTGGTCGCGCTGCCCTTCGACGCGAAGGTCGCCGCCCTCGGCCCCGAGGCGTTCGTGCGCGACGTGCTGCTCGCGCGGCTCCACGCCCGCGTCGCGGTCGTCTCGTCCGCCTTCCGCTTCGGCGCCGGCGGCCGCGGCGACTCCGCGGCGCTGCAGCGCATCGGCCGCGAGCTCGGCCTCGAGGTGCGCGAGGTGCCGCCCCTGATGCTCGACGGACGCCGCGTCTCCTCCACCCGCGTCCGCCAGGCGCTCCGGACCGGCGACGTCGAGCGGGCGACCCGGCTGCTCGGCCGGCATCATGTGCTCGACGGCGTCGTCGAGCGGGGCGTGGGACGCGGCCGGGAGCTCGGCTTCCCCACCGCCAACCTCGGCGGCCTCGAGGTGCTGGCCCCTGCGGAGGGGATCTACGCGGCGTGGGCGCGCTGGGCCGGCGAGCTGCGCGCGGCCGCGGTGTTCGTCGGCCGCCGACTGACGTTCGAGGGCGATCGGACCGTCGAGGCCCACCTGCTCGACACCGACGCCGAGCTGTACGGCGCCCGCCTGACGCTCGGTTTTGTCCGGCGGCTCCGCGACGACCGGCGCTTCGCCGGGAAGCGGGAGCTGGCCGCCCAGATCGCCGACGACGTGCAGACCACCCGCACGACGCTGGCCGCGCTCCTGTCCACAATCCCGACTGCCGCCCCGTGCTGCCACGGGTCCGCGGGGCCGTCGACGAGGTGAGGCATGGCAGGCTTCCACGAACGCTTCCTTGCCAGGCTTCCGCTGTCCGTGCTGCGCGCCGTCGCGCGACGGATGGGCGTCGAGGGAGGGGACGACCTCGACCGCGAGGCCCTGATCGAACGGCTCACGGCGACCCCGATGCAGCGGGCCGCCTCGCTCGGCCAGTCGCTGCGGCGGCTGGTCGGCCGCCTGCCGGGCGGGGTGCTGCGCACCGCCGCGCCGCCGCCGCCCGCGCAGATCGCGGCCCGGCGCGACGGCCGACCGCCGGAGCCCGCACCGTCGGACGTCGGGGGGCCGCCGGCGGGCAGCGGCGATAGCCTGCGGTTCGAGACGATGAGCATGGTCGAGTTGCTGCTCCGCCAGGGGCATGTCGATGAGGCGCGCGCCACGTTGCGCCGGATCGTGGAGCGCGATCCGGGCAACCGCGCCGCGCATCGGCGCCTCGACGAGCTCCAGGGGGGTCTTCCACGCCCCGCGACGCTCGTGACGCACGAGGTGCCCGGACCGCCCCGCACGACCGGCGTCGGCGGCGCGCGGGCGCCGCGGGTCGACGAGCCGGTGTTCCGGCCGTTCGCCGAACGGCCCGTCGGATCGCTCGGCATGCCCGACCTGGAGCAACCGCCGCTCGGCTACGGACGGATCTACGCCGGCCTGCTGCACGTGGAGCCCACCACCCTGTACGCCTACTGGGAGGTCACCCCGGACGCGGTGGACGCGGTGCGGCGCCGTCTCGCCGACCCGGACGCCCGACTGACGCTGCGGCTGGTCTCGCACTACGTCGAAGCCCGCGCGGGCGGGACGGTGCACGACGTCGAGGTCGAGGACCTGGCGGGGGAGTACTTCTTCGTCGGGCTCCAGCCCGGCGGCCAGCACCGCCTGGCCGTCGGCCTCCGCTCCAAGGCCGACCTGTTCGAGCCGATCTGCCACACCGGCCTGGCCGCGACCTCACCCGCCGCGCCGTCGGCCGACACGCGCGAGACGTGGCTCGAGGTCGAACCGCCCGGCCGCCAGGTCAAGCCGGTGCCCCAGCCGATCCGGATCGTCGGCCGGACCACGGGCTCGCCCGGCGAGGCGCTACGGACCCGCGCCCGGCGGCTCGGACTCGGCAGCCTCCCGGAGAAGGCCCAGCAGCGCATCCTCGAACGGTTGCACGAGTTGCTGGAGGTGCTGGGCCGTCCGGGCGCGCTGCCCACCTCCCCGGGGCTGACGCAACCCGGCGCGCTGCCCACCTCCCCGGGGCTGACGCAACCCGGCGCGCTGCCCACCTCCCCGGGACGAGCGTAGCCGGAGTCTGCGAGCCGCGGGCCGACCGGCCTCCCGCCGCCGCCGTTACAGCCCGAGCGCGCCCGGGTTCATGATGCCCGCCGGATCGAGCTCGCGCTTGAGCGCCTCCATCCAGGGGTGCAGGGGGCCGTGGGCCGCGCGGCCGAGCACGGCCGGCAAGGGCCGCGTGCCGCGGCAGGAAGAGAGCACCACGCCCGCGTGCGCGAACCGCTCGACCAGCCGGAACGCCGGACGCCGAACGTCGGCGATTCGTCCCTCCGGCGCCAGCACGGTCCAGCACGCCGTGCCACCCTCGGGCAACGCGTTCGACCAACGGCAGGCGACCAGGTCTTCGCCCAGGATCGCCTGGGCCTCGAGGTCCAGCGCGCAGAGCTCGGTCCAACGCCCCGCCGCCTCGACGCGCTCCAGCGGCCGGGCGGCATCGGCGGGCAGGTCGAGCGGCCCGCGCACGCAGAGCGGCTCGTCCTCGCCCGCGGTCGCGCCGCCGGTGGCGGCGATGCGGTCGCGGGCCAGTCGCACGAACGCCTCGACCAGCGTTCCGTAGCCCTCGAACGCCAGGACGAGCACGGCCTCGCCGCGCATCGGCGACGTGGCCCACGCCGGCCCGGGTCGGACGACGCGCGCCGCCGCCGGACGCACCGAGTCCGCGAGCAGGGCCGCCAGGCAGGCCAGGGCCGGTGCCGGTCCGGGGAACCACGCGGCCACGAGCTGCCGGGTCTTGGGCGGTCGGTAGACCCGCAGGTAGGCGGCGGTGATCACGCCGAAGGCCCCCTCGCCGGCCACGAAAGCCTGCATCAGGTCCGGTCCCGCGGCCCGCCGCGGCGCCGCCTTGATCCGGATCGGCTCGCCGCGCGGCAGCACCGCCTCGAGGCCGATGCAGGCGTCGTCGAACGAGCCCTGCAGCACGGAGGCCTCACCCCACCCCCGGCCGCCGAGCAGACCGCCGAGCTTCGGCGAGACGTCGGGCAGCAGGGCGTAGCCGAGCGACAGGGCGTGCTCGCCGAGGCGCTGTTCGAGCGTCCGGACGCGCACGCCCGCCTCGGCGTGGACCACCAGGGCCTCCTCGGACAGCTGCCGGATCGCCTGCAGGCGCTCCAGGCTCAGCCGCATCGTCATCGCGGCGGCCGGCGGTCGCGACGTCGGGGCCTCCGACCGCGCCAGCACCGGGATCCGCCGCTCGGTGCCGAGCCGCAGCACCGCGGCCACCTCCTGGACGTCGCCCGGCGTGACCGTAAACACGGGCGGGTCGCCGGTCGCCTCGACGCCGCCCGGGAGCGCCTCCTCCAGGGCCTGCCGGACCGCCTCCGCCGGGTCGTGGCCACGCCCCCGCCGCTCGCTTCGCCCGGCGAATCCGGGGGCCGCGGGCGGCGGCGTCACGCCCTTCTCGCGCGAGCCGATCAGCTTGCCCGGATTGAGCACGCCGGCCGGGTCGAACGTGCGCTTGAGGGCCCAGGCGATGCGCAGGGCGTGTCCGTACTCCCCCTCCATCGCCGCGGCCTTCGAGACGCCCACGCCGTGGTGGTGGGAGATCACGCCGCCGGCTTCCACGACGGCCCCCAACGCGGTGCGCCAGGTCTCGTCGTAGCGGTCCACGCCACGCTCGCCGGTCTCCGCGGGTCCGACGAAGGTGAAGTAGATCGAACAGCCCTCATGATACGCGTGGGAGAAGTGCGCCAGGACCAGGACCTTGTGGCGCAGCGCCCGCCGCACCGCGACGTAGACGGCGAACAGCCGGTCCCAGGTCGCCGCCACCTCCATCGTGTCGGTGAAGCCGCCGGCGTCGAACACGCCGGACTGGTGGTAGGAGATCGCGTAGCGGTGCTCGTACCACCGCCGCGCCAACGGCTCGCCGAGGTCGGTCGCGGTGTCGGCGAGCAGGTCGAGCGTCAGCCGCTCCTCGGCCTCGGCCAGGCCGGCCCGGCCCTCGAAGACCAGCACCAGCACGCAGCCGCCGAGCAGCACGTCGGGCAGGCGGTCGAGGGCGGCGTTCGGGTACGCGGGGCGCTCGAGCAGCTTGCGCGTGGCCCGCTGCTTGACCCCGTGGACCAGTGCCTTGCCCGCGGCCTTCAGTCGCGCGGCCACCGAACCGACGGGAGCCGCCTCGCCCTCCACCGCGCCCATCCGCAGGATCACGCTGTCGATCGCGTCGTACAGCCGCACCACGGCCGGTCGCAGCCCGGCCTGCAGCAGGCGGCGGACGGCATCGATCCCGTGCTTGAGGCTCGAGAAGCGCAGCGCGCGGAAGCGACGCGCCTCCGCGGCCGGATGCAGCCGCAGGCGGGCGTCGGTCACGATGCCGAACGACCCCTCGCTGCCGACCAGCAGTTGGCAGAAGCCCGGGCCGCGCCCCCGGCCGGGCCGGCCCGGCACGACGTGGTAGGCGCCGTCGCCCGTGACGATCCCCAACTCCGAGACCATGTCCTCGATCTTCCCGTACAGCGTCGACATCTGTCCCGCGCCGCGCGTCGCCAGCCAGCCACCGACGCTGGAGCAGTACATCGACGACGGGAAATGCCCGCAGGTGAAGCCACGGCGCAGCAGCGCCTGCTCCAGGTCCTCCCCGAGGACTCCGGCCTCGACGTCGGCCAGCCTCCGTTCCGGGTCGACGCTCCGCAGGCGCGAGAGGCGCTTGAGGTCGACCAGCACGTCGCCGTGCAGCGGCAGCGTGCCGCCGCAGACGCCCGAGCCCGCGCCGAACGGCACCAGCGGCACGCCGTGCCGGACCAGCAGCCGTACGACAGCCTGGACCTCCGCCACCGACCCCGGCCACACCACCGCCTGCGGCGGATGCACGGTGTGGCGCCCGGCCCGCAGCCACAGCAACGACTTCGGCCACAGGTCGCGCGAGTAGGCGAGCTGGTCGGCGGGGTCGGCGGAGAGCCACGCCTTCCCGACCACGGCTTCCAGTTCCCGGCGCAGCTTGACGTCGAGCGGCATGTCCCTCCATACGGCGGCCGTCGGCCGCGGGTCAAGCCCGCGCCGCCGGCCCGCTACAGGATGGTCGTGTACTCCACGCGACCGTCGCCGAACAACTGGACCACCCGCACGGCAGCGTCGTCCTTCGTCGCCGGCATCACGATCACGTGCTGGTCGTCGTAGACCGACATCGCATACTCGACGTGGTGGTGGCCCGCGAAGAAGCCCCACACCGCGCCGCGAATCCCGTCGCGCCGCATCAGCGCGTCCAACCGCTCGGTCTCCCCGGGACCGAGGCAGTCGAGCAGGCCGACGGTCGTCACGATCGGCGGGTGGTGCACGAACACGAACGTGTTGCGGGCGCCCGGCGTCGCCGTGGCCGCCAGATGCGCCTCGAACCACGGCCACGTCCCGCCCTCGAAGTCGTGCAGGTCCGACGCGGCGTGGACCCCGGGATACCCGAGCGGTGCGTGCTCGCGCGTGCCCATGTCGAGCGTGATGAAATGGAAGCTCTCGTAGTCGAAGCCGTAGTTCTGGAAGTGCGACGTGCAGCGGTGCTCCGGGTTGTACGTCGGCGTCGGCGCCTTGGTGAAACCGTCGAACAGCGTCTCCAACAGCGCGAACTGCTCCGCGAACACCTCCTCGAAAACCCGATCGCCCATCGGCTCGGGCGCCTCGTCGCGGTCCGTGTAGGGCCACATGTCGTGGTTCCCGATCGCCGGCAGGTACGGCACGTTGAGCTGGTCCAGGATCTCCCGGGCCTTCAGCAGCTCGGAGCGCTCCGCGCTGTCCCCGAGGTCGCCCGTCGCCGCCACGAAACGGATGTCGTACTCCTCGAGCGCCAGGTTGATCTTGCTCACGGCGAACCGGAGCGTCGCCGTCCGCTCGTACTCCTGCCCGTCGGCGTCGTCCCAGCCCGGCGTGCCGTAGTCGTCGAGCCCCTCGCCGATGTGCAGGTCGGTCACCTGCACGAACGAGAAGCAGCGTTCTCCGGTGCGCCGGCAGGCGGGAACGTCCGCGTCTGCGTCCGCGTCCGCGTCCGCGTCCGCGTCCGCGCCGTCCGTCGGCACCTCGCCGGCGTCGCCACCGTCGTCCGGCTCGATCTCCGGCGACTCGTCCGGGAGCGCATCGGCACCGTCGGTCGTTTCGTCCGGAGCGACGTCCGCACCGTCGGCCGCGTCGTCCCCGCCGCCGGAGCCGCCGCAAGCCGGCGCGAACGACCCGAGGAGCGCCGGGACCCACCACACCGCCGTCGCGTATCGTCGCATCGACCGTCCTCCACGTGCGGGGCCACGACCGGTGCCCGCGCCACCACCCCACCCTAGCCTGTCGGGCCCGCCGGTCAAGCGCACTACCGGCCGTCCGACGAACGCCGCCCCGACCGTTCCTGGACGGAGCCGCCGGGCTCCTCCCTCGGCAACGGCACGGCGATCGAGAAGACCGAGCCGCGGCCCACGACGCTGTCGAACCACAACCGCCCGCCGTGCAGCTCGACGAGCTGCTTGGCGATGAACAGGCCGAGCCCCGTCCCGCCGGCCGTCCGCCGCACCGACGTGTCGAGCTGCTCGAAGGCGTGGAAGATCCGGCTGCGATCCTCCTCGGAGATGCCGGGGCCCTCGTCGGCCACGTCGAGCCGGAAGACGCCGGCACCCTCGGGCCCCCGCTCGGCCCAGGCCCGCAGCTTCACCGTCCCCGTCTCGCTGAACTTGACCGCGTTCGAGACCAGGGCGCGGATCGCCTGCTGCAGACGGTGCGGGTCGACGTGCAGGGGCGGCAGGCCGGCCTGCGTCTGCACCTCGACCGCCAGGTTCTTCCCGCCGACCAGCTCGCGGGCGTGCGCGGCGGCCTCCGAGATCAGCTCCACCGACGGCGTCCACTCGCGGTGCATCTCGATGCGCCCCGCCTCGAGCTTGGCCGAGTCGAGGATGCTGTTGATGATCGTCAGCAGCTCGTCCCCCGAGCGGTGGATGAGCCGGACGTCCTCGCGCTGGGCCGGGGACAGGGGTCCCTCGACTCCTCGCAGCAGCAGCTCGGAGAAGCCGAGGATCGCGTTGAGAGGGCCCTTGAGGTCGTGGCTCACCGAGGCCAGGAAGTGGGTCCGCACGCGATAGGTCTCCTGGAGCGCGCACAGCGCGTGCTCCTCGTCCCGGCGCATCTCGGCCAGCTGGCCCGCGAGGTCGGCCACGGCGACCTGCAGCCGGGCGATCTCCCGCACGGGACTGCCGCGGTCGGACAACGCGACCGGAGCGGGTGCCGCGTCGGCTCGGGCGATGGCGTCGGCCAGCACCGCCAGCTCGCGGCCGATCCGGCGGCCGCCGGCGGCCCCGGCCAGATGGGCGGCGATCAGCACCAGCGCCAGCCCGCCGAGCAGCCACGGCGGCAGTCCGGGCGGAATCGGCAGCGGACCCCACACCACGACGGCGCCCACGGAGCCACCGGGGGAGCGTCGCGGCGCCGCGGCCCAGCCCCAGTCGCCGCCGGCGGAGACCCACGAGGACGCCTCGGCGAAGCGGAGGTCCGCCAGCGCGTCGCACACCCCCGCCTCCCAGCCCGACGCACGCGACCCGCATTCGGCGATGCGTCCCGCGCCGCCCGCACCGCGCGGCGCCGTCGTCGCCGGCGCGAGGGCCGCCCAGGCGTCCGCCGAGCCGACCAGGGCCGCCGCCAGCCGCTCGCGGGAGCGGCGCCACTCCTGCTCGTGCTCGGCCGCCGACGCCAACGGTCCGTAGACCACGCCGACCAGCGCCGCCACCGCCGCCGGAAACACCAGCATCACCGAAACGCCGGTGGCCAGCGAGCCGCGGAACGCCGCCGAGCTCGTCGGGCGCGGCAAGCCGACCAGGTACGGGCCCAGCGTCCGGCGTGCGGCGAACCGCGCGACCGCCGCCACGACCGGCGCGGACAGCACGGCGCAAGGCAACAGCGGCGCCAGGTGGCTCCAGGGCGCACCGGACAGCAGGATCGCGCCCGACAGCGACAGCAGGAACAGCACCAGGTGCACCGGCACGAGCACCCGGCTGAGGCGCGCCCCGTAGGACGCCAACCGCACGGCCAACGCCGCCTGCTGAGCCGTCGCCGTGGCTTCCTCGCGCAGCGTCGCACCGACCAGCCGCCGCAGCATCGGCCACAGGTCGAGCCGCAGCACGAGGAACGTCGCGGCCAGCGCGGGCACCACGCAGCAGGCCACGGCGGCCACCAGCGTCCGCGCGAGCGCCGTGCCCTCGCCGAACAGCACGGCGCAGCCGAGCACGACCACGGCCAGGGCGAGACCCGCCGCCGCGCTGCTGCGCCACACCGCAAACAGCATTTTCGCGGGCTCGATCCGCGGCGGTCGGGCTTCAGTCACCGCGCACCTCCGCCGACGGACCGGCGACCGGGATCCGCACCGTGAACACCGAACCGTGCCCGACCCGGCTGGTCGCCTCGATCCGGCCGTGGTGCAGTTCCGCGAATCGCCGTGCGATCGATAACCCGAGCCCGGTGCCTTCGCGCTTGGCGCGCGCATCGCCCGCCTGCTGGTACTCCTCGAAGATCCGGGACAGCGCGTCCGGGGCGATCCCCGGCCCCGTGTCCCGGACTTCCAGCACGGCCCAGTCCCCGGCGTCCCGGACGGTCAGCCGCACCTCTCCCTGCCGGGTGAACTTCAGCGCGTTGCCCACGACGTTCTGCAGCACGCGCCGCAGGAGCCGCGGGTCGCCCCGCACCACGAACCGCTCCCCGGGATAGTCGCCCGCCAGCCGCACCGGCTTGTCCCGCCGCTGTCCCTCCGCCTCGTCCAGCACCATCCGGCCGAGCGCGACGAGGTCCACGTCGGCGAACTCCACCTTGATCTGCCCGGCCCGCAACGCCGAGAGGTCGAGGATGTCGTTGACGAGGCCCAGCAGATGGTCGCCGCTCTCGCGGACGATCCGCAGGTCCTCCCGCTGGCCCGGATTGATCGGTCCCTCCAGCCCCTCGAGCAGCAGGTCGGAGAAGCCGAGGATCGTGTTCAGCGGCGTGCGCAGCTCGTGGCTCATCACCGCCAGGAAGTCGATCTTGTCCTGGTCGGCGCGCGCCACGCGCGAGCGGGCGCGGCGATACCGGCTCACCTCCTCCACGAATCGGTCGTGCAGCGACTCGTAGGTCCAGGCCAGCCACGCCAGCTCGTCGTCCGAGTCCGCCATCCGACGCGGCGGCGCCGGCGCGGCGCCGTCCGGGGGCCCCTGGCCGGCAACGCCCGCCACTCCCTGCTCGAGACGCCGCAGGTCCACCGCGAACTGCTGCGAGACGAGCATCGCGGGCAGGAGGGCCGCACCCACCATCAAGAGGCCGAACAACGCGATGAACCACGGCCCGCCCCGCGCGTCCCGCCGATCGGCCGGCGATCGCAGCACCAACCCCGAACCGTCGGCCACTCCGGGCCACGGCACCGCATAGGTGCAAACCGACGCCGCGCCGCTCCGGGCGCAGACGACTTCACCCCCCGGCCCGACCCGGGAGGGCCAGGGCGGCTCCACCTCCGCTGCGGCATCCGGCGGATCCCCCACCGGTCCCACCAGCCGCAGCGTCCCCTCGAACGGCACGGACAACGCCTCGACCGCCGCCGCACGGCGGGCCGACGGGATGCGCGCCAGGACCGCGGCGAGGCCCGCCAGCGTCTCACGGGTCGCCGTCGTCCGCACGGTGGTCGCCGGATCGTGGCGGAGCGCCGTCGGCAAGAGGAGCAGGGCGGTCGCAGCCAGGGCCGCCAGCGCCGCCGCGGCGGGGAGCAACACGGCGATCCCGAACCGGCGTCGCTGCTTCACCGAGGTCGCTCCTCCGTCGGGGACGCCGGCTCGGATGCCTCGCCCCGCCGGCGGCCGGACCCCGGGCCGGAAGTCGCACCGCTCGCCCGCCCGGTGCTATCCTCCATCCCGCGCATGTCCCGCATCGTATCGGACCCTCCGGCGGATACAAGAGACGGCGTCGTGCCGCTCCCCGAGCCCGAACGTCGGGCGGCGCGCGAGGCGCTCGCGTCGGCCGCGAGCAGCCACGGGCTGGAGTTGCCCGCGGCCGCCCTCCCGCCACTGGCCGACTACCTGGCCCTGCTCGTGCGCTGGCGCCGCCGCCGCCGCCTCACCGGTCCGGCAGACATCGCCGACCTGGCCGTAGAGGTCGCGATCGATGCCCTGTGCATCGACCCGCTCGTGCCCGCGACGGGCCGGCTGTTCGACATCGGCTCCGGCGCCGGCTTCCCCGGTCTGCCGCTGGCGCTCCTGGGTCCCGCGCGTCGCCTGTCGCTGGTCGAGCCGGCCGCACCCCGGGCGGCCCTGCTGCGCCTGGCCGTGGCGACCCTGCGCCTCGACGCCCGGGTGCTCGCCGAACCGGTGGAGCGCGTGTCGGACCGGGTCCGGACGGGCGACGAACCGCCGGCGGACGCCGCGATGGCCCGCGCGTTCCTGCCGCCGGACGAGTGGCTGGCCGTCGCGCGGCCGCTGGTCCGCCCGGGCGGAACGATCCTGGTCCTGGCCGGGGCAAGCTGGCCGGGACCGCGCGACGCGTCGGGGCTGGTCCCCGCGGGACGGCTCGACTACGCACTGCGCGGTCGCCGTCCCCGCCGCGTCTGGGCGTTCCGGCGGACCGACAAGGAACACCCTGGTCGGGTCACTCCATCGGGAGGTCGCGGATGACGCCGCGCGCCACGAGCACCGCGTGCAGGCGCTCGCGGTGCAGCTCGAGGTGCCGTTCCACCTGGTCGTCGGTCAGGCCGAGGTCCTGCAGCACGCCGCGGTAGACCACCCGGAAGTTGGGGTGCTCCTGCCGGCCCTGCAGCAGGAAGGCGAGCTTGAGGAGCGCGGCACCGTCCAGCGGATCCGCGTCACTCGTCGACATTCGGCCCGTTCCCCGCCGCGGAGCCGCCGGACGGCGACCCCGGCTCGTCGTCGGCCGGCAGGACGCAGACACGCCGATCCATCCCCTCCCCCACCGATTCGGTGCGAACGTCGCCGTCGTCGGCCAGGGCGAGATGCACGACGCGACGCTCCTCGGGGTTCATCGGCTCGAGCTCGATCTCGCGACGCTCGCGCACGACCTGGTCCGCCACGCGCTGGGCCAGGGTCCGCAGCGCGTTCTCGCGACGCACGCGATAGCCCTCCACGTCGACCTTGATCCGGACGTGCCGGGAGGCGCGCTGGCCGACGATGCGGGCCACGAGGTACTGGAGCGCCTGGAGGGTCGCTCCGTGACGGCCGATGATCCGGCCGGCGTCCGGCCCCTGCAGCTCGATGCGCACCGGGTCCCCCGGGGCGGCCAGGACGCGCACGTCGAAGCCGCCCAGGTCCATGATCTTGCGGCAGGCCTCCTCGGCGACCCGCATCGCCTCGGCGACGGCCGGAGCACCGTCCTGCTCCGCGACAACGGGCGCCGCGGGTGCACCCGTCTCGGGCCCGACCGGCGACGCTTCCGGCGGCCCGGCGGCCTTCGACGCCCCGCCGTCCTCGTCGAGAACGTCACCCCAGTCGTCTCCTGCCTCGGGCTCGCTCATCGCTTCCTCCTCGAACGTCCGCGGCGCTCACCGCCCGCCGCCGTGTCGGCGGCGGCCGCCGGCTTCGGCGCCGGCGCCGTTCCCTTCGCGGCGTGCACCGCGGGGAGCGGCACGAGCCGGTTGTAGATCTGCTGCTGTGCGATCGACAGCAGCGTATTGGTGAAGATGTACAGGTTCAGGCCCGACGGCAGGAACAGCATGAAGACCGTGAACATGATCGGCATGCCGTAGAGCATGACCTTGGCCTGCGCCGAGTCGACGGTCGTGGGCGTCATCTTCTGCTGGACGAACATCGAGATGCCGAGCACGACGGGCAGGACGTAGTACGGGTCCGCCCGGGTCAGGTCGGGCAGGTACAGGAACGAGACGTGGTACAGCTCGGTGCTGGCGCCCAGCATCCGATACAGCGCGATCCAGATCGGCATCTGCAACAGGAGCGGGAAGCAGCCGCCCAGGGGGTTGACCTTGTGCGTCCGGTACAGGTCCATCACCGCCTGGTTCTTGCGGGCCTTGTCGTCCTTGTACTTCTCGTTGATCTCGTCAAGCAGCGGCTTGAGTGCCGACATCCGCCGCATCGACATCGTCGACCAGTGCGTCAGCGGCAGCAGCACCAGCTTCACCAGCACGGTGAGCAGGATGATCGCCACGCCCCAGATCGAGACCAGGGAGTAGAAGAACTCCATGATCCGGAGCATCACGATGCACAGCGGCCCGAACCAGCCGAAGTCGACCGCCTCGTCGAGGCCGCCCAGCACCGCAACGCTGCGCAACAGGTCGAGCGACTTGGGCCCCAGGTGCCCCACCAGCTCGAACACCCGCTCGCCGCTCAGGTCCATCGGCGCGAACTGCAGCGTGGCCCGCAACGGCTGCCGGTCCTCGGCACCGAGGACGTCCAGCACGCAGAAGTCGCGGCGGTTCGGCGGGTCCTTCTTCTCGAATCCCAGCGCCGAGAGGAAGTACATGTCCTCGACACCGACCCAACCGATCGACCCGTGCGACCGCGATCCGGAGGAGACGTCCTCCCGCTCCGTGCGGCCCAGCTCGCCGTTGACCCGACACAACCCGTTCTGCGTGTTCGCCGCGGGCGAGAAGAACCCGCCGGACGACTTCTCCCGCAACGCGGGGTGCGCCACGGAGGTCCACAGCACCAGGTTCTGTACCACCTGCCCGGCCGCGGCGGGCGCGAGGAAGATCGACCGCCGCACCACGTACGGATTGTCGGGCGTGCCGAGCTGCAGCGTCTGCCGTACCCGCACGCGCGCCCCGGGCCGCGGCACCCCCTCCAACACGACGACCTCGCCCTCGCGACGCAGCTCGTACTCGTCCGGACACACGTCGGCGTAGTTGCCCTGCACGTCCGCGGCCTGGTAGCAGTACAGGCCCATCGCACCGTCGACCGTGGCGGCGAGGTCGAGCGGCACGCGGCCGCCCGCGACGGTCTCGTCGAAGCGCGGTTCCTTGAGCTTCCACGACACCAGCGCGCCGCGCCGGGACGAGACCAGCGCCGTCACGGCGCCGTTCTCGAGCTTCTCCCGCCGCTCCTGCGCCGGAGACGTTGCCGCCGGCGGCGCGGCCGGAGCGGGGGCCGACGCCGAACCGGCTTCCGTCGCCGAGACCGGCGCCGCGGGAGCGGCGGGAACCTCCACCTGCGCCGAGACCGGCGCCGCGGGAGCGGCGGGAACCTCCACCTCCGCCGCGACCGGCGCGGGAGACACCACCGGAGCGGTTTCGGCGACCGTCGCCGACGGAACGCCCGGAGGGGCCGCCGTCGCGACCGAGGCCGCATCGGGCGCAGGCGCGGCGGCTCCCGCAACCTCCGCTCCGCCACCGGACGAGCCCGGGTCGTCCTTCCAGAGATCTCCCAGCAACCCGAACGCCAGGACCACCCCCAGCGAGAGGACCACCGCCACGATCAGCCGGGAGTTCGTCGACACGCTCTATCGCCCTCCTTCACGTCGGGCCCGAATCGGGGGATCGCTCCAATGCTGCGGGGGCGGATCGTAGCCGCCCGGATGGAACGGGTGACAACACAACAACCGGCGCGCCCCCAGCCAGACGCCGCGCACGAGGCCGAACCGCCGCAGGCACTCGGCCGCATAGCGCGAACAGGAAGGCTCGAAGCGGCAGGTCGGGCCGAGCAGCGGAGACAGGGTCCACTGGTAGAGGCGAATCAGCAGCAGCGGCAGCCACGCCAGCGGACTGACGTGCCACCACGGCCGCGACGGCGCAACCGATGGCTCCGACGTCGTGCGGCTCATCGCGCCTGCGGAGACCTGTCGGGTCCCGCTTGCGCCCGCGGCTGCTTCCATCGCGCCAACTCCTCCACGACCCCTTGCAGGGTCCACTCGCCCTCGCCCGTCGTCACCAGCACCACGACATCGTGCTCCGCCGGAAATAGCGTCGGCTCCGTCCGATAGGCCTCGCGGATCAGCCGCCGGATGCGGTTCCGCCGCACCGCGTTGCCCACGCGCACCGAGGCGGTGATGCCGAGCCGCCCGGGAGCCGCCTCCGGTCGCCGCCGGAGAAACACCACGAATCGCCCGGACCGGCAGCGCCGCGACCCCACGGCTCGCGGCGCGGACAGGCCCCCCTCCGCGCGACCACGGCTGCCCTGCAGGGCGACGAAGTCACGCCTGCGACGCAGCCGGCGGGTCTTCGGAAACCCGAACCCACCGCGCGGATCCTGCGACACCCGCCTACTTCCGGTAGTCCGCCGGGGCCAGACGACGGCGTCCCTTGCGGCGCCGCCGGTTGATCACTTCGCGCCCCTGTCGCGTCGCCATTCGCTTGCGGAAACCGTGTGTTCGCTGGCGCCGCGTTCGGTGCGGCTGGTAGGTCCGTTTCACGAGCTCACCTCCAACAGCCGGCCCGAACCACCGCAGGTCCGAACCGGAGACATCACCGGGACCCGGGAGATAACCAGACGCAACCTCGTGGTGTCAAGTGGTTATCGCGGGTTGCTGCAATCCGGCCTCCGGAACGTCGGGCGATCGCCGGACCGCCGGGTGGCCGGAAACCGCAGTGCTTCCGGGTGGCTACAACGTGTCGACTTCGAAGGCGTACGTCATCGGCTCGAACGTCACCGCCCGGACCCGCACGTAGTACGTCGTACTCGACTCGGCCTCCAACGCGAACGTTCCCGTTCCGGTGACCGCCGCCGCCGCCTGCACCGTCACGTCCGTGCCTGCGTAGAGCTGGAACGCCAGCTCGGCCCCGTCCGGCGCGCCCAGCTCGATCTCGAACCGGGTCCCCTCCGACACGTCGAACCGCAGCCAGCCGGACGCGGTACGGCAGGCCGTCAGCCCCGGCCGGGCGACACCGAGGGTCACCGGCACGGCCGCATCCCGAGCCGTTCCCGCGCCCGTGGGCACGCAGTCGTCGCCCTCGTCGGGAACGTCGTCTTCCTCGGAGACGTCGCCGCCGGAGGTCGCGTCGCCCAGGTCGTCGCCCGCGTCCACGTGGAGCGTCGCGCCGTCGTCCACGTCCGGGTTCGACGACTGCTCGTCGCAGTCCCAGTCGATGCAGCCGTCGCCGGGCGTGCAGGTGGAATCGATGTCGCAGGCGTAGGAGTCGGGCGGTGTCGTCTCGCAACTGCCGGAGCAGCGGGGATCCTGGCCCCACGCGATGTCGTCGTCGATGGCGCACGAGGCGGCGAGCCAACCGCCCAGCGCCGCGCCGGAGAGAGCCGCCAACAGGAACCAGGGCACGCGCCTCATGTCACCCTCCGTTTCCGCTTCGCGATCCCACCGCGTGGTTCCGCACGCCGCACAACGCCGTCACCTAGTCGACCGCGGTCCGGATCGTGAGCGCATAGTAGGCCATCGCGGCGGTGGCGGAACGCACGCGGAGGTAGTAGGTGGCGCCAGTCCGCGCCTCGGCCGCGAAGGAAGCCTCGGCGTCCATCTCGGCCCCGGCCAGCAGCGACTCGTCCTCGGCGTACAGCAGGAACGTCACCTCGGAGCCGTCGTACGGGACGACGTCGACCGCGAAGCGCACGCCGGCCGCGACCGAGAAGCGGAACCAGCGGGAGCTGGTGGGGCAGCACGACAACTCGGCTTCGGTCACGTCGAGGCTCAGGGTCTGTGCGGCGGCGAGCGATTCGCCGCCGCCGTTCGCGGCGCAGTCGGACGGAGGCACGCCCGAGTCCTCGCCGTCCACGACGTCGCCGCCGTCCACCCACACGTCGACATCGCCGGCGAACAGGCCGTCCTCGGTGCAGTCCCAGTCCGGGCACCCCGGTGCAGGGGTGCAGGAGGAATCGACGTCGCAGCTCAGGCTGTCCGTCGTCGCGACCCGACAGCCGCCCGTACACTCCTCGCCGGCGATCCAGGCGATGTCGTCATCGATGGCGCAGGCTCCGGTCACCACGATCCCGCCGCCCGAGGCCGCGAGGACGAGGCCGAACAACAAGCCCAGGTTCTTCATGACGTGTCCCTCCTTGCTCGTTCCGTTCGTCCCGCACAACCCACGACCGGCACCGTGGATTGTACCGCGTCTTGCGTCGGCTTGCACGGAGCGTGCCCGGTGGAAGGGCTTGCGCTGCGGGCCCCGATCACTATCCTTGCTGCGAACTTGGAGGATCCCGGTTCCGGGTCGGCCACGTGCCAACCTGTGCCGCACGTTCGGGAGTGTGACAGACAGATCCCGCGGGAGGCTCATGGCGGAGCGAGAGGACAGGAACCGAGGGCCTGCGGCACCGCCGCCGCGGGTGGGGGCGGACCCGGCTGGACGAACGCTGCCCAGCGCCGTGATCCCGGCCGTCGGGGGCGACGACGGCCGGACGGTGGCGACGCGGCCGCCGACGTCCCACCCGTCGCTGATCGCGAGCACCGGCGGAGCGCTCGATGAACCGCTGGCGGCGAACGGCCCACGCGTCGACGTGGTGGTCCAGTCCCAGCTCGCCGAGGGCGGCATGGGGCGCATCCTGCTCGCGCACGACCCGACGATCGGCCGGGTCGTCGCCGTCAAGGTGATGCACACCGAGCTGTCGCGGGATCCCGAGATCCGCGCCCGCTTCCTGGCCGAGGCCCGGATCACGGGACGCCTCGAGCACCCCAACATCGTTCCGGTCCACGCCCTGGGCGTGCTGCCCGACGGCACGGCGGCGTTCGCGATGAAGCGGGTACGCGGCGAGGCGCTCTCGACGATCCTGGCGCGGATCAAGGCCCGCGACGCCGAGGCGCGCCGCGAGCACGGTCGCCTGCGCCTGCTCGGGGTGTTCCAGCAGGTGTGCCAGGCGGTCCACTTCGCGCATGCCAACGGCATCCTGCACCGCGACATCAAGCCGGCCAACATCATGGTCGGGCCGTTCGGCGAGGTGTTCGTGATGGACTGGGGCATCGCCAAGGTGATCGGCGCCCCGGTTCCCGAGCCGGCGGAGGCGGGCCGGAGCACCGAGACGCCGAGCATCGTGCCGGGACCGGGCAGCATCGCCGGCGGCACCTCCGTCGGCGCGATCCTCGGCACGCCGGAGTACATGGCGCCGGAGCAGGCGATGGGTCGCCACGACCAGCTCGACGCCCGTTCCGACGTCTACGCCCTCGGCGCCACGCTCTACGAGATCCTCGTGGGACGGCCCGCCTTCCAGGGCGTCACGCCGATGGAGACCATCGCCTGGGTCGTGGCCGGACCCGACCCGACGTTCGACGAATCGGTCGACGGCACGCCGATCCCGGCGGACCTCAAGGCGATCTGCCTGCGGGCGATGGCCCGTCGCAAGGAGGATCGCTACGCGTCGGCCCGCGAGCTGTTCCTCGCCGTCGAGGCGTTCGTCACGGGGGCGGTGGAGCGCGAGCGTCGCGCCCGCGAGGCCGCCGAGCAGTATCGCTTCGCCCGCAAACTGCTCGACGAGCACGCCAGCCTCACCGGCACGATCGCCGGGCGGCGCGCCGCCGCGGCCGAACTGCGGGCGACGATCCCGCCCCACGAGCCGATCGAGCGCAAGGCTCGGCTGTGGGCCATGGAGGACGACGTCGTCCGCCTCGACCAGGAACGCGCCCGGACGCTCAACGCGGCCCTGACCCACCTGCGGCACGCCGTCGAGCTCCAGCCCGACCACACCGAGGCGCGGGCCGCGCTGGCCGACTACCACTGGGACCAGCTGCGCCGGGCCGAGTGGCAGGACCGGATCGATGACGCCTGGTTCTACCGCCAGCTCGTCGAGGAGTACCACGACGGCCGTCTCACCGCCGAGCTCGAAGGCTCGGCCGCACTGTCGCTGACGTCCGTTCCGCCGGGCGCCCAGGTCCTCGTGCGGCCGTTCCTCGACCAAGGCTACCGGCTGGAGGCCGGCGAGACGGTCTGGCGCGGCACGACGCCCTGCGCGGGCCTGCCGCTGCGGATGGGCGGCTACCTGGCGACGCTGGAGCTGCCCGGGTTCCGCACGGTCCGGCTGCCGGTGCTGCTGGGGCGCGGCAACCACGAACGACTGGTCGTGACGCTCCTGCCGGAGGAGGCGATCGGTCCGGGGCTGGTCTACGTCCCGGCCGGCGGCTTCATCTCCGGCGGCGACCCCGCGGCCGCCGGCGCCCTGCCCAAGCGCTGGCTCCACCTCGACGGCTTCCTGATCGGACGCACCAGCATCACCTGCGGCGAGTACCTCGCCTTCATCAACGACCTGGCGGCCGCCGACCTCCAGCAGGCCAAGCACCGTACGCCCCGCACCGGGCGCGAGGCCGGCTACTACTGGCCGTGCGTCGGCGACGCCTTCGAGATCCCGGAGCGCGACAAGGACGGGGACGCCTGGCTCCCCGACTACCCGGTGTTCGGCATCTCGTTCGACGACGCCCAGGCCTACTGCCGCTGGCGCGCGGCCCGCGACTGCCTGCCGTGGCACCTGCCGACCGAGTCGGAGTGGGAGAAGGCGGCCCGCGGCACCGACGGCCGGCTCTATCCCTGGGGCAACCGTTTCGACGCCACCTTCTGCAAGATGCGCTTCTCGCGCCCCGGGCGCCCCCAGCCCGAGCCCGTCGGGACCTTCCCGCTCGACGAATCGCCCTACGGCGTCCGCGACATGGCGGGGACGATCCGCAACTGGTGCGACAGTCGCCTGCTGCCCGACGAGCGCCACCTGGTGGTCAAGGGCGGCTCGTGGAGCCTGCCGGCCGAGGGGTGCCGGGCGGCGGGCCGCCACGGCCATCTCCCCGGCGTGGTCTTCACCTCGATCGGATTCCGCATCGCCCGCAGCCCGTGAGCCGTCGGCGCCGCAGGAGGAGTGCGAGCGCCGGCAGCGCCAGCCAACCGCTCCCGGTTCCGCCCGTCGCGCGGCAGCCGCACCCCTCCGCCGACGGCTCGTCCGTGCCGCCGTCGGCCGCCACATCCGCGTCCGCATCCGCGTCGCCGTCCGCATCCGCGTCCGCGCCCGTGTCCTCGTCGCCGTCCGCGTCCGCATCCGCGCCCGTGTCCTCGTCGCCGTCCGCATCCGCGTCCGCATCCGGATCGACGTCCGCGTCCGCGTCCGCATCCGCGTCGGCATCCGCGTCGCCGTCCGCGCCGCCCGCCAGGCGGAGCTGGAGGTCCACGGTCGCCGTCGCGGTATGACCCGCCAGGTCGGTCACGGTGGCGATGACCGGGTAGTCCGCCTCGAACAGCATCGTCCCGCCGTCGTCCCGCCCGTCCCAATCGACGAAATCGGTCGTCGTCGCACCGGTCAGCGGCCGCGCCGGGAACGTGCGAGCCACGGCCATCCCGCCCGGCTGGAAGATCGTCAACGACCACTCAGCCAGGCCCGTCCGATCGGCCGGCTCCGCCACGATGCTCACCGTGTCCTCGACGCCGTCCCCGTCCGGAGTGAACGGGTTCGGGCCGGCCCGCAGGGCGATCGTCGGCGGCGTCTCGTCCACGACCTGGATCCCGTCCGACAGCGTCTCGGCCGAGCTGCCGGACGGGCCGACGGCCCGCACGGCGACGTAGTAGGTCCCGCCCAGCCGCAGGCCGAGCCCGGCGGCGGTGGCGGTGGTGGACGAACCCGAGTCGATGAAATTGGGCCGCGTCAGGAACGTGCCCCCCGCGGTCAGCACGGCGTACTCGTAGGACGTCGCGCCCGTCACCGCGCTCCAGGCGGCGTACAGCGTGTCGAAGGTCTCGATCGTGTCGCGGTCCTCGGCCGGGAAGCCCGCCGGAGGATCGACGTCCAGCACCTCCGCCGGCGCCCGGAACCGCTCCCGGCCGACCGCGTACAGGTAGCCGTCCGCCAC
Organism: Deltaproteobacteria bacterium; assembly: GCA_016930215.1. GTDB lineage: Bacteria > Myxococcota_A > Polyangia > DRWM01 > JAAZOP01 > JAAZOP01. The sequence continues at coordinate 21,128 of JAFGHH010000066.1, forward strand.
GCTCACCAGCAGGTCGTCGGCGCCGTCGTCCGTCACGTCCGCGAACACCGCCTCGCCCACCGGGTAGCGGAAGTTGTAGGACCAGATCAGGGTCGCCGCGCACGGATCGACCGCGTACAGCCAGCCGTCGGTCGAGCCGACCAGCACGCCGACGGTGCCGGTGCCCGTCAGGTCCTGCTTGGTGGTGGCGTTGCCGAGGATCCCGAGGCGCTGGCCGGCGTCGCGCGCGTCGGTTTCCGTGGCATAGCTCGATCCCCCGGCCAGCGTCCGACTGGCCAACAGCGCGCCGGTCCCGGCGTGCCAGACGTCGAGCACGGCCGAGCTGTTCGAGCCCTCGGCGAACCGGACCTCGCCGGAACACTCGGCCACCGCCCCGACCGTGCGCGTGTGGTTCTTCGTCCCCGTCTCGCGCCACAGCTCGGCCAGCGACCGCGTGAACGTCCGCAACGCATAGTGGGAGCCCGACGAGATCACCTCGGGCTGCCCGTCGCGGTTCACGTCCCAGATCGAGGGGAACGTGCAGTACCCGGCATCGACCGTCGTCACCACCGTGCCGTCGGCCGGGCGCAGCTGCATCATCGTGTTGCGCGGACAGACCAGCGGGTCGCGCAGCCCGTCGCCCGTCAGGTCGAAGGCGGCCGAGTTGCCGTAGCCCGAGCCGGCGACGAGCGTCTCGAAGGGCGTCGCCCACAGCGGCGCGCCCGTCGCCCCGTCGAGCACGTTGATCTTGGCGTTGCCCGTCGATTGCGCCATCAGGTGGTACAGCAGGTCCGTGCGCCCGTCGCCGTTGAGGTCGCCCATCGGCACCAGGTCGTAGGTCGTGCTCTCGCCGGCCGCGGTTACCGCCCGCGTCCAGACCGCGGTCGTCCCGTCGGCCGCAGTGAGCCGCACCTGCTGGGGCGCGGTCGGGTCGGCCGACGTCCACAGGCTCGCCACCTCGCGGTCGCCGTCGCCGTCCACGTCGACCAGCGTCGGCGCCGACTCGCGCGGTCGCGACCAGGCCACCGCCGGCGGCACGACGAGCGAGGCGCCGGCGGGTCGCAGGCAGTCCAGCGCCCCGCGCGAGTTGCGGACCACGATCTCGTTCCAGCCGTCGGCGTCCAGATCGGCCGCCACCGGCGCGGCAGTGAAGCCGTTGCGCCCCGAGTAGTAGCCGCCGATGCGCAGCCCGGCCTGGTCGCCCCCGGGCTCGTTGAGCGCCGTCAGGCCGCGGCCCAGCACCACCAGGTAGCCGTCGTTGCGCGCCAGCCCGATCTGCATCCCCTCCCCGGGACCGCTGATGTCCGCGAACGGCTGGTAGGTCACCGGCACCGTCCCCGCCGGCAGCAGGTAGCTCGCCGCCACCGTCGGCGTCGTCAGCTCCGCGTCGTACGCCAGCAGCTCCGCGATCTCGCCGTCGGCGTTGTTCCGCGTCAGCAGCAGCTCGTCGCGCCCGTCGCCGTCCGCATCCAGCGCCAGCGGCACCACGCAACCGGCCTGGAACGCCCGCCGCGACGTGTCGACCACCCCCACCGCGCGCCGGTCGGCCAGCGTCCAGCGCGGAACCAGCGAGAGCGAGCGGAACTCGAACGCCGTCAGCACGCCCGCCTCGCTGCGGGCGAGCACCTCCGTCGTCCCGTCCCCGTCCAGGTCGAGCACCGCCTCGACCGTCGCGTCGAGCACCGAATCGATCGTGGTCCCGTCCGCCGCGTCCAGCACGTGCAGCCGCGCCCGCGGCGAGGTCCAGAACGACGTCACCACCTCCCACGCGCCGTCGCCGTCCAGGTCGACCGTCCCGTTGTGCACGAACCGGTGCTCCTCCGTCGCCACGTCGGCCACCGCGCGCTCCCAGCGCTTGACCAGCGTCCCGCCCGTCGCGTCCCAGTCCATCAGGAACACCCGCCGCGAGTTGATCGTCGGCGAGTACGAGTTGTTGACGAAGCAGACGATCTCCTCCCCCGCGTCGGCGTCCAGGTCCTGCACGTTGGTGATCGTCAGGCCGTACGGAATCGAGCCGAGGTCGGCGGTCGTGGCGACCAGGTGCCCGTCGACCCCCGAGTAGACGTAGAAATGGCGTGTGCCCTGGGCCAGGATGTCGAGCTGCCCGTCGCCGTCGAAGTCGCCCAGCGTGTCGTAGTTGCCGCAGACGTAGTCCCGCACGCCGCGCTCGAGCTGGAACAGCTGGGTCGCGGCGGCGACGCCGCCGGCAAACGAGTAGACGCGAGCCACGTCGCCCAGCGATCCGGACGAACCGCAGGCCTGGTCCGCGACGTACAGCTCGTCCCGGCCGTCCCCGTCGAAGTCGCCGAACCGCACCGCGCCGATGTTCCCGAAGGACCCGTCCGGGGTCTCCCACAGCACGGAGCCGTCCGCCCCGACCACGAACACCCGTCCCGCCGCCCCGGAGGCCACGATCTCCGTCGTGCCGTCCCCGTCCAGGTCGCCCACACGGTCGATCCGGAACAGGTCGAGCAGCGGGGAGTCCATCACCACGGTGTCGTTCGGCAGCTTGGCGACCACCTTGCCGCCGCTCACGAACACCACCTCGTGCACGCCGTCCCCGTCCAGGTCGCCCGCCCAGTACTGCTCGGCGCCCAGCGTCCCGCCGAGGAAGTACCGCCAGAGCGGCGCCGCCCGGTTGATGAAGGTGGAGCCCGGGGCGTAGCCGGTCCGCTCCGGGTCGCGCCGCGACATCGGCCAGTCGGCCCGCACCGTTCCCGCCAGCAGACCGAGCCCCGCAAGCACCAGCAGAGCGCTTCGCCCACGCATGCCGCACCTCCCCGCGCCGACGTCTCCCCGCCGGACCGGACGTCCAGTCTACCGGGTCGCGGGTGGCCCCTCAAGGCGGCTGCGGCGGGCCGAAGTCAGTTCGGTACGTAGACGGCCGACAGGTTCGCGTACCAGAAATCGATGGTGTTGGTCGACGAGTTCTTGTAGCCGTTGAGGTAGTACGTGTACGAGCCGGCCCCGGATACCGTGAACCGTCCGGTCCCGCTCACGGAGTTCGTCAGGGTCACGCCGGTCGTCGCGTTCGCCGGCCACGAGAACGATGACGGGTAGGTTGATGCGCTCCATGTGCACTCCGTCGCCGTCGTTCCCAGGAAGACCCACGCCTGGTCCATCGCCGCCGACGAGCGGCTCGAGCGGATCTGCGCGTCGTAGTTGACGACGACGTACCCGGGACCCGTCGCGGTCACGATGACCTCGGCGTCCGCATAGTGCGTGCACGTCGTCCCCATGGCGGTCGTATACGACGAGTTGTCGAAGCCCGTCGCGGCGCCGTCGAGCGTCACGCTGCCGGAGCTGCCGCCGCCCGACAGCCCCTGGCCCGCCACGACCCCGGTGATGCCCGCCGTACCCGCATCGTCGATCTCGCAGGTCACGCTGCCCGTCGAGCCGATCGCGCGGATCGAGCTGCCCGCCGCGCAGGTCCCGGTGACCCGCGACTGGATCGACGTCGTGTTCACCGACAGCGTCACGTCCCCCACCGTCCCCCCGCCGCTCAGGCCGCTCCCCGCGTACACCGCCGTGATGTCGCCCGTGCCGCCGGTCGTGCTCTGGCAGGTCACCGTGCCGTCGGCGTTGACCACGCGGATCGCCGACCCCGTCGCGCAGGTCCCCGTCACCCGCCGCTGCAGGTAGCCGGCGTCGGCCGAGAACGTGGTGCCGGAGAGCGTCAGCCCGGTCCCCGGGAAGTACAGCGTGTCGTTGTCGATCCCGTCCGCGAACCCCGACGGCAGGCCGGGCAGCGTCGCCCAGGTGTACGTCGTGTCGTTGTCGATCCCGTCCGCGAAGCCCGACGGCATCGAGGTGATCGTGCTCCAGGCGTGGCTGTGGCTCGCCGCCGCGTAGACCCCGTCGAGCACCGCCCGCAACTCCGACACCGTGTCGTAGCACACCCCCCGCGCCCAGCCCTCGACCGTCGTCTGGTTCACCGACAGCGTCGTCCCGCTGATCGTGATCCCCGTCCCCGCCGTGTACGACGTCCCCGTGTCGTCCGTGCCGTCCGCGAACCCCGCCGGCACCCCGGTCAGCGACGACCAGGCCTGCGTGTGGTCCGAACGCGCCGCCGTCGTCGCCGTCCCCGTCCCCGCGAACGACACCCCGAACTGCGTCCCGGTCAGCGTCAGCCCCGGCCCCGCCGTGTACGTCGTCCCCGTGTCGTCGTCCGGCTCGCACTCCACCGTTCCGTCATCGAGGATCGTCCGGATCGAGCTCCCCGCCGGACAGCTCCCCGTCACCCGCGACTGCACCCCGGTCAACTCGCCCGCCCCGTGCGTGTGCGTCGCCGCCGCGAAGTCGGTCGCCGCCCGGCCGTCCACCGTCGCCGCGTCCCCCGCGTACTGCGCGAACCCCGCGTACCCGGTCGAGCCGAGCTGGAACCGCGCCATCTCCGACTCGCCCCCCACCGACACCCCGAGGTACAGGTCGGTGTGGTCCCGGAACAACGTCAGCGGCAGCGCCGTCGTGTCCCCGAGGTACACCGAGAACAGGCCGTTCTCGACCAGCACCCACTGCGACTCGTTCCACAGCTCCGTGCCGCCGATCTCCGAGGTGTACAGGGCGAACCGCAGCATCAGGTCGCCCTCCACCGGCGTGCCGTCCGTCAGGTTCGTCAGCACCCCCTGCACCGGCAGGTACGCCGGGGCGTCCGCCGCCGCCGGAACGGCCGTCCCGAACACCACCAGAACCGCCGCCAGACTCGCGTATCGCATGCTCGCCTCCGTCCCTACTGGTCCAGCACGGCGCCCGGCCCGAGCGCGCCGCGGAACCTGGTGCTCGACCCCGTGCCCATCGGCTGCGGGGTCCCGATGCTCAACGTCAACCCGTAGCTGCCGCCGCGCGCGGTGCCCCCGCCCGCGGTCACCGTCAGCACCGACCGCTTGCTCGCCTCCGGCACGTCCGCGCCGTCGTCGTCCGGCGCGTCGGCCGCGTCGTCCTCCGCGTCGACGGCGTCCGCGTCGGCGTCCGCACCGACGTCGCCCCCGTCGTCGTCCTCCGCGTCGACGTCCGCGTCCGCGCCCCCGTCGGGTCGGTCCTCCGGAACGTCGGCGGTCTCGCCGCCGGTGTCCGGCGTACCACCCCCGCCGCCGCACGCGGCGCACAGCACCAGCATCACCGCCACACTCGTCGGACGAATCACGTCGGCGGCCTCCTCTCGCGTCCGTTCCCCCGAACGGCAAGACATTCTACTCTGGCCCGGCTGTTGCGGCAACCGCCGCCACGAACACGACGTCCGCCGCGCCGCGAGCCGGGGCTTGGCGCCCTGCGGAAAGCGGCGTAGACTTCTCTTGCGATGGAGGATGTCCGATTCGCCCGCTGCCGTCGACGAGCATCGCGATTCGCACCCTGGGTCGTCGTCCTGCTTGCCGCCGGCTGCGCCGAGACGACCTCGCTGTGGGGTGACGGCGCCACCTGCGACGATGCCGCCTGTCTCGACTATTGCCACGATCAGGGCTTCCCGACCGGTTCCTGCTCCTACGGCGAGTGCCTATGCGGCGGCCGGGAGGACGGCGGGGCGACCTGCGACGCCGTCGGCTGCAACGCCTGGTGCGTCGCCGTCGGCTCGGACTTCGGCGAGTGCCGGGGCGACGAGTGCGTCTGCACGCCCCCGGTGGCGACGGACGCCGACGCCGATGCGGTCGCGTCCGACGACGGCACGACGGCCGAGGACGCAACCCTGCCCGAGACCACCGGCCCGTGCACGCCCGGCGACATCGAGAACGTCCCCTGCGGCCTGCTGTGCGGCACGATCTCCCGCACCTGTCTCGCCGGCGGCACCTGGGGCGCCTGGAGCGACTGCCTCGGGGAGGGCGAGTGCTCGCCCGGCGCGGCCGACTCGCGCACCTGCACGTGCGGCGGCTCCGAATCCCGCACCTGTTCGCCGCTGTGCGCGTGGGGTTCCTGGAGCGGCTGCCCCTCCGGCACCTGCTCCCCCGGCGCCACCGAGTCCCGACCGTGCACGTGCGGCGGCTCCGAGTCCCGCACCTGCAACTCCTCCTGCACCTGGGGTTCCTGGAGCGGCTGCTCCTCCGGCACCTGCTCCCCCGGCGCCACCGAATCCCGCGCCTGCACGTGCGGCGGCTCCGAGTCCCGCACCTGCAACTCCTCCTGCACCTGGGGTTCCTGGAGCGGCTGCTCCTCCGGCACCTGCACTCCGGGCGCCAGCGAGTCCCGCGACTGCCTCTGCGGCTCGACCCGCGAGACCCGCACCTGCAGCTCGTCCTGCAGTTGGGGCGCCTGGAGCGGCTGCCCGGTCCCCACCCACATGGACTCGGGCACGAACAACGACCCGTGCTCCGAGGCGTACAACACGTGGCGCTGCGCGTGGGACGCGCGTGTCTGCGGCGGCTGGGTGTCGCAGGTCTGTCGCGACGGCCACTGGGTCAGCTACCACTGCGATCCGGCCAGCTGCGAGGGGTGCTGCCCGGCCTGGTCGTCGGCCTGCGAGTGAGGCCCGCCGACGGGCCGACCGTCCGCGTCAATCGAAGTCGAGGGTGACGACCGCCTCGTCGCGCTCGCCGTCGTGCTCGGGATCCTCGGGCGGCGGGTGGCTCGGACGCTGGGGCGGGGGCGGGACCTCGAGCGGCAGCTCGACGCACGGACGCTCGTCCCGCCGGGCCCGTTCGCGCTCGCGCTTGAGAATCTCCTCGATGATGAACCCGGGCAGCATCGTCGGCCTGTCGCTCCCCCCAGGTTGATCCCAGGCCCATCATAACCCGGTTTCTCGGGCGCGCAAGGAATCCGGCCGGGCCTCCCGTGTCGCCGGAGCTACCAGCCGAGGTGCTCGCCGCGCTGGAAGTACTCGGCGAAGCCGGCGCGGTCGGCGCCCGCGGCCGCCAGGCGCTTGACGCCTTCCTTGAGCGAGCCGAGGTCGGTGGCGGTCGATAATCGCAGGTAGTGCCGGCCCTCGGTGCCGAGCTGTCCGAAGGAGTTGCGGTCCATGGTGGCGACGCCGTGCTTGTACAGCGCGAACAGCTGGAACATCGTCGAGGGGCTGGTCTTCTTCTGCTTGTCCTTCGGCAGCGAGGCGTAGGCCTCGAGCAGACCGAGCTTCTCGAGCATGCCGGCGATGTTCGGGAAGACGTAGAACGCCCCCTTCGGCTGGGCGCAGGTGACGCCGGGCAACCCGTTCAACGCCTGGACCACGTACTCCGCCCGCTGCTCGAACTGGCGCACCATGTCCTGGACGATCGGGACGAGCGCCGGGTTCTCGATCGCCTCCTGGCCGGCGAGCTGGATGAACGGCGGCGTGCAGGAGACGATGTTGACGTTGAGCGTCTTGAAGATCTGCGCTTCCTCGGGCGTGGGCAGCACCGCGTAGCCGAGCCGCCAGCCGGTCATGGCGTAGGTCTTGCTGTGCCCCGAGACCAGGATCGTCCGCTCGCGCATCCCGGGCAGCGAGGCGATCGATTGGTGCTTGAGGCCGCCGAACACGATGTACTCGTAGACCTCGTCGGAGTAGATCCGCACCGCGCCGTCGCACTTCGACCGGATCACCTCGGCGATCTCCTGCAGGTCCCGCTCGGTCAGCACGCCGCCGGTGGGGTTCGACGGCGTGTTGAGGATGATCACCTTGGTCTTGGGCGTGATCAGCGCCTCGATCTCCCGGGCGGTGAAACGGAAGCCGCGGGACTCCTCGAGGTGCAGCGGCACCGGCTTCGCCTGGCAGAACGTGACGCACGATTCGTAGATCGGGAACCCGGGGCTGGGGTAGATCACCTCCTCGCCCGGATTCACGTAGGTCGTCATCGTGTAGAAGATCGGCGGCTTCGCGCCCGGCGTCACCACCACCTGCTCGGGGGACACCTTGATGCCGCGCGTCTCGGACACCTGCCTGGCAATCGCGGCGCGGAACGGCAGCACGCCTTGCGGATCGCAGTAGTGCGAGTTGCCGGCATCGATCTCGCGCTTGGCCCGCTCGTTGATCGGTGCCGCCGAGTTGAAGTCGGGCTCGCCGAGGTTGAGCTTGATCGGCTTCATCCCGGCCTCTTCGCATCGCCGGATGTCGACCCCGATCTTGAACGCGTTCTCCGTTCCCAACAGGGCCATCCGCTCCGCCACCAACGCTCGCGCCATCTCGCACCTCCTCGCCTGGGCTGCCGGGGCAGCGGTAGTCACGCTAGTCAGGCCTGCGAGGCGGCGTCAACCCCCTTCGCGTCGCCCCCGGATCGCCCCGCCGAAACCCGACCGGTTACTTGACTCCCGCCCCCCCTGCCGCGACTCTCCGCTCCGTGAAGCAACGGAAGCTCGTCCTCCTCGGACTCGACGGCGCCACCTGGGATCAGCTGCAACCGGCGGTCGACCGCGGCGAGCTGCCGAATCTCGCCCGGGTCCTCGAGCGCGGCGCGCACGGCGTCCTCGAATCGACCGTCCCTCCGACCACCCCGCCGGCCTGGTCGTCGAGCCAGACCGGCGTCGGCCCCGGACGCCACGGGATCTTCGACTTCCGCGCGACCCCGCACGCGGACCCCGAGCGGCGTCTGGTCTCGCTGCAGCAGATGAAGGGGCTCAAGCTGTGGCAGGTGCTCAACCGGCAGCATCGCACCTGCGGCTACCTCAACGTCCCGGTGCTCTACCCGCCCGACCCGGTCGATGGACACATGATCTCCGGCATGATGACCCCGGGCCCGGAGGCGGAGTTCACCCACCCGGCGGAGCTCAAGGCCGAGATCTTCCGCCTGTTCCCCGACTACGTCCTCGACGTCGACATCCCGAAGTACGACGTCGAGTTCTGGGAGGACGCAAAGGTCTTCCTCGACGACGTCGAGCACGCCACGCGGCGCCGCATCGAGCTGTTCCTGCACCTGTTGGCGACCCGTCCGTGCGACTTCCAGATGCTGGTGCTCGAGGCGACCGACCGCGTGGGCCACCTGTTCTGGAAGTACCTCGACCCGCGCGAGACGCTCTACCACTCCCCGCCGGCGCGACGGGTCCGCGAGCGCTACGCGGACGTGCTGCGCCTGATCGACGACTTCCTCGGCGAGTTGCTCGCGCGCACCGAACGGGGCCACGACCTGCTGCTGATGAGCGACCACGGCTTCGGCGGCAACGACGCCTACTTCAACGCCAACGCGTGGCTCGAGCGGGAAGGGCTGCTCGGCGTCCGCCGCGAGGTGGCCTGGAAGAAGCGCGCCTTCTACCGCGCCTGGAAGCTCGGCGACTCGTCGCCGATGCGCGCACTGGTCCCCAAGCCGATCCGACGCCGGCTGCGCAACAGGATCCGCAAGGGCCGCTCGTCGTTCCTCTCCGACCTCGAGACGTCGCTTGACTTCGAACGCACCAAGGTGTTCTACGCTTCGATCCCGTGCCACGGCCTGTTCATCCGGCGGCAGGGGCCCGGCGCAGTGGAGTCGGACGGCGAGTACGCCGCGCTTCGCGAGCGCCTGCGCCGGGGGCTGATCGAGCTGCGGCATCCCGACGGCGGGGCGTTGTGCGATCGGGTGTGGGACCGCGAGGAGCTGTACGAGGGTCCGCTGGCCTGGACCGCCCCGGACCTTGTCTTCTACTGCCGCAACTACGCGGTCGTGCCGCGCCCACTGCTCGGCGCCACCGAGCTGGTGATGGACCTGGGTACCGCACCGAACGGCTTCCACCGCCCCGACGGCATCTTCGCGGCCGTGGGCGAGGGGATCGAACCCCGGGCGCTCGACCGATCCTCGATCGTGCAGATCGCTCCGACGGTCCTGGCTCGGCTGGGACTCCCGCGGCCGCCGGGATGGCAGGCCGCTCCCATCCCGCTCGGCGCCGGGGATGAACCGCGACCCGCGGAGGGTTGAGACCCGAGGACGAACCGACATGGACGACCAGCAGCAGCCAGAGCCAGGGACTCCGCCCGACGGGGCCCTTCGCACGGACGAGGCCGAGGGCTCGAAGGACGCCGGCGCCGCACCGGCCGGAACGCCCCAGACACCCCCGACACCCGCGCCGGACGCGGCCCCGCCGCCGCCGCCGGGCGGCAGGAGTCTCAAGAAGACCGTCGGCTTCGCGGTCAAGCTGCTGATCTCGCTCGGCATCCTGGCCTACGTGATCTGGAAGATCGGCCGACAGGCCGAGTGGGACCAGCTACAGGACCGCCTGGCCGACCTCGACTGGAGCTGGGTCGCGCTCGGCTTCCTGGCCCAGCTCTGTGCGATGGCCTGCACCCTCACGCGCTGGAAGCTGCTGCTCGACGGCCAGGAGATGCACGTCCCGCTCAAGCACCTGATCGGCACCTTCATGATCGGGCGTTTCATCGGCACCTTCACGCCGTCGACCGTCGGGCTCGACGGCTACCGGATGTTCGACATCGCCAAGCACTCGCGGAAGATCGCCCCCGCCGTCTCGGTGATCCTGGTCGAGAAGGTGATCGGGTTCTTCGTGCTGTCGATGCTGGTGCTGCTGACGCTGCCCTGGGGTCTGGCGGTGCTGCCGTCGTCGACGCTCACCGCCGTCGGCGCGCTGTACTCGGTCCCCGTGCTGCTGTCGCTGGTGCTGCTCTCCAAGCCGTCGCTGATCCAGCGGCTCCTCGGCGTCTTCTTCCGCCCCGGCACGGCGCTGGGCAAGAAGGTGGAGACCGCCGCCGCCGCCGTCACGACCTACGAGGCGCAGCGGGGGAAGCTGGTGCGGGCGGTGGCGATCGGGTTCCCGGTCCACCTGTTCTCGATCTGCATCTTCATCTGCACCGGGTACGCGATCGGGGCGCCGATCTCGCTGACCGACATGCTGTTCGTCGGGCCGCTGGTGATCACCGCCACGGTCCTGCCGATTTCGCTGTCGGGGCTCGGGGTGCGCGAGGCCGCGTTCATCTACCTGCTGACGGCGACCGGCGTGTCGGTGGGCGAGGCGGCGTTGCTGTCGTTCCTCGGATACCTGATCGGCCGCGTGATCTCGATGTTCGGCGGCATCTTCTGGATCGTCCGGCGCGTCGGCTACAAGGTGGAGATCACCGGCAAGGCGATGGAGCGCCGGGACGAGGCGCCGGGCCCGGTGGCCGAGGCGCCGGCCGGCCCGACGCGACCCGACCGCCCGTTGCTCGGTCCGGGACGCCACCTGTGGCTCGGCGCCGCCGCCGGCCTGGCCGCCGGGATGCTCGTCGGCCTGGCCGAAATGACCTACGTCCTGCTGCGCATCCCCCCGCCACGACCCTGGGGCGCGCTGCTGTACGCCTCGTCGCTGTACGGCGCCGTCTGCGCCGCCCTCGGTCTCGGCCTCGGCCTCTCCTGGTGGCTGCTTGGGCGGTTCGCCGGCGGGCGGCGCGGCGGCTTCCGCGCGTCGGTCGAGGGCCTGTGGACGGGCACCGCGTTCGCGCTGGTCGCGGGGCTCGGCCTGGTGATCGCGCGGTTCCGGGTGTTCCGCGACCTGTTCGACGAGAAGCTGCCGGCGATGGGCGCCGGGGGCCTCGGCGTGCAGTTCGCGCTGCTGCTGGTCTTCGGCGCGCTGTTCGTCGGCGGGTTCGTCGGCGTGCGCCGGCTGCTGCGTCGCCCGGCCGCCGCCTGGTTCCGCCGGGCCTGGGGGCCCCTGGTCCCGGTGCTGGCCCTGCTCGTCCCCGGCCTGCTCGGCCTGGCGCTCGAGGCCCCGCGCTCCGCGGACGCCGCACCGGGAACCGCCCCGCCGCCGAACGCGCCGAACGTCGTGTTCGTGATGGTCGACACGCTGCGGGTGGACGAGCTCGGGGCGTACAACCCGGAGGCGGCGGCGCGCGACCAGACGCCGGCGATGGACGCGCTGGCCCGCGAGGGGATCGTCTTCTCCCAGGCCTTCGCCCAGGCCTCGTGGACCCGCCCCTCGGTCGCCTCCGCGATGACCGGCCGCTTCCCCTCGACCCACGGCGCGACGCACAAGGACGACGCGCTCCCCGACGCCGCGCAGACGTTGGCCGAGCTGTTGCGCGCCAAGGGGTACCGCACCGCCGGCATCGTCACGAACTACAACCTGGCCCCGGACTTCAACTTCCAGCAGGGGTTCGACGACTACGTCTACCTCACCCCGCGCTACTTCCTGGGCGCCGACGACACGACCGCCAAGCTCGCGCTGTACCAGATCTTCCGGCTGGTCCACGAGCGCTACGCGTCCTCCGGACACGACGTGGACCGCTACTACCAGGACGCCCGGCGCGCCACCGACGAGGCCCTCGGCTGGCTCGACCACAACCCCGACCGCTCCCGGCCGTTCTTCCTGTGGGTCCAGTACATGGACCCCCACGACCCGTACTTCGCCCACGACGGTTCGGGCGACGTCTTCGGCCACGCCCTCAACCCCAGCCCTCCCGCGTCCCGGCGCGACCGGATCGTCGAGGTCTACCGCCAGGAGGTCCGCTACACCGACGACCACCTCGGACGCCTGTTCGACGGGCTCCGCGCGCGCGGACTGCTCGACCGCTCCGTGGTCTTCGTCTGGGCCGACCACGGCGAGGAGTTCCTCGACCACGGCGACTGGTGGCACGGCACGACGCTCTACGACGAGCTGGTGCACGTGCCGCTGATCGTCCGGCTGCCGCGGACGACGCCCCGTGCGGGATGGAAGCCGGCCGGGTTGTCGGCCGGCAAGCGCTTTCCCGGCTGGGTCAGCCTGATCGACATGCCGTGGACGATCCTCCACGAGGTCGGCTACACGCCGGAGCAGCTCGCGGCGGCCGGCTACCAGGGCGCGGACCTGTTCACCCCGCGCGCCCAGCCCTCGGTCTTCATGGAGGAGGACCACCAGGGCAACGTCCTCCGCGGCTTGCGCTGGTGCGGCAGCGACGGCAGCGCCTACAAGCTGATCCAGGCCGAGGCGCTGAACCGTCCCGGGCTGCGCCCCGAGGAGCTGTACGGCGTGGCGCCCTCCGACCGTCCCGGCCCGCTCACCGCGGCCGGTATCGCGGCGCGCGAGCAGCAGGAGCTGTCGGTGGGCGTCCCGACCGTCGTCGCCGAGGGACGTCGGGCGATCGCCCGGCCGGCCGAGGCGGCGCGCCGGGCGGCGCTCCCACGCCAGCAGGTCACCTCCGCCACCGACGACGAGCGGCTCAAGGCGCTCGGCTACATCCAGGACCAGAACCACGCCCCCGGAGGCCAGCCCCCGGACCCCGCACCCTGATCCCCGCCCTCCCGCTCGGATTTCGCCCTCCCCCCTTCCCCTGGCCCCCGGACCCCTTTCGTCCTACCATCAGGTGCGATGGCTGGACGACTCGGCAGGTTCGTGTGGCAGGGTTTGACGGGACTGGCCGTGGTGGTGCTGGTGCTGGTCGGCGTGTCGTTCCTGATCGGCATCCTCAAGGCCGCCCTGTCCGTCGGTGCGTTGCTGCTGCTCGGGTTCGTGATCTGGAAGATCGTCGCCTGAGGCACGGACGACGAACGGGAGACGCCGCTTGCTCGACATGGATTCCGCGAAGTGCTGGTCGGCCGTCGCCGCGCTGGTCGTGTCGCTCGCCGCGCCGGCGGCCCGTGCCGCCGACCCGGCGGAGTCCTCGCCTTCCTCGGCCGTTCCGGAGGGCTACGCGGAGTTGCACGTCGACCTCGTGCCCGGCGGCGCCGCACTCGCCCTCGACTCCGGCCAGTTCTGCGGCCTGCCGTGCCGGACACTGGTGGTGCCCGGCGAGCACACGTTCGTGCTGTCGCACCCGGACCTCGACCCGCGCAGCTTCACCCGGACCTTCGACGAGGGGCGGTCGCTGCTGCTGGGCGGCAGCCTGGTCGGGACGGGGCCGGACACGCTCGGCATCGTGCTCTACGCGCTCGGTGCCATCGCCATCCTCACGGCGACGGGGCTGGTGGCCTGGGACGTGGCGATCAACGTGGGCTACGGCGAGGCCGACTGGACCCGCTCCTACGTCGCCGCGGGCCTCGGCCCGGTGGGCCTGATCCTGGCGATCTGGGGTGCCGTCCGCGGCGGCGACGGCGAGGGCGAGATCCGCGAGACCTGGGTCCCCTGAACGGCGCGGCACACGCGCCGGACCGTTGTGCTAGAATCCGCGGGCAATGAGCGGGCGGTGGACCGTCGGGCTGGGAATGGCGTTGTGCGTTGCGGCCGCGGCCTGCACCGCGGAGTCCCGCGGCGCCCAGTCCGACGCCTCGGTCGGCGCCGCGCGCCGCGTCTACCCGGTGCGCTGGGCCGCGGCCCGGGCCCTCGACGGCGGCCGCGACCACGTCGACCTCGAGGCCCTGCTCAACGCCCCGACCCGCGTGCCGCTGTCGTTCAAGGTCGCCGGCCGCGTCGAGATGCTGGATTGCGAGGAGGGGCAGTTCGTCGAACCCGACCCGGAGCAACCCGTCGGGCGGCTGGAGACGCGCGACTACGAGCTGGCGATGGCGGCCGCCGACGCCACCCTGCGCCGCGCCCAGGCGGTGTACGGTCGCGCCCGGCGCGTCGGCGTGGCACACGCGCAGCGGGAGCTCGACCGCGGGCGCCCGCTGGCCGATGCCGGCGTGATCACCGAGCGCGATCTGCGGGGTCTGGAGACGCAGGCCGACGACATGAGCGCCCAGGCCGGCGAGGCCGCCGCGGCCATCGCCCAGGCCCAGGCGTTGGTGGCCCAGGCCGAGCAGGCGCTGGCGGACACGACGATCCTCGCGCCGTTCCACGGGCTGGTGGTCAAGCGGATGGTCGAACCGGGGCAGCTCGTCGCCCCCGGGACGCCGGCCTGTGTCGTGGAACGCACCGACGAGCTGGACGCGGTGGCCAGCCTGCCGGGCAACCTGCTGGCCTCGCTGGCCCGCGACGTGGCGCCGACCGTCACGGTGCACGACGCGGGCGGGCTCGAGCTCGAGGGACACATCGAGGCGGCGGCCTGGGCCGGGGACCCCCAGACCGGCACCTTCCCGGTGAAGGTCCGCGTGCCCAACGCCGCCGGCACGCTCCGCTCCGGCATGCGGGTCACCGTCCGGCTGTGGCTGCGCCGCGGCGGGGCCGCGGCCGGCGAGACGATCCACGAGCTGCCCCTGGAGTCCGTGGTCTCGATCGGCGACCGGACCTTCGCGTTCGTCCCCGTGGACGTCGCGCGCACGACCGTGCGCCGCCTTCCCGTCATGGTCCGCGAGTTGGGCCGCGACGGCCTGGCGCGCGTGCTCGCCGACTTCCCCGGCCCGCCGCTGGTGGTCGTCGAGGGCCAGTACAGCCTGGCGGAGCTCGAAGCCACCGAGCTCGCCGTGCGCGAGGTCGCCGCGCCGTGATCCGCCGCCTCGTCGCCGGGGCCGTCCAGAACTGGCACCTCACGCTGGCGGCGTTCCTCGGCATGCTGGTCGCCGGGGTCGTCGGCTACCTGTCCCTGCGGCGACAGGAGGATGCCAAGGTCGATGTCCCCTACGCGCTGATCGTCACGATCTTCCCCGGCGCCGGGGCCGAGCGCGTCGAGAATCTGGTCTCGCGGCCGCTCGAGGAGGCCGCGCAATCGATCGGCGACCTGCGCTGGATCTCCTCCACCTCCCGCGCCAACGTCTCCGTGATCCTGCTGCGGCTCGAGAACGGCGTCGACATCGATGCCCACTGGCAGGACCTCCGCGAGGCCGTCGCCGCCGCGCGCGCGGAGCTGCCCGAGGGGGTTCGCGAGCCGAAGGTGGAGACCCGGTCGTTCGACGACGTCGCCGTCCTGACGTTGGCCCTCTCCGCCCCCGGCCAGACCTGGGAGGACGCCGAGCGGCGCCTGCGGGACGAGGCGCGTGCGATCGAGCGGCGGGTGGAGAGCCTGCGCGGCGTGTCACGGGTCGAGATCCAGGGCGACCGCGACGAGGAGCTCGCCGTCGAGCTCGACCTCGAGGCGATGAAGACCCGTCGGGTCACCCTCGAGCGCGTGCTCCAGGCCTTGCAGGCGCGCAACGTCAAGATCCCGCCCGGCAGCCTCGAGCGGGGCGGCTCGGTGGTCGTGCTCGAGGCCTCCGGCTTCTTCCGTTCGGAGGACGAGGTCGGCCGGACGGTGGTCGACGTGACCTCCGCGGGCACGCCGGTCCGGCTCCACGAGATCGCCCGCGTGCACCGCCGCTGGCAGGACCCCGAGGAGCGCGTCTACCACGACGGGGAGCCGGCGCTGCTGCTGGCGGTGTTCCCGCAGGACTCCGCCGACCTGGTCGAGCTCGGGGGCCGCCTGCGCGGGTGGGTCGAACGGCGGAGGGACCGGCTGCCGGTGGGGCTGGAGCTGGCGCTGACGACCGACCAGGCCGAACGCATCGAACGCCGGGTCGACAACGTCGTCGCCAACCTCTGGCAGGGAATGGTGATCGTCGTCCTGGTCTGCTTCGTCCTGCTCGGCGTGCGCAACGCCCTGCTCGTCGCCCTCGCCGTCCCCGCCTCGTCCCTCGGCGCCCTGTTCACGATGTGGCTCGCCGGCGTCGAAATGCACCAGGTCTCCCTCGGGGCCCTCGTGATCGCCCTCGGCATGCTGGTCGACAACGCGGTCGTCGTCGCCGACAACATCACCGCGCACCTCCGACTCGGCAAGGACCGGATGACGGCCGCGATCGACGGGGCCAGCGAGGTCAACCTCGCGATCCTCTCCTCGACCCTCACCACCGTCGCGGCGTTCATCCCGCTGATGATCATGCCGGGCCTCGCCGGCCAGTACATCAAGTCCCTGCCGTTCGTCGTCTCCGCCGCGCTCCTGTGGTCCTACCTGTTCGCACTGCTCTTCAACCCGATGATCGCGGGACGGCTCCTGAGTCCCAAGCCCGGGTTCGCCGAGCGCCTGCAGGGGGCGTTGTCCGGCGGCTACCGCCGCATCGCCCCGGGACTGCTTCGTCTGCGCTGGCCGATCCTCGCCGCCGCCGTCGCCGGCGTCGTCCTGGCCGTCCAGGGCCTCCCGTGGCTCGGCATCGAGTTCTTCCCCAAGGCGGAGCTGCCCCAGTTCTACGTCGCGGTCGAGGGACCCGACGGCTCGACCGTCGAGCGCACCACGGCGGCGACACGCGTCGTCGAGACACACCTGCGCCGCGAGCCGGTCGTCCGCGAGGTCACCACGATGGTCGGCGGCGGGCTGCCGCGCTTCTACTACACGCACTTCCCCCGCGAGAGCGACCCCACCGTGGCCGAGCTGCTGGTGCGCGTCGCCCCGGACACCCCGCCGGACGAGGTTCGCGAGCTGATCGTCCGGCTGAACCGCGAGCTGGTGCACATCCCCGACACCCGCGTCACCGGCCACCAGCTCGAGCTCGGCCCGCCGGTCGGCGCCCCGGTCGTGGTCCGCCTGGCCGGCGACGACGTCGGGACGCTGCGCGCCGCCTCGCGCGCCCTGCGCACGCGGCTGGCCGCCGACCCCGGCATCACCCGCGTCGCCGACGACTTCGGCCAGGACACCCGCCAGGTCCGCGCCGCGATCGACGACGCCCAGCTCGGACGCGCCGCCCTCTCGCACTTCCAGGTCGCCGCCACGATCCGGGCCGCCGTCGAGGGCATCGCGGCCACGACCTTCGACACCCACGACGAGGAGCTGCCGGTCACCGTCCGCGCCCGGCCGGCCGATCGCGACGACTTCGCGCTGCTCCACGAGCTGTACCTCGATTCCCCGAGCGCCGGGAAGGTCCCGCTGCGCCAGGTCGCCCGGCTCGAGCCCGTCTTCGAGGTCGGACGGCTGCACCGCCGCAACCTCCAACGCACGCTGTCGCTCAAGGTCTGGACCGACACCCTGCTGGCCACCGAGCTCCAGACGCGGGTCGAGGCCGTGCTGGCCGGCTACCGTCCGCCGCCGGACGTGCAGATCGAACTGGGCGGCGAGGCCGAGGAGCGCGACGAGGCGTTCGCGAACCTGGGCCACGCCGCGATCATCGCCGTCGCCGTGATCCTGATCATCCTCGTGGCCCAGTTCCGCTCCTACGGGCAGGCGCTGGCCGTGCTGGCCACGATCCCGTTCTCGATCATCGGCGCCTTCCTCGGACTGTGGATCACCGACTCCCCCGTCGGATTCATGGCCATGCTCGGACTGGTCTCGCTCTCGGGCATCGTCGTCAACAATGCGATCCTGCTGCTCGAGTTCGTCAACATCGGTCTGCGTCGGGGCAAGCCGCTGGAGCAGGCGATCATCGATGCCGCCGGCAGCCGACTGCGCCCGATCCTCGCCACCAGCCTCACCACCGTCGTCGGCCTGATCCCGCTCACCTTCTCCGGCGGCGGCTTCTGGGAACCGATGGGCGCCGTGATGATCGGCGGCCTCCTCACCTCCACCGTCCTGACCCTCGTCGTCGTCCCCTCCCTGGCCCGCATCCTGATGGCCCGCCGACACCGGCGACCCGCCCCCGAACCGCCGCCGGCTGCCCCGGCCGCAGGCTGAGACCCGCCGCGCGGACCCGGAGTCCCCCGCGCGCAACCGAGTCGCGCGCGCACCCTCACCCCAGCAACGCCGCGACCGACCCCAGAAGCCACCAGCCGAGGTAGCTCACCGGACCGGTGCCGGTCGAACGACCGTGGACCCAGGCCACCAGCACCCGACCGTCCGACAACAGCCGGACGTCGGCGTCGCACGAGGACAACCCCGACCCGGCGCCCAGGACGATGCTCCGCTCCGGCCCCGACACCACTCCGTAGCCGTCCAGCGGCTGGACCTTCAATGTGCAGCTCGTCCCCTCGGTCCGCGACCACGCCGCCACCAGCGTCCCGTCGCCCGGCGTCAGCACCACCGCCTCCGACGGCAGCACCATGCCGGCCAGCGGCGGGCCCTCCGGCTCACCACCGGTCGGGCCGAGCCGGCTCCAGCGCGTCGCCAGGCCGTCCGTCACCCCCACCAGGTAGACGTCCGCCGACGCCTCGTGCAGCGCCCACACCCGGTCGATCGCCCCCGACCAGGCGAACCGGACCTCCGCGGCATCCGCGGTCTCCCGCTCGGCGTCGTAGCGCAGGGTCCAGACGGACGAACCGAGCCACCGGGCGCCTTCGCCGATGCCGTACCAGGCGGCCAGCCAGCCGCCCGCAGGTCGATGCGCACCCGCCGCCATCTCCACCTGCACGAATCGCCACCGGGTCGCCGTGTCGCCGGGAGCCGGCGGCCAGCCGGCCACGTCCACCCACCGTCCGAAGGCCGGCACCGTCCCCTGCTCGAACAGCATCGCCGCCGGCTCCCCGGACCAGGTGCCCCAACCGGGAATGTCCGCCTCCTCGGCTTCCGCCACCACCTCCGGCGTTCCCGGCGCCGTTCCGTCGAGCGGCACCGACGCCGCCCGCAGCCGCCGCCGGATCCCGGCGGTGCCGTCGCCCGACTCGAGCCACAGCACGCCGAACGCCGCCCCGTCCCCCGCGGCCAGGCCCAGCGGCTTCGGTTGCCCCGCCCGGACCACGCTCACGGCCGCGCCGGCGGTACCGGTCGCGGGGTCCACCTCCTGCGCGACCAGCTCGGCCATGGACGGGTCGGCCGGGTCGAACGCGACGCTTCGCAGCACCCACGGCCGCCCGCGGCGCGGCTCGCACGCCTGGGGAGCGCCGAGCGTCGGGAACGGCACCTCGAGCGTCACGAGCTCGTGCGCGCAATCGGCGGAGCAGCCGTCGCCCGACGTCCGGTTCCCGTCGTCGCAGGCCTCCCCCGGGTCGACCGACCCGCTGCCGCAGCTCTCGACCCGGCAGTCCCCGGAGCAGCCGTCGCCCGACGTCCGGTTCCCGTCGTCGCAGCCTTCCTCGGCCTGCCGCACGCCGTCGCCGCACTCCGACGGCTCGCACGCGTCGCCCGTGCCGTCGCCGTCGCGGTCGAGCTGGTCCGGGTCCTCCACGGTCGGGCAGACGTCGCAGGCGTCCCCGACGCCGTCGTCGTCCGCATCGAGCTGGAGCGGATTGCGTACCGTCGGGCAGTTGTCGCCCTGTGGCGCCTCGGACGGCACCCAGTCGCCGTCCGGGTCCGACGCCGCCCGCAACAGCAGCTCGACGGTCGTCGCGCCGGGGACCCCGTGCGCCTCGCCGTACGCCACGACCTCCGGCGCCGACGCGGGACCGCGCACGCCCCAGGCGAGGAGCACACCGCTCCACGGTCCGCCCGGCTCGAGCCGGATCGCGCCCGGCCCGGCCAACGCCCGTTCCCAGACTCCGATTCCGGTTTCGAGCACCAGCTCCAGCCGCAGCCGTTCGAAGCGGAGATCGTCCGGCTCCACCGTGACGACGACCTCGAACGGGCCCTTCACGGGCCCGCAGGACACGGCCGCAAGGCACGCCAGCGCGGCGACCAGCCTCGCGCCGCCGCGGGGTGTCCGCCCGTCGTCGTCGCCCGTCCGCGTCGTTCCGTCCCGCACGTCGTCCTCCCCGCCCGTTCAGAACGCGATGCCGAACCCCAACACGCCCGGTCCCGCCGGCACCAGGATCGGGCCTTCGGCGGCGGCGTCCGCGGAGGCCTCCGTCCCGCCGGCGAACTCGAGCGCGAGCCACACCGCGGCGCCGACCAGCGCCGCCGCGCCGACGCCGACCAGCGTCCAGCCCGCCGCGTCCAGCAGACCGGCCTCCTCGACCAGGCGGTCGTGGGCCGTCACCGTCGCGGCACGCTCGGCGAGCTCCCCGCGCGCACGTCCGTCTTCCAGCGCCCAGCCGCCGCCGGCACCGAGCGCCGCGCCGGCGAGGCCCAATACGAGCGGCCCCCACCAGCCGGCGTCGTCGCCGGACCCACCGGCGGCCCGCTCGCCCGCCAACACTCCGCGCACCCACGGTTCGACCTCGCCGACGTCCGTCACCGACGCCAGCACTCCGCCCCCGTCCGGCGACCGCCACACGGCGACCCGCACTCGACCCGCCCGCTCCTCCACGGCCACGCCGGCCGCCTCCCGCGTCAGTGCGGCCGCCAAGGCGGCCGCGCGCAGCAGCGTCCGGTCACCGCGCGACGTGCCCGCCGGCAGAACCGCCGACGGGGCGGCGAAACGCACGGTCTCCCCCGCGGCGACCGTCAGCTCCACGACGAGGGCGTCCTCGTCCGCGCAGCGCAGGCCGACGCGCACGGGACCCGCCGGCACGCGGGCCCGCCCGGAAGCGACGCACCCGCCGACGTTGACCTCGCACCCGGGCGCATCGACCACGACCCAGCCGACCTCCGTCTCGTCGGGCTCGAGGTCCAGGTAGCGGTCCGCCAGCGACGGGGGGAACATCCCGTCGGTCGGCCGGGCGCCGGGAAACGTGGCCAGCAGGCGGCGCAACGTCGCCTCGGCGGCCGACGTGCGGTCCAACTCGCGGGCCGTCGCCAGCAGCAGCGCGCCGAGGTCGTGCAGCACCGCGACCGCCGCGGGCGGCGTCCAGGTCTCGGGCGAAGACGACAGCGGGCGGCAGCCGCCGACCAGGGCCTCCAGCCAACCGTCGAGTTCCTGCTCCGCCTCATCGAACCGGCCGAGGAAGAACTCCCGCTGCGCGCGGTCGAACGCCGCCGCGAGCACCGAAGGCGTCACGGCCCCCTCCGCCGCGGCGCACCGGCGCACCGTCCTCGGACCGCCCGGCGACGGCGGCCCCAACCCCTCGGCGAGGGCCGCGACCACGTCGGCGGCGACCCCGCCCTCGACCGGAGCCACGACCAGCAACCCGTACGGCGTCGCCGACTGTGCGGACACCGGCGCCGCCGCGAGCAGGACGACGGCGAGCGCCGCGCCCAGCGATGTCCGTGGGCCATCCGGGCGGGCTAGCGGCATCGCTGCACCTCCCCGGCCAGGCGGAACTGCTCGTGGCAGCCGGTGCCGACGTCGTAGCGGCAGGTCAGCCAGGTTCCCGTCTCGCCGCAGCCGGGAACGACGGCCCCCGCCCAGCCGCCGACGGCCGCCGTGCAGGCACTGCAATCCCCCGCCACGCTCGACCGTTCGCGCGTCTCCGCACCGTCGCAATCGTAGTCGAAGCCCGCGGACCCGCCCGCCGCCGCGAAGAACTCGAGCTGGTCCGGCCGCACGTCGCCGTTCCCGTCGTCGCAGTCGCCGGCCGTCGGCACGAAGCCGGCCGGCAGGTCGCAGCCATCGACCCGATCAAACGGCGTGCCGAAGCCGTCGCCGTCCGCGTCCCGGTAGTAGCGCGTGACCCGGCCCTCGTCGGTGAAGCCGTCGCAGTCGTCATCGATCGAGTTGCAGCGCTCCTCCGCACCGGGATGCCGGTCGGGGTTGCCGTCGTCGCAGTCGCCGCCGCGCTCCACGGCGCCGTCGGGCGGCGCGCACTGCCGCCCTTCGGGCGCCCCGCCGCCCCAGCCGTCGCCGTCCTCGTCCCAATACCAGTCGAC
>JAFGHH010000467.1 GCA_016930215.1 Deltaproteobacteria bacterium
GGTCGAGGACGACCCGTTCGGCGTGCGGCTGGACCAGGCGCTGTTCCGCCTGGTCGCCTCGGTCGCGATCCCCGTCGCCTCCCGCCTGCGCCTGGTGATCCAGCTGGGCGGAGGGCTCGACGGCGGGTGGACGGAGCCGACGGCGGCGGAGGGCGAGACGGACCGGCCCGCGGAGCCCTCGACGGCCTGCTTCGGCGTCGTGCGCGCGGCGGCCGGCCTCCGGGTGCGGGTGGGCCGCTCCTTCGCGCTGCTCGCGCCGGTCGGCTGCGACATCGATGGCCGCCACCGGACCTACGTCTCGTACGATGCCGGCGCGCGCCGGATGGTCCTGGAGCCGTGGGCGGTGCGGCCGCTGGCCCTCCTGACCTTCGCGTTCGACATGCTGGACCCGCTGGGAAACCCGGAAGCGACGAACGAGTGATCGGTTTCGGCCCCCGGATGCGACTGGTGTCCTGAAGGCCGCGAACCCCGTCGGGGAGCAGGCCGGGGAGAAAGGAAGATGGGTTTCGCCAGACCGGCGTTCGTGGTGCTCTGGTTCTCGCCTCTGTCGCTCGCCGCGTGCAGCGGCGAGACCATCTTGGGAGAAACCGACGCGACGCCCGAAGACGACGCGGACACGGCCGTCGAGGAGGAGGTCGGGGCCGATGCGGATGCCGACGCCGACGCTGATGGAAACGAGGACGCCGAGGACACGCCCGATACGCCCGTCGGCGTCTGCCCCGGCGTGGCCCCGCACCTGTCGCCCGACTGCGAGACATGTCGCGGGACCCGGTGCTGCTGGCAGGCACAGGCCTGCGCCGCCGACCCCGACTGCCTCGCCTGGCTGACCTGCGAGGACGCCTGCGAGCCGACGGACGTCGTCTGCCAGGACAGGTGCTGGACGACGCACCGGGCCGACGTGATGAAGTCGGAGTACATGGCCTGCCGGCAGCGCGAGTGTTCCGGCATCTGCAGCGCCGAGGAGTGCAGCGCCGACTACGGGTATTTCGACGCTCGGGACGACGAGTGCCGGGCGTGCCGGAACCTGCACTGCTGCAACGAGATGACGACGTGCTGGCACGACGTCGAATGCGTGGATGCGCTCGAATGCTTCACCTCGTGCCCCGACACGGAGTGCATGCTCCGGGAGTGCAACGACACCGAGCACTTCGGCTACTCGATTCGCCTGGCGCCCGACTGGGCCTGCCGCAACCGCTACTGCAACGCGGAATGCGACGAGGAGGGGGATTGCTCGGTGGTGATGGGGTACACGGCAACGTGCGCCGACTGCGTCCGGGAGAACTGCTGCGCGGAGATTTCGGCCTGGAACAACGACGCGGAAGCGATCGTGTTCGCGTACTGCCTCTCGAGCTGCGGGATGATCGCTTCCTGCCGCACGAACTGCTTCGCCCGCTATTGGCGGGGCGGGGGGCTGTGTTGGGTGCAGGACAACTGCATCCGCGGCAGCTGCGCCGCGGAGTGCGGGATGGGTCCGGCAACCTGCGGCGATCTGCCGTACGGCGACTACACCTGCACTGCCTGCATGCATAGCCACTGCTGTGCCGAGGCGGAGGCCTGCGGCACCAGCGTGGAGTGCGCCGGCGTGTTCCTCTGCCTTGCCGGATGCGCCGGCGATATCGCCTGCCACGACAACTGCCGGAGACTGGGAAGGCCGGAGGGAGTCGCGCTCTACGACGTCGAGGCCACCTGTCGCGTGGAGCACTGCGTCACCCAGTGCGAGTCGGCCGCGGTGCCGTGACCGACCGGCCGGAACCTGGACGCCTCGGCCACCCACCCCCGACAGGAAATGGAAGGCCGAGCTGCCTGGAGACGCCGCCCGCGGGCGAGGTCCTCGATGCCCCCTGCCATCCCGACCTACCCAGCCTGGAAGGCCACACAACACCCCTTCCACGACACGATCGGCCGAACGGCGCAGGCGAGCAAACGACCCGGGACGGAACGATGGACGAAGGCCGGCCCGGGGTCCAGATCGTGGCCGGCGATGCAGGAGTATCTTGAACGCGTGGATTTCACTCGGGGGTGTTCGGTCCCGGGAATCACCCGGCTCCGCCCCATGCTAGACTCGAGGCAACGGGGGCCCCGGTGGGCGCGATGCACGGCGCGCGAGGAGGTCGCCCATGGGGAAGGTGATGACGAAGGTCAAGCTGACGAACCGGATCGACGACGCGCTGGCGGGCGAGGGCCTGCTGCCGCCGGAGCGGGTGCGGACGATGGAGATCGAGGCGCTGGTCGACACCGGCGCCACGATGCTCGTCCTGCCGGCGGACGTCTGTCGGGCGCTGGGCGTGCGCGAGCTGGGCCGGCGCTGGGTGCGCTACGCCGACGGGCGACGTCGCGCGGTGCCGTGGGTCGGGGACCTGTTCATCGAGATCCTCGGACGGCAGATGATGTGCGAGGCGCTGGTGGAGGCCGAGGGGACGACGCCGCTGATCGGGCAGATCCCGATGGAGGCGGTCAACCTCGTGGTCAACCCGAAGACCGGCGACCTGATGCCCGACCCCGAATCCCCGGACGCCCCGCTGCTCGACATCCTTCGCGTGGCGTAGGGCTTTCTGACACGTCGTCCGGTCGAGGCCCGCTGGCGGCGCTCTTCGGTGGCCGGTGCTGGTCCGGCAGTTGTCCGGGGAGGCCGTGCACCGTGTCCCTTCGGCAAGCGCGTAGAGCCGGCGGCGACGGCCCTGCCGGCCTCAACGTGAGGCCTACCGGCCGGCGTGGCGGTGTCGATCGACTCGTGCAACGACCGCAGGGCGACGCCTCGTTGGCCGATCCGCGTGACGACGTCGATGAGGTCGCGCAGCGAGCGGCCGAGTCGATCGAGTTTCCAGACGACGATAGCGTCTCCAGGGCGGACGTAGTCGAGCAGCCGGTCGCGGACGGGCAGCCGGGTCGCGGCGCCGGATGCCGTCTCGTCGAAGATGCGGTCGCAGCCGTTGGCGCGCAAGCGCGTCGGTGAGATTCCACGACACGATCGGCCGAACGGCGCAGGCGGCAATCGACGCCTGCCCGAACCGGGGTGCGTTGACACGCTCCGGGCCGCCCGGTACCGTTTCGACGTCATGCGAAAACACGCGGAATCGAGGTCGATCGGAACTCCCCGGACCGGGAGCACGGCGCTGCTTCTCGGAACGCTCGCCGTCGCCTGCACGGCGCTGTGCCCGGCGCTGGCCGCCGCGGGACCCCCTTCCCGGCACGGCATCGGGCTCCAGCAGGGCTGGGTCCCCGTCGCCTGGTCCCCGGACGGCGGCCGGCTGGCCGTCACGCGCTGGGACCGCGCCGGCCTCTGGACGGTCGAGACCGACTCCGGACGCCTCGAGACCGTCAGCCTCGCGCGCGGAGCCGGCTTCGAGGCCGTCTGGTGGGAGGATCGGCTCCTGTTCAAGGAGGTCGAGCCGGCGGGGTCGGGAGAGCCGGTGCAGCGGGTCGTCCGCGTCGAGACCTCGACCGGAGTCCGCAAGATCCTCGCCGAGGGACCGCGGGTCGGCAACCCGTCGGTCTCGCGCGACGGCCACGTCGTCTGGACGGAGGACCGGACGCTCGTCGTCCGCGCGCCCGCCGGCGACGAACGGCGGCTGCAGCTCCCGGTCTACTGCAACCTCGCCGTCGTCTCGCCCGACGCCGACCGCGTCCTGTTCAACGACGACGACGGGCGGATCGGCGTGCTGGACCTTCGGGACGACAGCCGGCGCTTCCTGACCGGGCCCGGCGCGCACTTCCGGCCGACGTGGTCCCCGTCGGGGACCCGGGTCGCCGTGAGCGCTCCGGAGGACCGCGTGCTGGTGTTCGAGGCGGCGACCGGGCTGCTGCTGGCCGAGCTCGACGGCGGGAATCCGCGCTGGTCGGGCACGGGCGAGCGGCTGTTCCTCGAGCGGCCCGCGACCGACGGTCCGGAACTGGTCGACAGCGCGATCCTGGTGCTGGACCTCGAGCTCGGGCGCCTCGAGACGCTGGACGTCCCGGCCGGCGTGCTGCCGCGCCATCCGCTCCCCTCCCCGGACGGCTCGTCGCTGACCGCGGTCGATGCGGTCACGGGCGACCTGCTCGTCGGAGCGTTCGGACGAACGGCGTGGCTCGCGGCGCTCCGGGTGCTGCGGGAGGGCCGCGGCCTGCCGGAGGCCGAGGAGCCGCCGGTCGGCCGCTCGAAGGGCCCGGTGGTGAGCATGCCGTACATGCACCAGTTGTGGGACACGCCCGACACCTTCAACGGCAACTGGTCCTGCGGGCCGACCTCGTGCGTGCAGACGACGCAGCGTTACGCGCGGCTGCCGGACCACGACATCACCTGCTCCTGGCCTTCGTCCCACGTGAGCCCCTGGGGCTGGTACATCCCGAACCTGTACTCCTTCGGCGGGTACACGTACGACGTGTGGGGCAACGCCGCCGGGGGCGCCCGCGTCCAGGGCGCCCACGGTTTCATCTGCCGGGACCTCGGCGCGGCCTACTGGGCGTACATGGTCGATTTCATGAACCGGCACGGCCTGACGTCGTGGCAGGCCGGCACGTCGTTCTCGACGCTGGTATCGGAGGTCGATGCCGACTACCCGATGGTCGCCTCGACGAACGTCCTGGGCAGCGGCCACATCATCGTCTTCAAGGGCTACGAGACCGACCACTCGATCGTCGTCAACGACCCGTACGGCGACGCCAACGCCGGGAGCTGGGGCGACCTGCGGAACGGCGAGGGCGCAGTCTACGACTGGCCCGGGTACAACAACGGGCACGTGGGGATCTCGGTGAGCCAGCTGTTCGGGGCGCAGGGGGTCGTCCCGGCGCGGCCTCCGGTGCTCGAGCTGCGGACGGCGATCGACGACATCGCCGGCCAGGAACGGGACTTCTGCCGGCTGTACGAGAGCGAGTCGCGGTTCGACATGAACGTCGGCCAGACGACGGTCCAACGCCTGTACGTGGCCAACACGGGCGAAAGCGCGGCGGTCAACGTCGTCGTCGGCGTGTGGCTCGAGGCGCCGTACCTGCGGCTGACCCGGTGGGACATCTACGACAACTGGCCCGAGCACACCTGCGGCGCCGAGTGGTGCCCGAACGACGCGAACGACCACCCCGAGAACCCGTCGCACGACGACCCGGGCGCCGAGTTCCGGCTGCACCTCAACGCCTTCTCGCCCGGAGAGACGAAGATGATCGAGGCCACCGTCGAGGCGGCCGCGTACAGCGTCGGGCTCGTCGACCATCCCGACGTGCGGCTGTGGGTCGCCCACGTCGACGACTACTACGAGAAGGCCGACTTCTGGAGCACCGACTACAACAACGTCGGCGGCTACCAGACCTTCAACGGCGGGGACCTGCGGATCTGGACCGAGACCGACGTGCTGGACGTCGAGAGCTGCAACGGACTGGACGACGACTGCGACGGCGCCACCGACGAGGACGTCTGCGCCGCCGACGGACCGGCCGACGCGGGCGACGAGACGCTCGACGCGGCCGACGCTCCGCCGTCCGAGGACGCCCCCGTCGCCGACGTGCCCGGTTCCGAGACGGACGTCGTGGATGCCGGGCCCGACGTGATCTACGTCTACGTGGACGACGGTTGCGGCTGCCGGGCCGCCGGCCGATCGTCCGCGGCCTGGGCGGCGTGGCTCCCGCTCGCGCTCCTTGCGGTTCTCAGGCGTGGATCGCGCGGCGGGCGACGTCGAGCGCCGCCTCCTTGACCGCCTCGGCCAGCGTCGGGTGTGCGTGGCACAGCCGCCCGAGGTCCTCCGCGGTGGCGTGGAGCGCCATCGCCGCCGCCGCCTCCGCGATCAGCTCGCCGACGTGCGGCCCGAGCATGTGCACCCCGAGCAGGCGACCGGTCTTCGCGTCGGCCAGGATCTTCACCCGACCGTCCAGCGCGCCCAGGCACCGCGCCCGCGGCGTCGCGCGGAAGTGGAACACGCCCTTCCCGAACTCCACGCCGGCCTCCACGAGCGCCTCTTCCGTGCGGCCGACCGATGCGATCTCCGGCTCCGTGTAGCAGACGCCGGGGATGACGTCCTTGTCCACCCGCCCCGGAAGGCCCGCCAGCCGCTCGACGCACGCCACCCCTTCCTCGGACGCCTTGTGCGCGAGCTGCGGTCCGCGCACGGCATCGCCGATCGCGAACACGCCGGCCGCCGACGTCGCGTAGCCGTCGGCGATCGGGATGCGGCCCTTCTCGTCGAGCGTGACGTTGATGGTCTCGAGTCCCAGGTCGGCGGTCGCCGGCTTGCGTCCGACCGCCACGAGCACGCGATCGCCGCGGGCCGGCTCCTGCCCTTCGATCTCGACGACGCACTCGCCGTGCTCGACGCCGGCGCCGCGGACCCGGCACCCGAGGCGGAACTCGAGGCCCTGGCGGCGCAGGAGTTTCTGCGCCTCGCGCGCGATTTCCAGGTCGGTCCCCGGCAGGATCCGGTCGAGGTACTCCACGACCGTGACCTGGGAGCCGAGCCGGCGCCAGACGGTGCCCAGCTCGAGGCCGATGAACCCGGCGCCGACGACCACCAGCCGCCTCGGCACCTCGGGATACGACAGCGCCTCGGTCGAGGTCCCGATCCGGTCGCCGTCGAGCGCCACGCCGGGGAGGGACGCCGAGTGCGAGCCGGGGGCCAGGAGCACGTGTTTCGCCTGCAGCTCCAGCGTGTCCCGGCCCTCGACGCGCAGCAGGCCGGCCCCGGCCAGCCGCCCGCGACCCTGGAAGCGGTCGATCCTGTTCTTCTTGAACAGCGCGGCGATGCCGGAGGTCAACCCGGCGACGATCCCGTTCTTGCGCTTGTGCAGCGCGTGGAGGTCCAGCTCGGCACCGCCGACCTTGATCCCGTGCTCCGCCAACCGCTTGCCGGAGACCTCTTCCCAGCGCGCGGACGATTCGAGCAGCGCCTTGGTGGGGATGCAGCCGACGCGCAGGCAGGTTCCGCCGAGCCGCTCGTGCTCGTCGACGCAGGCGGCGGACATCCCGAGCTGCGCGGCGCGGATCGCCGCCACGTAGCCCCCGGGTCCCGCGCCCACCACCACCAGATCGTACGCCTTGCGTTCCATCCCGTTGACCCTCCTGAACGGTCGCCGATGCTAGCGTCATCGGCGGGTCGCGGCAAACGCCGAGAACGCTCCGTCCGCCTCGCCGGACGGCCGGGAACCGCCCCCCCGAAAGCCCCGCCGAAAGCCGGTTGCCAACCCGCCCGCAGCGCACTATCCTGCGGCCCTATCGAATCGGCGGCGGAAGGGCATGGGAGCAAGCGCCCTGCGCCGGTCGAAGGACGGTCCGGGGGATAGAAGACGAAGGGAGACGACACGATGCGCAAGAATCTGGCGAAGGTGTTCGGCGTGGTGGTGGTCGGATCGCTGCTGCTCGGCGGCTGCGCCGGCGTGCGGGAGTACGTCGTGCTCGGCACCCAGAAGGCGCCCGACGCCGACGCGGCGGTCAGGATCGAGGAACAGGAAGGCGGCAACTTCCTGGTCTCGGTGACCGTGCAGCACCTCCTGCCGCCGGACCGCCTCGCCCCCGAGCTCGATACGTATGCGGTCTGGTTCCAGGCGGCCGGGTCGACGCCGTTGCGCGTCGGCAACCTGACCTACGACATGGACGACCGCTGCGGCGAGGTGGTCGCGACCACCACGCTCACCTCGTTCGACATCATCATCTCCGGCGAGGCCGGGGCGACGGCGGCGGCCCCGAGCGAGCACGAGGTGTTCCGGACCTCGGTCGAGTCGCCGCAGTAGCAGGGGAACCCGCACCCCGGGACGGCGCGGACCGCCGCCGGGTGCGCACGGGGCGACCAGCGTCGCCCGACAGGGAGGTGGATCGTGAGCGGACGTTGTTTCGCATGCGGCCTGCTGGCCATCCTGATGCTCCCCCTCGCGGCCTGCGAAGAGGAGTCGGGTCCCGAGACCGGGGACCTGCACGTCACGTACCGTATCGGCAGCGGCAGCACGACGTGTGATGCCGTCGGAATCCGTCAGGCCCGGGTCTACGTCCTGACGTCCCCCACGGCGCCGACGGCGGTGCGCGATGCGACCGTCAACTGCGACGCGGCGGACCAGTCGTTCCTGCTCCACGACCTCGAGGTCGGACGGTACTACCTCCGGGTCGAGGGGCGCGATGCGGACGACCACGTGATCTACGTCGGTACGACGACGACGACGACGGAGGTCCTCGCGAACCGGACGAACGGACCGGTGATGGTCATCATCGAGCAGATCCGGCCTTCGATCCAGCTCTGGGTGGGATTCTCCGACGTCGGCGGCTGCGACCGCCACGGCATCGCGAGCATCCAGGTCGTCCTGTACGAGAACGGCTCGACCCGAACCCACGACGAGACCTACCCGTGCATCGAGCGGCTGGACGATTCGCTGCTGATCGAGGACCTGAGCGAGACGGCGACCTACGACATCCGGGTCCGGGCGATCAACGACCACACGGAGCCCACGTACGCCTACGATCGGGACGGCATCACCGTCCGACCCGGGGATCCGGAGGTCGTCGAGGCGGTGCTCGCCGCCTGCTCCGGGATCTGCAGCCCGCCCTAGGAAGGCCGCGGCGGCGGGGGAGACCTGCCGCGCAGGCGGCGCACGCCCATGGCTCGCGGCCGGGGCGCCGCAGCACCCACGAAGGGAGTACCTGGCATGAATCGCTGGCTTGCAACGGCGGCCCTGGTTTCGGCGGTCGTCGCGCTCGGTTCCCCGCCCGCCGTCGCCCAGTCGAGCAGCGGACTGCGCGTCAACCTGAAGTCCGAGCCCGCGGGTGCCTCCGTCTTCGTCGACGGCGCCTCGGACCGCGTCGGCGTGACCCCCGCCACGGTTCGGCTGCCGCGGGGAACGCACCAGTTCCGTTTCGTGCTGGACGGGTACGCGCCGATGGAGACCGAGGCGGACATCCGGCGGAGTCCGCAGGAGGTCAAGGTCACCCTCCAGGCGATGGGCCGCTTCCAGCTCCTCACCAGCGACGTGGAGTTGTCCACGGCGGCCGTGCCGGTGACGGTCGACGGCGTGCAGGTCGGCACCCTGCCCCTGGACACGACCCTCCTTCCGGGCCGGCACCTGTACCGCATCGCGCGCGACGGCTACCACCCGGTCGAGCGCTGGTTCGAGCTTGCCGGGGGACAGACGTACAGCGCCGAGGTGGTCCTGCGCCGCCTGCCGGAGCCGGAGGGCGACCTGCTCGTCACCTCCGACGTTTCCGGGGCCGAGGTGCTGATCGACGGCGCGCCGGCCGGCACGACGCCGCTGGCCACGACCGTGGCCCCGGGCTCCCACGCGCTCGAGGTCCGCGCCGAGGGACTCGAGCCGCACCGGGAGACCCTGGAGGTCGCCGCGGGAGCGCGCACCGTGGTCAACGCCGTGCTGCGGGCGGCCCAGCTCGACGGCGGCATCCTGCGCGTGCTGACCTCACCGGACCACGCCTACGTCACGATCGACGGCGAGGGCAAGGGCCCCTCCCCGCTCGTCGTCGAGGGGCTTGCGCCGGGCACGCACATCGTCGAGGTCGGCGCCGCGGGGTTCGCGTCGGCGGTCGAACGCGTCACGATCGAGACCGGGCGGGAGGAAACCGTCCGGATCGAGCTGAGCGGGGTCGCGGCGACCGGAACGGTGAGCGTCACCTCCCCCGTGGAGAATGCCGAGCTGTTCCTCGACGGCCGCCCGCAAGGCATCCTGCCGCTCACGCTGCGCGACGTCGCCCCCGGCTCCCACGGACTGCTCGTGCGGGCGCCGGGTCATCCGGACTGGGAGGACCTGTTCACGATCGAGGCGGGCGACGAGCTCGAGCTCGAGGCGATGCCGGAGGCGTCCGGTTCCGCGACCGGGTCGGGCCCGGGTGAGACCGCCGGCACCACCGGCGACACCGGCACCACCGGCACCACCGGCGACACCGGCACCACCGGCGATACCGGCGCGACGGGCGACGGGACGACCCCGCCCGGGTTCCGGGCGGCGCAGGAGGTGACCGGCCGCGGGGGCCGCTATCGCTACACGCGCTCCGCGATCCCGCTGCCGCCGATGGTCTTCTCGATCGACGCCGCCTGGGGCTGGCCCTGGCTGGTCGGCGCCTATCGCCTGGGGCTGGGCGTCTACGACGGAATCGACCCCGCACGCATCGATGTGGCGCTCGAGGCCCGGTCGTCGTACTGGATGACGGAGTTCGATGTCCGCTCCAAGATCGGCGTCCGGCTCGGCGGGATCTTCGGGCTCGGGGCCGAGCTGAGCATCGGGGGCGGCTTCGGCCAGGGCTACGACGAGTTCAGCGGCCTGCGGTCGGCCTTCGTGCTCGGGCTTACGCTCCTCGAGGGCTTCGAGCTCGACCCGGTCGCGTTCGGCCTGCTCCAGCGCCTCGAGGTCTACGTCGACCGCTACGCCCAGGAACGGGCGACCGAGTGGCAGGAACAGACGGGTGCCCGGGTGTTCGTGGGCCTGTACGTCGAGTGGGCGATCCACAAGCTGGTCAACGTGTTCCTGACGGGCGACTACGCGCCGGTGCAGGACAGCCGCCGCATCCTCTGCGGCTCGGCCTGGTCGCTGGACGGCGAGAGCTGCACGCACGGCTGGATGGAGGACGTGAACCTCAACCTGCAGCTCGGCATCGGGGTCCGGCTGTTCTAGCCGGGATCGGACGGCGGACGGCGGCGCGACATCACCGCCAGGACGACGACGACCGCCGCCAGCAACAGGAATCCGACCACCAGCCAGACGGTGTTCGAGCCCTCGGACGGCTCCGGCGTGTCGCCGCGGGAGCCGCGGTCGCCCCTCGGCACGAACACGTACTCGGGACCCGCATCCGCGGCGCGCGGGGGCGCGAACGAGGGCTCCGCCGGCGGCGGCGGCGGCGCCGGCGCGGGCTCGGGTGCCGGCGCGGGCGTCGGGGCGGCGGCGGCCCGCTCGACCCTCTCCCGAGGCGTCGGCGGGGCCGGCAGCGTCGGCAGGTCCCCGCAGGACGCGCCGCAGGCCGCGACACCCGCGTCGGACCATCCCTCGACCGTGTCGCAGGTGTTGTCGGCTCCGGACAGGCCGCCGGCCGAACGCACGTCGACCCGCGTGTTGCCGCAGATCACGTTGTCGTGCAGCGCGTGCACCACGCAGTCCTCGCCCTGCCGGTAGTGCGCCGCCGCCGCGTCCCGGCACGATTCCCAGAACGCGAACAGCGCCTCGGGGTCGTCCAGCTCCAGCTCCCGCGCCAGCTCGCGCTCCGCCGCCCGCACCTTGAACGTGCGGTCGTCGGCCGGGCAGGCGTAGTTCGGAACGCACCCGGGAATCCCGACCGCGTCGGTGAGCTGCGGCAGGCACCGATCGATCGCCGCGTCGAACGCCCGGGTGGCCTCCGCCTCGCCCGGACCGGCGGGCCGGATCACCGCCTGGAACCCGCGCGGGGTCAGCTCCGGCAGCCACGCCTTGTGCGCCTCGCTCCCCGGGCAGGCGCTCACGAACATCACCGGCACTCCGGGGGCCAGGCCCTCCAGCGGCGGGCGGCAGAGGCACGGGTCGTCCGGCCCCTCGCCTCCGGGCACGCCTTCCGCCGGGGCCGCGCGGCCCAGCACCACCCCCACCTCGTTGCGGACCACCGTGCTGTGACGGATCACGGGCAGCGCCTCGCAGGCCGCGATGCCCACGCGCGCGCCCTCCACGTGCGTGCGTCCGATCACCACGCCGGGACTGCGGACCGTCGCCCCGGCGGGACAGGCGCCCGCGGCGTCGCCGCCGAGCGAGATGCCGACCTGTCCGCCGCGCACCACGCCGCGCGTCACCCGCAGGCCGGCGGAGCCGTCGCCCCGGATCCCCGCGTCCTGCGCCTCGACCCACGCATGGAACAGCGTCACGTCCGGAGCCGCCACCTCGATTCCCGTCCCCGCGCCCAGGACGTGGACGTTGCGCACCAGGGCCCGCGCGCCTTCCACGCGGATGCCGACCGCGCCGCCGCCCGCCGTGCAGCGGATCTCGCGCTCCAGCCCGTCGAACAGCGCCCCCTCGCCCGCCACGACGACACAGGGACCGGTGCCCTCGTGCACGAGGTCCGCGTGCAGCTCGGCCCGCGCCCCCGGTTGCGCCAACAGCGCCGAGCAGCCCTGGCACGAATCGCACGGCTCCGACCGTTGGGCCCGGGCCGGTCCGGCCGCCAACGACCCCGACAGCAGCACGAGAACGACGATGCTCCTCACGACAGTCCGCCTCCTTCCCGCTCCGACCCCGCCCCCCGCCGGCCTCCCGTCCCATGGCGCCGGCGGCGCCGAAGCACGCCACGTCGCAGGCATAGCATCCCCGTCGGGTCCCCGACGACGGAATTCCTGCGCCTCTCGAGCGGGCGCCGGCTTGCCTTGACCCGGAGGACGCACTACGTTCCCTCGCGGCGGCGGGATGATGGACGCGAGAACCGCACGGCACATGGAGCGCATCCTCGAGGCGCCGTACGAGATCTGCATCGAGCGCGCGCGCTTCGTGACCGAGGCGTACCGGCGCACCGCGGGACGCCCGCCGGCCCATCGCGCGGCCGAGGCGTTCGAGAACACGGTCCGGCGGATGACCTGCTACGTCCTCCCCGAGGAGCGCATCGTCGGCAACCGCAGCTCGAAGGTGCTCGGCACGGTGCTGCCCGTGGAGCGCGGCGAGGCCAACCTGATCCTGGAGCTGGAGCTGGACGCGCTGCTGCGCCGCCCTCGCCGGCCGTTCCGGATCGACCCCGCGGACCGGCGCGAGCTGGAGCGGGAGATCCTGCCGTGGTGGCGGGGCCGCACGCTGCGCGAGCGCAAGAACGCGCGGATGCGCCGGGCGGGCCTCGTCCCCCTCCCCTCGCTCGACCCGCGCACCCTCGCTCCGCGGATGCGGGCGTTGGACCTGCGCCGGCTGGGACGGACGGTCGCGCCGCCCGGAATGACGCCGTGGGCCGCGCTGCGCGGGGCGTGGAACCTCCTGCACAACAACCCCGGGCTGGCGACCAACGTCTTCGA
>JAFGHH010000468.1 GCA_016930215.1 Deltaproteobacteria bacterium
ACACGGAGCCGCTGGTGCTGGACGACCTGCTGGCGGGGCTCGGGTTCTCGCACTTCCGCATCCTGATCCCCGTCGTGGCGACCCTGCTGATCGCGGCGCGGACGGGGGCGGCGGTCGCCGCCGACGTCGCCACCCGCTCCCACTCCAGCCAACTCGACGCGATGCGCTCGATGGGCGCGATGCCGTGGGCCTACCTGCTGACCAACGTGATCTGGGGCACCTTCCTGGTCACGCCGCTCCTGATCGGGGTCGCCGTGCTGGCGGCGAAATGGGCCGGCGTGCTGGCGTTCGCCCTGAACTACCCCGACGAGTCGTTGTGGTCGTTCGACCGGGCGTTCCACCTGCTGCTGCGCGAGCCCGGCCGGCTGTTGTGGGCCGGCACCGGCTGGGTGATGGCCAAGTGCTGGGCCTGTACCGTCGGCACCGGGATCATCGCCTACCAGCTCGGCGCCACCCCAAAGGAGTCGGTGCGCGACGTCCACCGCGCCGTCACCACCGCGATCATCGCCTCGACCCTCTGGGTCCTCGTCGTCCATCTCACCTTTGCATTCTCGGAGTTTTGACCTGAATCCATGAAGGAGTTGATCATGCATCTTCGGACCCTCGTCGCCGCACTCCTCGTGCTCGCCTCCGCCGCCTGCGACCGGCCGCCGGGCCCCGGGGCGGTCGTCTCCGCCGCCGACGCGCGCGAGCGGCAGCGCACGGCGCTGCCCTCGGGCGCGACCACCTTCGCCCAGGTCGAGCCGGCCGCGGTGTTCCCGTACGCCGACCTGCAACGCTGGCTGGCAGCCGCCGCCCCGCTGCTCGAGCTGCCGATCGAGATGGACTGCCTCGAAACGCTCCTGCCGCGGGTCGGCACGCTGACCGTCTGGATGCCGGGGCCCGAGGCGACGGCGCCCGCCGTGCTGGCGTCCGGGGTAAGCGCCGCCGAGCTGGCCCCGTGCCTCGCCGCCGTGATGGGGCTCGGCCAGGACCCGGGTGCCGCCACCCCGGGCCCGGACGGCCGCTTCCGATTCGGCGAGGGCCAAGACGCCTGGCTGGCGTTCGACGAGCCGACGACCGGCGCGGCGGTCGCCGGGCCGCCGGACGCGCTCGAGGCCTGGGAGGCGGCCGCGACGCCGTTCGAGCCGTCTCCGACGCTGACGCGCCTGAGCGGCCTGGCGGAGCACGGAGACCTCGAGCTGTGGTTTCCGCGACCGTTCGAGCTCGGCGACGTCGGCCTCGAGGGCGTGGCCGTCACCCTTCGGCGCGGCGCGCGGGACCGCTACGAGCTGCTCGTGCTGACGCCGACGCCGGCGGTGGCCGCGTTCGTCGCGGAGCTGCCGTCGCGCATGGGGGACGTGCTGCGGGAGACCGAGACGCGGATGCGCGGCGACCTCGAGACGACGACGTCCGAGCAGCAGCCGATGACGCGGCTGGTGCTGCGCACCGTTGCGGCGCTGCGCGACGCCGTGGCCGCCGCGGAGACCTCGACCGACGGCCCCGTGGCCCGCATCACGCTGGTGCTCGACCCCGGCGCCGCCACGCCGGCCGACGTCGCCGTCTTCGCGGCGCTGCTGCTGATGCCGCGCGCCGCGGGCGCGGCGGTTTCCGTCGAGGATCCGGGCCTTCCCGACACGCCGACGCTCCGCACGTTGCGGGCCGACGCCCGGGCGCTCGACCCGCTGGTCGAGGCGCAATGGGTCCGGATGTTCCTCGCCGCCTCGTTCCTGCTCCCGCCCGTCGAGCCGCGCACCGTGTACGTGCGCGGGCGCGACGCGGCCTACACGGCCGAGGAGTACGCGGCCCTCGATGAAGCGGCCCGCGAGGGGGTGGAGCCGCGGGAGCTCGACGAGGCCTACTACTACACGACGCGCTACGGCACGCCGCTGGCCTACGCGCGGGCGCTGGAGGTCGCCGACCGGTTCGGCTTCTCCGACCCGACCGGCCGGCGGATCCTCGACTTCGGCTACGGCGGCATCGGCCACCTGCGCCTGCTCGCGACGCTCGGCGCCGACGTCGTCGGGGTCGAGGTCGACCCGGTCCTGCGCGCCCTGTACTCGTTCCCCGGCGACACCGGCCCGATCCCCGACGCGGAGCACGCGCTGGGCCGGATCGCCCTGGTCCACGGCGGCTGGCCTGCCGACGCGGCGGTGCGCGAGGCGGTCGGCGGCGCGTTCGACCTGATCGTCTCGAAGAACGTGCTCAAGCGCGGCTACGTCCACCCGGAACGGCCGATCGAAGAGGGCCGCGGGGTCGACCTGGGGGTCGACGACGCCGCCTTCGCCGTCGCGCTGTTCGAGGCCCTCCGCCCCGGCGGGCTGGTGGTGATCTACAACCTCTCCCCGGCGCAGGCGCCCGAAGACCAGCCGTTCATCCCGTGGGCCGACGGGCGCTGCCCGTTCGACCGCGAGGCGCTGGAGGCGGCGGGCTTCGAGATCCCGGCGTACGACGAGGACGACACGGAGACGATCCGCGCCTTCGCCCGGGCGCTGGGCTGGGACCGGGACCCCGAGGATCCGATGGACGTGGAGAACGACCTGTTCGGCCGGTTCACGGTGCTGCGCCGCCCCCCGGCCCCCAACCCCTGATCCCCGACCCCTGCCCTCGCGCACGCGTGTAAGACCCGGACGTCTCCGTGGAACAACATGTTGAGGGGGTTGCGGTGCGGTGGCGAGAAGGGGCATGAGCGGTTCCGACCGTGCACCACCGGGCGACTCGTCGCACGAACCCGAGGCGCGCGCTCCCGACCCGCGCCTGCGTCTGCGACTCGGCCAGCTGCCCGCCGGACAGGTCCGGGCGGTCGACCTGCCCCTCGTGGAAACCCGCGGCCACCAGCGAAACCCCACCGGATTCTACCTCGGCCTCAAGATCGCCTGCGACGTCCCCGGCCGGCTGTACACCGTGGACGTGAAGCCGGACTTCGGCCGGACGGTGCCGCCGGTGGCCACCTTGACCGTGATGCGCAGCCGCTACGAGGCGACGCGGCCGGTGACGCTCGTGGAGGCGGGCGCGCCGGTCGAGCGGAGCATGCTGCTCGAGCTCGACGACGGCACGAACCACGTCGTCTTCTGGATCCGCACGGAGGGCGCGGCCGGCGTGCCGCGGCGGATGGCGGCGGCGATCGGGGTCCAGCCGCTGCCGCGGTCCGACGAGGCGGAGGACGACCTGGACACGATGCGGCTGCCCACCGTCCGACAGGCCGCCAAGGAGGAGCTGGCCCTGGCGCTCCGACAGACACCCCATCCCGCGCTGTCGACCCTCGGCGAGTTGCTGGGCAGCGACGACGACGCGCGCAAGATCGAGTACCTGGAGCGGCTGATCGCAGCCGAGGCCGACATCTGCCTGATCGAAGCCGCCGTCCGGGACCTCGACCTGTGCGAGCAGACGGTGCCGGGATTCGCGCCGACCGACTTCGCCGCGCTGTGCCTGTCGGACCCGGTCGACGCCAGCATCGCCGTCTTCCACCCCGGCTCGTCCCCGTACCTCGTCCACCGCAGCTTGACCGTGGCCCTCGACCGCCGGCGCGATCGGCTGCCGCCGGGACAGGCCCGGCTGTGGCCGGCGCTGGTCGCCGCCGCCGTCGTGAACCTCCACCGGCGCGCCCCCGAGTTGCTGCGGGAGACGCTCGAAGACCTGGAGACCCTGGGCGA
Organism: Deltaproteobacteria bacterium; assembly: GCA_016930215.1. Classification (GTDB taxonomy): domain Bacteria; phylum Myxococcota_A; class Polyangia; order DRWM01; family JAAZOP01; genus JAAZOP01. Next base: position 3,633 of record JAFGHH010000468.1, read on the forward strand.
CGACGAGACCCTGGCGTTCGTCCGGCGGCTCGCGGACCGCGCGGCGGCGCGGCCGAGGTCGGCGCCGCCCGATCCCGACGACCCGACCGACGAATGCCTGCGGCTTGTCGGCGCGGCGGACCGCCGCAATGCCGAAACCGCGGCACTGCGGCTCCTGACGCGCTACGGCTTCGTCTGGGTGACCGAACCGGCCTGACTCCGGCCGGCGGGTTCGGCCCCGCGGGCCGGTGCCTCGCCGCTGCCTCGCGGGATGCTGCCCCTTGGCGACTCCCCCCGATGACGCTAGCATCGGTGCCCTGCCGGACGGTCCGCGCGGACGCGACGGACGGGACGAAGGCGCCGGCCCGGACGGGAGAACGCCGATGCTTCGCCTTCGCGGAACCCGCAGGCTCGCCTGCCTCGCACTCGCCCTGCCGGCACTTGCCGCCGGCGGATGCCCCTCCCCCGCTCCACCCGCAAGCCCCTCGGTCGCCGAGGAGCCGCCCGACGCCGCCGCGACCGCCGACACCAGGCCCGACGCGCCGCCGGACGACTCCTCCGGACCCGACGACGAAGACGCCCGCCCCTCGTCCGACCCGCCCCCGCGGGCCGACGTCACGACCGGGTCGGACGCCGGTCGCGGCTCGACCACCGCCTGCCGGACCCGCGGTACGGCCGCCCTGCCGCGCTGCGCCGCGAATCCGGACGCCGCAGGCTGCCCGCTCGCCCTCCCCGCCACCGCGAGCGTCGCGATCGAGGTGCTCGAGCTCGACGGCTACGACGACCTCGGCACGCGCGCCTTCGAGGAACAGGTGCCGCTGCTGGTGATGTGCTACGGCGAAGCGCTCGCCGCCGCGCCCGAGGCCCCGGTCGTCGTCGAGACCACCCTGGACGTCGCCCCGGACGGCTGCGCCTCGGTGCGGCGGATCTCCGGCGACTGGCCGACCCGCCGCATGCACGACTGCGTCCGCGCCGTGCTGGAATACCGCGCCCTGCCCCCGCCCGACGCCGCGAACGGCGCGCGCCTCCGACTGCGCGTCGAGTTCGCCTCCTGACGACGCGGGGCCGTCCCTTGTCGTCGGCGGGGCGATCCCGTAGCATTCCCGGTGGCTGGACGGTCGCTCTTCGATCGTCGGGGAGGAAGCGATGCCCGGAACGAAGGCCATCACCTGCTTGGCGACCCTGCTCGCGCTTGCCGGCGTCGTCGCCGGATGCGGGAGCGCGGACACCACCGACGCCGGCGACGTCCACACCGAGGCGACCGACGACGCCGGCGACGTCGCGCCGGACGGCCCCGCCGACACCCCGCCCGACGTCGCGCCCGACGGCCCCGCCGACACCCCGCCCGAC
>JAFGHH010000469.1 GCA_016930215.1 Deltaproteobacteria bacterium
CCGCTGTGCCGCTCCGGCGCGCGTCCGGGGGACCGGTTGTTCCTCAGCGGGCCCGTCGGTGCCTCCGCGGCCGGCCGCCGGGGCGTCGCCGCCGGCGTGCGGGGCGCGCACGAGCTCGAGCGCCTGCGACGACGCTATCTCCGGCCTCCATTCCGTCTCGACGCCGCCGCCGTCCTGGCCCGCGTCGCCTCCGCCGCGATCGACGTCTCCGACGGGCTGCTGCAGGACCTCGGGCATCTTGCCGACGCCTCCCGGGTCGGCGTCCGCCTGCGCCTCGGGGCCGTGCCGCTGGCCTTCGGCCACCCGCGCGACGACCGCGGCGCCGACCTGGAGCTGGCCCTGGGCGGCGGCGAGGACTACGAGCTGCTCGCCGCCGTGCCCACCGTCCACGTTCCCCTCGCCGACCGGCTGTGCGCGGAAGCGGGCGTCGGGCTGTACGAGATCGGCGAGACGACCGGCGACCTGCCGGCCGGGACGCTGGTCGGCCTCGAGGCCGACGGCTCGGAGCGGCCGCTGGAGCGGAGCGGCTTCCGCCATTTCCGTTGACGGGGCGGGGATGATGCTGGAGCGACTGCTGCCTCCCCGCCGCGGCATGCGTGTCGGCGTGGTGCTGTTCGAGGCGACGGCGCGCTGCGACAACGCCTGTCTGTACTGCTACAACGCCTGGAAGCTGCCCGGCGTTCCCGTTCCGCGCGAGCTGCCGACGGACGAGACGCTCGCGCTGTTCCGGCGCCTGGCGGACGCCCGCGGCTGGAGCCGCCCGCGGCAGATCAGCTTCACCGGCGGCGAGCCGCTGCTCCGCGACGACCTCGAGACGCTGGTGCGGGAGGTCGTGCGGCTCGGCTTCCCGACCAACCTGATCACCAACGGCCGGCGGCTCGACGCCGCCCGCGCCGCCGGCCTGGTCGCCGCGGGGTGCCGGCTGTTCGAGATCCCGCTGCTGGCGCCGGGCGCGACCGAGCACGACGCGTTGGCGGGCGTGCCCGGGGCTTTCGAAGGGGCGGTGCGCGCCATCGGTGCGGCCCGTCGCGCCGGCGCCCGCGCCGTGGCCGCGTTCGTCGCCACCCGGCGCAACATCGATCACGCCGCCGACGTCGCCCGCCTCGCCCTGGCCCTCGGCGCGGACGGGCTGATGTTCCTGCGCTTCAACCCCGGCGGCGCCGGCGCCGGCCGCGGCGAGGACCTGCTGCCGACCCCGGAGCAGATCGTCGCGGCGCTGCGTGCCCTGCGTGCGCAGCAGCGGGGCGGCCTGCCGGTCTCGATCTCGGTGCCCCTGCCGCCCTGCGTCGTCGAGCCGGCCGAGACGGAGGGGCTGGGGATCGGCTTCTGCGGTGCCGCGACCGACCACACCTACATCGCCCTCGCGCCCAACGGCGACGTCCGGCCGTGCAACCACTCGCCCACCGTCCTCGGCAATCTCCGCGAGGCGAGCCTGGCGAGCCTGCTCGCCGGCGCCCGCTACCGCGAGTTCTGCGACGCGGTACCGGACGAGTGCCGGGAGTGCCCGAGCCTGGCGAGCTGCCGCTGCGGCTGCCGTGCCGCGGCCGAGGCCTGCACGGGCGACTTCCGGCGGCTGGAGCCGCTGGCGGCCCGCTACGGCCGCTTCCCCTGGCGCGACGCTTCCGGAAGCTCCCCCTGACCCGTGGTCCCGAACGCGCGGCGGAGGCTACTCGAGCGGCGGGATGTCGGCCTTGTGCGCCTCGTACCAGGCCTTGGCCGCCTCGACGGCCGCAGCCAGGTCCGCCTCGACCGAGCCGACGTTGACCTGGTACTCGAACTTCACGTCGTCGAAGAACGTGATCGATTGGATCGCGCGCAGCATCGCGTCATCGACGCGCGACCAGGCCGAGCCGTCGTGATGGTCCCAGCCGTCGTTCCCCTCGAGCGTCTTCCAGGACGGCGTGTCGTAGGTGTTCGGGGCCGGGTCGTCGAGGTGCTTCACGAAGGCGTGGATCGCCGGCTTGTACTTGATGTCCGCCAGCGAGCTCGCGGCGCGCGAGCGCACGAACGGGTTCTCGTCGTCGAGCAGCGGCAGGAGCAGCTTGGCGATCGGTACCGCCGCCTCGGCATCGCCGAACGGCACGAACTCGGCCAGCGCCCCACAGGCCTCGCCCCGCACCGCCGGGTCGGCGTGCTTGAGCAGCTCCTCGATCTTCGCGCGATAGGCCTCGGCGTCCGGAATGGTGCCCGAGGCCAGCCAGGCGAAGGTGGTCAGTGCCGTTGCGGCGACGTGGGGGTGGGTCGAGCCGAACGCGGCCAGGAATGCGTCCTTGGTTCCGGCGGCCTCCAGCACCTTCTTCCCGCTGCCGAGCACGTCGAGCGCCTCGTAGGGGGCGGCCGGGTCGTCCGGCCGCGCCACCAGGGCCAGCAGCGCCTGGACCAGCGCCGGGTCGATCGGGTCGGTCGAGGCCACCGCCTTCTTGGCGGCCTTGAGCGCCGGGCCGAGGACCTCGGGTTCCGTGGCGCCCAGGCGGGCCGCCACCACCGCCCGGTAGTCCTCCAGGAACGCCGCCTCGGCATCTTCCTTCCAGCTGTATGCCAGCCCCAGCAGGGCGGCCCCGATCGTGGGCGGCTCCGTCTTCCCCGAGGCCGCCAGCACCAGGAACAGCCGGGCCTGCTCCGGCTTCCCTAGTTCCGCCTCGCGCTGCGCCAGGTCGGCCAGCTTCGCCGCCAGTTCCTGGGCCGCCTGCTGCTCCTCCGCCGTCGGCGCGGTCTTGAGGGTCACCTCCGCCAGGGCGGGCTTCTCCGGCTCGGTCGGCTGGGCCGGCTCCGTCGGCTCCGCGTCGGCCGCCGGGGTCGTCGGCTGCGCCGCCGGTTCCGTCGTGGCTCCGGGCTCGCCCGAGTCCGGCGCCGTCGCGGCCCCGGTCGGCTGCTCCTGATCCTTCTTCTTGCAGCCCTCGGCACCCCAGAAGGCCAGCACCGCCAATCCCGCCAGACCGAACAACCGCGAACGCCTCATGGATACCTCCTCCGGCCCTCCGCCGGACGTCCGTGCGGCCGGCGTCGTGCCGGCCGAAGCGGGAACATCGCTCCGACCCTGGGCAGACGTCAAGGCTCTGCGGCGCGACCCGGTCCCGCCGGCCTCCCGCCGGCCTCCCGCCGGGCCCCGCGCCCCCCCTCGATTGTGACTGTTGACAAACGATTCCGATCGCGCTTGAATCCCGCCCTAGCGTTTGCCGGGAGGGGTACGGGTTGTTCCGGGGACGCAAGCGAGGGCTGGGGAAACGAAGGACCCCCAAGCAAGGAATGGAGGAGGAGCAGTCATGAATTGGAAGCATCTGTTGGTCGTCGTCCTGGCCGCCCTGATTGCCGTTACGGCGTGCAAGAAGAAGGCTGAGGAGGCCCCTGCCGAGCAGCCGGCCGCCGAGCAGCCTGCGGAGCAGCCGCCTGCGGAGCAGCCGCCTGCGGAGCAGCCGCCTGCGGAGCAGCCGCCTGCGGAGCAGCCGCCTGCGGAGCAGCCGCCTGCCGAGCAGCCGCCCGCCGAGGGTGGGGACGCCTGCCAGGCGTACATCGATGGCATGATGAAGTGCGCCAAGGAGGCCGCCGAGGCCGCCGCCGCCGGCTCGTGGACCGCCGACGTCGAGAAGATGTGGAAGGAGAGCCAGGCGACCGCGTGCGACGCCTTCAAGCAGAGCGGCATGATGGACTACATGGCGAAGGCCATGGAGGACTGCAAGGACACCCCCTGCGGCGCCGGCGGCGCTGACTGGGCGATGTGCGTCTCGACGAAGGCGACCGAGGCGATGACCGCGGCCGCCATGGCCGGCGCCGGCGCCCCGTAGTCCCACCGCATCTCGTCACCAACTCCGGTCACCTGCCGTTTCCCCAACCGAACTGTGTCCATGCCCTGTCCGGGCGGAACCCGCCTTCCATGCCCTTGTCTTGCATCTTGTGGCTCCAATGTGGTACAATGTAGTCAGATGAAGGAGGATGCCACGATGTATGCACGCTACGAGACGCGGAGGGCGATGCGGATTCCGGTGGAGTTGGTATCGCCGGACTGGGACGAGCCGGTGACGCTGACCAGCGCGGACTTGAGCCCGCGGGGATGCTACCTGCCGAGCCGCGTGCTGCTGGAGCGGGGTACCCCGGTGGTGGTTTCGTTCCGGCTGGGGGCCGATGCGGCGGAGTGGACCTTGTTCGGCGAGGTGGTGCGGGTGTCGGCCTGGCGCCGGCGTGTCGACCCCTACGCCGGGGGTTTTGGGGTGCGGTTCGTGGGGACGCGGGCGATGGAGCGGCTGCGGCTGCGCGAGCGGCTGCGCGGGGTGCCGCCGCCGCTGCCGCGGCGTCTGGCGCGGGCGGCCTAGGCGGTCGTTCCTTCCGCGGCGTCCTTCCCCAGAGAGCGGTTCACTCGACGGTGACGGTCTTGGCCAGGTTGCGGGGCTGGTCCACGTCGGTGCCCTTCAGATCGGCGATGTGGTAGGCGAGCAGTTGCAGCGGCAGGACGGTGAGGAACGGCGAGAGCTCGGCGGCGGTTTCGCCGACGACAAAGGTCTCGTCGCACAGCGGGCCCAGGTCGGGGTCTTCGCGGTCGGTGACGGTGATGACGCGGGCGTCGCGGGCCCGCGCCTCGTGGATGTTGCCGACCATCTTTTCGAAGTGCTCATCGTGCGGGACCACCGCCACGACGGGCACGTTGCGGTCGAGGAGCGCGATCGGGCCGTGTTTCATTTCGCCGGCGGCGTACCCCTCGGCGTGGAGGTACGAGATCTCCTTGAGCTTGAGGGCTCCTTCGAGGGCGATCGGGAACGAGGGTCCGCGGCCGAGGTACAGCCAGTTGCCGGCGGCGGCGAAGCGGCGGCCGACGGCGGGGGCGTGGGCGGAGTGGTCGAGCGCCTCGCGCATGCGGCCCGGGAGTCGCAGCAAGGCCTCGGCGAGGCGGGCGAAGGCGGCGTCGTCGAGGGCGCCGCGGCGGCGGCCGAGGCGCAGGGCGAGCAGGAACAGGGCGGCGAGCTGCGCGACGAAGCACTTCGTGGAGGCCACGCCGATCTCCGGGCCGGCGTGGGTGTACAGCGTGTGGTGTGCGGCGCGGGGGATTGCCGAGTCGAGCACGTTGGCCACGGCGAGGATCCGGGCGCCCCGTTGGCGGGCCAGCCGGGCGGCCGCCAGGGTATCGATCGTCTCGCCCGACTGCGAGACCGCCACCACCAGGTCGTGTTCATCGATGAGCGGGTTGCGTCCCCGGAACTCGCTCGCGATCTCGGCCACCGCCGGCACCCGTGCCACGGTTTCCAGCCACCGCTGCGCGGCCAGCGCGGCGTGGTAGGAGGTGCCGCAGGCCAGCAGCACCACGCGGCGCAGCGCCTGCAGCGCGTCGTCGTCGAGCTCGGCCCCTTCCAGGAACGCGTCGCTGCGGTCGGCCAGGATCCGGCCCCGCAGCGTGTCCTCCACCGCCCGCGGCTGCTCGTGGATCTCCTTGAGCATGAAGTGCTTGTAGCCGCCCCGCTCGGCCTGCAGCGGCGACCACTGGATCACCCGCGGCGGGCGGGTGACCGGGCGGCCCTGCGCGTCCTCCAGTCGCACGCCGTCCGCGGTCAGCTCGGCCAGCTCCCCCTCCTCCATCGCGAGGATCCGGTTCGTGTAGGGCAGGATCGCAGGGATGTCGCTGGCCGCGAACATCTCGCCGTTCCCCAGCCCCAGGATCAGCGGCGAGGCGTTCTTGGCCACCACCAGCCGGTCCGGCGTGTGCGCATCGATGATCGCCAGGGCGTACGAGCCCTCGATGCTCCGCACCGCGCGCCGCACCGCATCCACCAGCGTCGCCCCCCCGGCCAGCGCCTCGTCCACCAGGTGGGCGGCGATCTCGGTATCGGTTTCCGAGCGGAACGTCCGTCCCTGCGCTTCGAGCCGGCGGCGCACCTCGAGGTGGTTCTCGATGATCCCGTTGTGCACCACCGCCACGCGCCCGACCTGATGCGGATGGGCGTTGCGTTCCGAGGGCCGGCCGTGCGTGGCCCAGCGGGTATGGCCGATGCCGAGGGTTCCCGCGGGCGGCGCCCGGCGCACCGCCTCCTCGAGCCGCGCCAGCTTCCCCTCGCAGCGCACCACCTGCAGCGTGCCGCCGTCCGCGTCGGACCGCACGGCGATCCCGGCCGAGTCGTAGCCGCGGTACTCGAGCCGCCGCAGCCCGTCGAGAATCACCTCCGCCGCCGGTCGCGGCCCGACGTACGCGACGATCCCGCACATGGCTCCGCTCCTTCCGCCCCCGCCCCGGGGGGCAGTCTTGTGTGGCCGGCTCGGGAGAGTCAAGTTCGACGTGGGGTGGCGCGGTTGTCGCCTGCGGACGAACCTGCTAGCGTTCGACGCGGGGAACGGGGGGAGCGCGAGAGGTCGTCGTGCGGATCCTGGGCTGGCTGCGTGATCCGGCGCTGGAGCGGCGGGTGGGCCGATGCGCCGACGCCGTCGGGCTGGAGTTCGCCGCGGCGGCGTCGGCGCCCGACGCCGTCGCGGCGCTCGACCGCCCCGACGTCGCCCTGGTCGTCGTCCGTGCCGTGCTGCTCGACGACGCGTTGCGCCGCGCGCTGGTCCGCTGGGCGCTCCCCGACGCGGTGGTGGCCGCCGCGACCCCCGCGCGCGTCGTGCTCCAGCTCGGGGCCGCGCGCGGGGCCCCGACCGCCGACTTTCCGCGCCTGGTGCTGCCGGGCCGGCCGTCCGCCGCCGTCCTCGAGGAAGCCCTGCGGGCCTTGGGGATGCTGGTCGTTGCGGCCGCGGGGGCGCAGGAGCGCGCCGCGCGGCTGGCGGCCGCGGTCGACGTCACGCGGCGTCTCGCCGCGCGCCACGACTTCCGCGAGATCCTGTTCGAGGCGGCGCGACGCATTGCCGAGGTGGTGGCGGTCGAGCGGGCATCGATCCTGCTGGTCGACCCGGCGGCCGGCGAGCTGCGGGTGGTTGCCACGAGCGACGACGCCTCGATCCGCGACCTGCGCCTGGACCTCGTCCGCTACCCGGAGGTGCGCGAGGTGCTCGTCGGGCACGTGCCGGTCTACCTGGCCGACGTGTCCACCGACCCGCGGCTGGAGCAGGTCCGGCGGCAGTTCGGCGCGATGCGGGCCCGGGCCAGCTACCTGTTCCCGGTGGAGGACGAGGAGCACGTCGTCGTCGGGCTGCTCGCGCTCAAGACCGCCCCCGGCGGCCGGCTCGAGGACGAGCAGATCGCGGCGTGCCAGGTCGTGGCCACGGCCTGCGCCCCCGCGCTGCACAACGCGCGGGCGATGCGGCAGCTCGAGCGGCAGGCGGCGGGCAGCCAGCGCGAGCGGCTCGAGGCCGAGCGGCAGGTGCAGTCGCTGGCCCGCTATGCGAGCTTCTTCGAGAGCGCGGCGGACGGGCTGATCGTGATCGACCCCGGCGGTGCGATCCTCTACGCCAATCCCGCCGCGGCGACGATCCTCGGGGACGACTCCGGGCGCGTGCCGGTCCGGCTGGCCGAGGTGTTCGACGAATCGGGGCGGGCCGGCTTCGCCGCCCTGCTGGACGGTTTCTCCCGCGGCCGCTTCCCGATCGTCGACCTGGCGCTCGGCGGGACCGGCGGCGCGCCGCGCGTGGTGCAGGTCTCCTCCAGCCCCGTGCTGCGGGAGGAAGGGGCCTGCCTCCTGTCGGTGCGGGACGTCAGTGCCGAGCGTTCCCTGGCCCACGAGTTGCAGCGCACGAAGACCTTCCTCGAACGCGTGCTCGACTCGTCCCCCGACGCCATCGTTGCCGCCGACATGCACGGTACGATCCTGCTGTTCAACCGCGCGGCGGAGCGGCTGACCGGGCACCGTGCGGAAGAGGTCCTGGGCCGCATGCACATCGACCAGCTCTACGGCTCGCGCGACCAGGCGCGCGAGCTGATGGCCCGGCTGCGCGCCGCCGATCAGGGCGGCATCGGACGCCTCGCGCCGACCCGCAGCACCGTCCGCAGCCGCGGCGGCGACGAGATCACCGTCGCCGTCTCCGCGGCCGTGATCTACGAGGAGGGGCAGGAGGTCGCGACCTGCGGCATTTTCACCGACCTGCGCGACCGGATGCGGATCGAAGAGCGCCTGGCCCAGACCCAGGAGCGGCTGGCGCTCACCGAGAAACAGGCGATCGTCTCCGAGATCTCCGGCGCGATGGCCCACGAGCTCAACCAGCCGCTGACCTCGGTGATGGGCTACGCCGAGCTGCTGCGCAAGACGCTGGCGGAGGACGCCCGGGGACGGGCCTACGTCGAGACGATCCTGCGCGAGACGGAACGGATGGCCGAGCTGGTCAAGAAGATCGGCCGACTCGGCCGCTACGAGACCAAGGGCTACGTCGGGGGAACCCAGATTCTGGACCTCGATCGGTCGACCGAGGAGTCCAAGTAGGGTGGCACGATGAGTGACGAGTCGAGCCAGCCGCCTGCCGCCTTCGACCGCGCCGGCCCGTACCGGCGGCTCGGGCGTTCCTGCCGCCTCGGCATGCACGAGGACGAGCTGCTGCAGCGGTTCGCCGAGATCCTGCAGGACGAGCTGCCGGGCTGCCAGGCGTGCTTCCGGCTGGTCGATGCCCCCGGAAGCCTGTCGCTGGTGTACGCGACGGGACCCCTGCGGCCGGAACAACGCCAGCGGCTGGTCGTCCCGCGCCCCGCCCCCGGCGGCTGGACGGCGGAACGGCTGGCCGAGTGGGGCTTCGCGCTCGACGATGCGTACAGGCCCGTGTTCGCCTCCGGCGCGAACGGTTTCGCGCTGCTGCTGCACCACGCCGGCGAGATCCTCGGGCTGCTCAACCTCGAGTGGCCGGAGGGGACGCCGCCGCCGGAGTCCGCGGTGCGGGACGGACTCGAGGGGCTGGCGGCGACGTTCGCCGCGGTGCTGATGGGGACCCGCCTGGGGGCCGAGGTCCGCCACCTGCGCGACCGGCTGGCCAAGCTGCTCGACCACGCCGACGCGCCGATCCTGCTGGTCGACGTGCATCGTCGTGTCCGGCTGTTCAACCGCTGCCTGGAGCGGCTGACCGGCCGGTCGCGGTCCGAGGTGCTGGGTCGCGATGCGACGCTGCTGCTGCCGCCGGAGGAGCACGCCCGGTTCTCGGCCGCCGTGCTGGCCGCGCTGCGCGGCCGGCCGACGGCCAACTACGAGCTGCGGCTGCCGCGCGTGGGGAGCGGCTCCGGCGGCCACGTGCTGCTGTCGTTCAACATCGCCTCCGTGGTCGGCGCCGACGGCGAGTCGGCCGACGAGGTGATCGCGGTCGGGCAGGACCTGACGGAGATCCGCCGGCTGCAGCGCCAGATGATCCACACCGAGAAGCTGGCCACGATCGGCCAGCTCGCCGCCGGCGTGGTCCACGAGATCAACAACCCGCTGACTTCGGTCTCGATCCACGCCGACTACCTCGCCAAGCTGATGGAGCGGGAGCAGCGGGGCCCGCAGGAAATCACCTTCATCAACCGCATCCGCGACGCCGCGGCGCGCATCCTGCGTTTCACGCAGGACCTGATGAGCTTCGCGCGCCCGGCGGGCGACGAGCCCGAGCAGTTCGATCTGCCGGCGGTCCTCGACCAGTCGGCCGCGTTCTGCGAGCACGTCATCGCCAAGGCCGGCGTGACGCTCGAGCGGAGTTTCGAACCCGCGCCGAAGATCTACGGCATTCGCCAGCAGATCCAGCAGGTGTTCATCAACCTGATCACCAACGCCTGCCATGCCATGGCCGGCGTCGACGGCCCGCGGGTATTGACCCTGGCCGTCGCCGACAACGGCGACGGCCGGGTGCGCGCCGAAGTGCGCGACACGGGGACAGGGATCCCCGAGGAGATCCGTGACGAAATCTTCGAACCGTTCTTCACCACCAAGCGCGAAGGAGAAGGGACCGGCCTCGGCCTCTCCATCGTCCGCAACCTCATCGACAAGCACCAGGCGGAGATCCGCGTCGACTCGCAGGTCGGCCGCGGCTCGACCTTCCTCCTCCTGTTCTACGCCGTCTGACCGACGGCGACGCCGCCGCGAGCCCCGATTGACGGGCGCCGCGCAGGGTGCTATCCGCCGCGACATGTCGCGGCCCAGCCGGCTGTTCGTGAACGTCGAGGGCTTCGAGACCCGGGCGGCGTTGTCCGAAGGGGGCAAGGTCACCGAGTTCCACATCGAGCGCTCCGCGGACCGTTCGATCGAGAACGCGGTGTACCTCGGGCGGGTCCAGCGGGTCATGCCGGGCATGCAGGCCTGCTTCATCGACATCGGATTCGACCGCGCCGCGTTCCTCCAGCTCGGCGACGCGATGAAGTTCCTCGACGACATGATCGCCGAGACCGGCGACGGCGACGGCGGCGGCAAGCCCAAGGTCGACCGCCATCGCTCGATCCGCGACATCCTCCACGAGGGCCAGGAGGTGCTGGTGCAGGTGAGCAAGGCGCCGATCTCGACCAAGGGCGCCCGCGTCACCCCGAACATCACCCTCGCCGGCCGCACCCTGGTCTACCTGCCGCAGGTCGGCCACATCGGCATCTCCCGCCGCATCGAGGACCAGGCCGAGCGTTCCCGGCTGCGGTCGATCGTCCAGGGGCACCGCGACGGCGACGACGGCGGCTTCATCTGCCGCACCGCGTCCGCCGGCCGCACGGCCGAGGCGTTGCGCGCCGAGATGGACGGGCTGCGCGCGGAGTGGGCCCAGGTGCAGAAGGCGCGGGCCGCGGCCGCGGCCCCGGCCCTGCTCCGCGCCGACCACGACCTGGTGATCCGGGCCTTCCGCGACCTGTTCCGCGGCGACGCCGACCGCGTCGTGATCGATGACGCCGCGGCCCACGCCCGGCTCCGCGACTACGCCCGCGGCTTCATGCCCGAGGCGCTCGAGGCGATCGAGCTCTACCAGGGCGACGAAGCGATGTTCGACGCCTTCGGCATCGAGGAGGAGCTCAAGCGCGCCCTGCAGCGCCGCGTCCCGCTCCCGTCGGGCGGGTCGATCATCATCGACCAGGCCGAGGCGATCACGGCGATCGACGTCAACACCGGGAAGTCCACCGGCAAGCGCAACTTCGAGGAGACGATCCTCAACACCAACCTGGAGGCCGTCGAGGAGTCCGCCTACCAGCTCCGTTTCCGCAACATCGGCGGCCTGATCGTCATCGACTTCATCGACATGGAGTCGGCCGGGCACCGCGACCAGGTCTACCGCGCGCTGCTCGACGCCCTGCGGCAGGACAAGGCCCGCACCAGCGTGGTCCGCATCTCGGAGCTGGGCCTGGTGGAGATGACCCGCAAGCGGACCCGCGACTCCCTCGGCCGCACGCTCAACGAGCCGTGCTGGTACTGCGACGGCACGGGCTCCGTCCGCTCGAAGCGCACCGTGTGTTACGAGATCTTCCGCGAGCTGCGCCGCGACGTGGCCGGCCGGGGTCCCGGGCGCTGCACGCTGCTGGTGCACCCCGCCGTGCGCGACGCCCTGCGCGGCGCCGAGAAGCCGCACCTCGACCGGATCACCGCCCGGCTCCGGCTGGAGTTGCGCGTCGAGGCGGTCCCGGAGTATCACATCGAGGCGTTCACGATTCGGAGAGGATAGCGACCATGGACAACGACGAGAAGCGCCGCGCCGAACGGGTGGTGATCAACCGCGAGTTCGACAACTTCGACGAGTTCATCGAGGAGTACGTGACGAACATCTCGCGCACCGGGGTGTTCATCAAGACCAAGAGCCCGCTGGCCATCGGCACCCGGGTCCGCCTGCGCTTCTCGGTGATCCTGACCGAGATCGAGACCGTGGAGGGCGAGGGCGAGGTGGTGCGCGTGCAGGACGACCCGCCCGGCATGGGCGTCGTGTTCACCTCGCTGACCTCGTATTCCGCCGGCCTGCTCGAGAAGCTCCTCACCCGGCGCCCGACGCCGTAGCGCCTCGATGTGGCGGCGACTCAAGCGCATCGTCCGCGGCGAGTTGGAACACGCCCGGCAGGCGGTCGCCGATCGGCTGCGGCGGCTCGGCCACGACGAACGGTACGACCCGCCGGCGTCCGAGGCGGCATCGCCGCCGAGCGCCGCCGGGGCCCCCGCGCCCCCGGAGCCCGTCCGCAAGGCCTTCGCCGCGCTCGAGCTGCCGCTGACCGCCTCCGCCGACGACGTCCGCCACGCCTGGAAACGCCTGATGGCGCGCTACCACCCCGACCGCCACGCCCGCGATCCGGAGCTCGAGCGCACCGCGACGGAGCTCAGCCGACGGCTGACCGACGCCCGCGACCGGGCGCTGGCCTGGTGCGAGGCCCGTCCCGGCGCGGGAACCGCTACTCGCCCTTGATGTAGCCCTTCTGGACCAGGAGCACGAGCTCCATCGCCACGTCGAGATCGGCCATGTCGGGGAAGGCATCCATCGTGCCGGCCACCGAGCCGGCGTTGTGCACCGCCTGCAGGATGTCGAGCGTGCTCGGCAGCAGGTCGCGCAGCTTGGACGTCATTGGGCGGAGCAGCACCAGCTTCGCCTCGTCCGGCGGCAGGTCGGGCCGCAGCCGCTCGAGCTCGTCGAACTCGCGCAGCCCGTCCATCAGCAGGTGTTCCATCGACTCGCTGAGCCGCTCGCCCGCCGGCACGGACCGGTTCGGCCGCAGCTCGAACGTCCCGGTCTTCCAGCGCAGCACGCGGTGGACCGCCTTGCGCGCCTTGACCTGCGGCGCGCCGTCGAGCTGTGCGAGCACCACCTGGCCGCTCTCGATGTACAGGTTGGCGCGCGAGCCCTTCGCCCCCTTGACCACCAGCAGGCCGGTCTTCCGGCTCGCCGCGAACAACTGCAGGATGTCCGGCAGCGGAATCTCCTCGATCGAGCCGGCCACGGTCTTGATGCTGCCGGTTCCCGACCGCTCCGGTCGGTGCATCTCCGCCTGCGGGCTGACCGTCGTGTGCGGCTGCGGTCGCGCCGGCTTCGGCGGCGCCGGCGGCACGCTCGGGGCCCGCGGCGCCGGCGGCGCGCTCGTCGCCCGCGCCCCAGGCCGCTCGGACGGCAACGGCGGCATCGCGGCCGAGGCCCGCCGCGGCCGCGCCTCCGCCGCCTCGACGGCCAGCAGCTTCATGATCGAGGTCCCGATCAGCACGCGGTCGCCCGGCTTCAACTCCGCCGACTTGACCCGTTCCCCGTTGACGAACGTCCCGTTGGTCGAGCCGAGGTCCTCGATCCGGATGTGGTCGGCCCGGATCGTCAGCCGCGCGTGCTTGCGCGAGACCATGTCCTCGGCCAGCACCACCGGCAGCTCCGCGCCCCGCCCGATCAAGACCTCGCCCTCGGACGGCAGACGGAACTCCCCGCCCTCGTACTTGCCGGCGACGAACCTGAGCTTGAGCGCCTTCGCCATCGATCGATCCAGCCGACGATACACCCCGCGCGCCGTCCCCACCGTGCGAGGGCGACACGCAGCGGCGCAGAGGTTAGTCCAGGCCCCCGACGACCGTCAATAACTCGACAATTCGAGATCGGTGACGAGCAGCGAGCCGCGGGTGTGCCCCGCCAGACCCGTCTGCAGCTCGAACCGCGCCAGCCCCGCCGCGTCGAACCCCGGCGTCCAGGCCGCCAGCGGCCCCAGCGGCACCCGCACCGTCTGCAGCACCTCGTACCGCTGCACCGCCGTGTACAGGTGCGGCACGCGCCGCACGGTCGAGACGGGGAACTCGACGACCGTGCCGTCCGCGTCGACCAGCCGCACCGCGAACTCCTGCTCGGTCAGCCCGTCGTTCAGCGTGCTGACCCGCGAGACGACCCGGAACGACAGCGTCGGGCGGCTGGTCGCGTCGAGCGTCCCCAGGCCCCAGGTCGCGGTGCCCGCGCCGCCGTCCCAGGACAGCAGCAGCGCGTCGAGCGGATGGTCGAAACTCGCGTCGCACCCGTTCTCGTAGCACGCCCGGCTCGTCGAGAAGCCGCTCTGGCTGTTCGGCTCGCCCAGCAGGTTCACGGCCGGCGCCCCGGCCCCCGACAGGTCATCGATCGTCAGCCGCTCCTCCGCCGCGTGCGACCAGCGCAGGTCGAGGTCCACGCCGGCCAGCGCTTCGATCCCCCGCGGCGTGTCCCCGTCGGCCCGCAGGAACGGCTCGAGCGCCCCACCCGGCACCAGTGTCCCCTCGAACCAGGCCGCCAGCACCGGGTCGAGCATCCCGCGCTGCGCCTCGGCGCCCACCTGGTCCCGCTCCCAGCACACCCGCTCCAGCTCGTTGTCGTCGGAGCGCCACTCGGTGTTGAAGTAGTTGTGGTTCGCCCCGATGAAGAACACCTGGCTCCGCGGCCGGCCCGGCGGCTGCAGCGACCGGTCGTAGATCGCGATCGGATGGCTGGTCGGCACGTCCCCGTCGCACCCCGGCGCCACCACCGCGTACGCCGCCGCCGTCGGCCACGGCTCGTGGTAGTCGGTGGGGGCGATCGCGAACACCGACCCGAGCGCCACGCCCGGGATCGGCGTCGCCGCCAGCCGGGCCGGACCGTGCGACACCGCCTCGCCGCCCCGCGAATGGCCGACCAGCCCGGTCCGCGCCAGGTCGATCCGTCCCACGAAGGTCGTGCCGAACGGGTCCCCGCCGGTCACGACCCAGGTCCGCCACCGCCGCAGGTGCTCCAGCAGCAGCTCGGTCCGCTCGAAGATGTAGTCGTCCCGGCAGTTGACCGCGTTGCCGCTCACGCTCACCGCCACCACGCCGTGCGCCGCCAGCGTCTCCGCCGCGTAGATCAGCCCCTCCGCGTTCGGCGTCGTCGTGAACGTCGGCCAGTGGCACTCGTGGTCCTGCGTCTGCGAGCACTGGTCGTCGCCGCCCCAGGACGGCCGGCAGTTGCCGTGGTTGCCGTGCAACATCAGCACCAGCGGATAGGGCCCGCGTCCAAGGTCCACCGGATGCCGGACCACGCCGTACAGCGTCGTGTCGAACGAGATCGTCGGCACGCGCTGCCCGCGCAGGTCGTACCCCGCGTCCGTCACCGCCAGCGCCCGCACCGGAACGCTCGCCCCGCCGTCGAGGGCTCCGGCCAGCGTCACCACCCGGTACCACGCCGCCGTGCCCGGCAGCGCCGGATCGGTGTGCAGCAGCTCGGCCGCCCCGAGCGTTTCGAGCGCGGTCCACGGGCCGGCCGGGTCGCCCGCGCGCTCCACGCGATACCCGGTCGCATCGGCGCCTGCCGACGGCTCCCAGACCAGGGTGACCGACGTCGTGTCGTCGGCCTGCAGGCGGGCGCGCGCCACCCGCAGCCCCTCCACCGCGAAGGCGTCGAGCACCGTCACCTCGGTCCGGCACGACGCCGTCAGCCCGGCCGGGTCGGTCGCCGTGTATTCGACCGGCCAGCTGCCCCGCGGCAGCGTGCCGGGCAGCGGGACGGCCGGCAGCTCCCCCGCGCAGGCGTCGGTCGCCGTCGCGGCCGGGGGCGCCGCCTCCGCGTCCGCAGCGGCCCGCACCACCGTCGCCTCCGGTGGACAGACCAGGGTCGGCGGGGCGTCGTCCGTCACGGTCACCGTCGTCCCGCACGACGCTGCGAACCCGCCCGCGCCCGAGCCCAGGAACGTCACGACGGTCTCGCCGACGGCAAAACCCCCGGCGGGCGCGTCGGAGGCCAGCGCGCCGACCAGCGTCCCGCAGCGCTCGACCACCGTCGGGTCCGGCACGTCGACCGGCGTCGCCGCCCCGGCGCACGAGGCGCCGACCGGGTCCGCGCAGAGGAGCTCGAACCCGCCCGCCGGCAGCGCGTGCACCGGGAACGTGCAGCTCTCCGTCTCCCCGGACGTCGCGGTCGCCGTGCAGCTCACGAACGCGTCGCCCGGCGCGAACGTCGAGCCGTCCGGCGGCGTGCAGGCCACCGTCGGCGGCGCGCCGTCGCAGGCGGCCGCGACCACGCCGTAGTGCGCCGGCACGCCCTCGGCCGCGACGCAGCCGAGGTCCAGCTCCGTCGGACAGCGCAGCTCGAGCGTTGGGGAGCCGTCGGTGCAGACGATGTCGAGCGGCGGGAGATCGCTCGCGTCGTCGCCGCTCGTCGAGTCGCCGCAGGCGGCGGCGAGCGCGAGCAGCGTCGCGAACCCGGCGAGTCGCCGGCCGAGCCTGCGGCGGTTCACCGCGGCACCTCGAGCGCCTCCGCGATGCGGAACCGCTCGCGCTCCCCGTAGCGCAGCCACACCGGCCGTCCGGCCGGCAGCGCGTCGGCGTCGGCGGCGACGAAGCGCAGCACGCCGGGGCCGGGGTGGCCGTAGCGGTGGAACTCGAGGTCGCCGACGGCGAGCACCGGATCGAGCGCCCTTCCGCCCCAGGCGTCGGCGTGGAGGTCGATCGCGACGGGGCGTACGGCCGGGACGACGTTGCCGCGGCCGTCCTCGCCCTCCGCGGCGTCGGTCGCATGGACCTCGACGCGGCGGACCGGGGACTCCCGCGTCGCCGTCGTCGCCGCCGTCGGGTCGTTGGTCGCGACCGCGCCGGGCGCGGTCGTGCCGGCGGCGGGTCGCGTGGCTCCCGGGGGGGTCGCGGTCGTGCCGCCGGGCGGGGTGCCGGAGCGCACGACGATCACCGGGGGCCGGAGGTTCACCTTCGGCTGGAGGACGGCGCGGAGCGGAGGGGCGGACGTCGCCGCCGACGGCGCCGGGTCCGGATCGACGGTCGTGGCGGCCGGGGCCGCGGGCGCGGCGCGCGGCTCGTCGGGGGTCTCGCGGCAGGCCGCGAGCAACACGAGGAGCGACAGCCAGGCGACGGCGCGGGGGAGTGACGGTGTGCTCATGCGGGGGAGAGTAGCGCCGTCCGGGTCGCGGAGCCAGCAGGTGCGCGCAGGGTCGTGCGGAGCGGCCGGACGGCGGCGTGCGGGAGCGCCCGTCGCGCCGGACCGCGACCCCCCGCCCGGGCGGCACGGCTCAGAACGTCATCGTCGTCCGGAACGCGACCATCCAGTAGTCCAGCGTCTCGGCCTCCCGGTCGTCCGCCTCGAGGTCGTCCCAGTCCTCGCAGGTGTCGATGCCGGCGCCGGTCGTGCACACCTCCTGCCAGAGCGTGAGGTAGTAGGTGAACGACGGGCCGAGCGTCAGCCACGACGAGGTCCAGAAGTCGAGGCCGGCCGAGAACGCGACCACCGGACCGTGGTAGGTGACCGAGCAGCTGCTGGTGGAGAAGCCGCTCCACCACTCGAGCTCGAACAGCGCGCCGCCGTAGCCGGCGGCGAGCCCGCCCCACAGGTCCAGGCGTTCGGTCACCGGAAGGTAGCCCTGGAGGCCGACCAGTCCGACCAGGAAGTTGCCCGTCACGTCGTCGCTGTCCGGCAGCATCTCCAGGGCGGAGAAGCCGACCCCGAGCGCGAGGTAGTCGTTGAGACGGCGGTACAGCTCGAACGACTGGCCGAGGAACGGAGCGGTGTCCAGACCGTCGCTGTCGCAGAGGTCGCCGGTGCAGTCGTGGAGGCCGAGGCTTGCCGAGAGCAGCCAGCGGCGGGCTCGGTCCGGCGCCTCCACGCTCGAGGGTCCGAGCCCGGCCGAGATCTGTACGGCGGGCGGTGCGGCGGCGGCTGCGGGTCGCGCGGTGGCGGCCACCGTCGCGTTTCCCTCGAGGGACGACCAGGCGTCGCTCGGCGGCTCGTCCCGGGACGGTCCGGGCTCGAGCGCGGCGGACGCGGTGTCGGGGCCGTCGGGGTCGAGGGCGGGTTCGTCGGCGCGGGCGGTCGTGGCGGCGAGGGCGAGGGCGGCGACGGCGATCAGGGTCGTGTTCCTGGCGTTCATCTTCCTGTTCCTCCCGTGGACCGGCTGCGGCGGTCGGACGGCGGCCGGGCGCCGGGTCCGCGCCCTGCATCGCCTGGGGGAGGGGAGGTGTTGCGTGGTTTTTCGGTGGCCGGGGATGTCTCGGCCCGTCTCCGATCGAGTCGCAAGGCACTTGACACTCCGCCGTGCTTGCGGCTAGTAACGCCGTCGCGCCGAGGGCGCGTGCGGGAGTAACTCAGTGGTAGAGTGCCACCTTGCCAAGGTGGACGTCGCGGGTTCAAATCCCGTCTCCCGCTCTCCGAAAGCAGAAAAGAGTCGAGAAGTTCGGCGCCGACGCGCAGACGTGTAGGTGCGCGGAGC
>JAFGHH010000470.1 GCA_016930215.1 Deltaproteobacteria bacterium
CGAGCGGCGGGTCGCTTTCGCACATGTCGCACTTGAGCGGCAGGCCGGAGTCGGGCTCCTTGAACAGGTCCCGCGAGGGGCACGAGGCGCGGCAGAACGCGCACTCGTCGTAGCTCCTGCCGTCGATCGTGTAGCGATCCCGCCCCGCGCACTCGGCCGCCGTGTACTCGCCCGCGTAGATCGGCAGGAACACGTCCCGCAGCGGCTCGCGGATCACGCGGATCCGCGAGCGCTCCGGGTTGGTGCTGCTGTACTTGGGCGTGGCGTGGAACGCGGAGCAGATCACCTCGCAGGCCCGGCAGCCGTTGCACTTGTCGACGTCGATGTGGATGGTCTTGATGATGCGCTTCTTCTTCGGTGCGCTCATGATGAACCCCGCCGCCCTAGGCCTTGCCGCCGTCCGTCGGGCCCTGCGCCGCCGCGCCCCCCGCGCCGTCCTTCAGGATGCCCCGCTTGCGGAAGTCCTCGGCCACGTAGCCCAGCCCCAGCCCGTTCAGGGTCGCCTCGGTCGGGATCCCCTGCTCGTTCCACCCCTTGTACGCGTAGTACGCGTCGAGCAGCCGCTGCTCGAGCTCGGGAAACCGCTTCTTCCAGTGGTCCTCGGGCGGCCTCTCGTCGGCCCGCGTCATCCCCCGCCGGTTGTTGACCGCCCGGACCAGGTTGCGGTTCCGGCGCGCGATCGTCTTCAGCCCCTCCTCGTCCAGCTCCAGGCCGCTGGCCGCCGAGAGGATCGCCGGCCAGTTGTGCAGGTGATAGGGCGGCTTGAGCGGGAACGAGCCCAGGCCGGCACACATCCCCACCGCGTCGTCGATGTAGTGCATCATCTCCTGCCAATCGACGATGTCGCACGACATCTCGACGGTGGGGTAGTTGGGGTTGGAGCGCTCCCCGCGGAACTCCCAGTCCAAGAGGTACTGCTTGAACTTCTCGTGGGGCACCTGGATCCAGTCCTTCACGAAGTCCTGCCGCTCCTCCATCGTCGCGAACGGGGCCTGCGGGAACTGCCCTTCGATCTGCGTGATGTTCGACTTCTCCCCGGTGGAGTACATCAGGAAGTAGACCGGGTTCAGCATCCCCAGCTTGAGCGGCAGCTGCTCGGTCTTCTTGATGTTGTTGTGCGCGTACTCCTGGGCCCCCTTGCCGATCCGCTCGGCCGCCCAGTACGTGCCGTCCGCCAGTACGTCGCCGATCCCCTCGCGGCGCACGATCCGGTCGAGCAGCCAGAAGAACCGCCCCTCGTTGTCCTCCGGCATCCCCGCGAAGTCCGCGTCGGTCAGGATCTTCGCCTCGAGCAGCTCCAGCGCGAAGGCCATCACCTGCGGCGCCGAGAACGCGTCGACCCCGTACTCGGTCGCCCGCTGCGCGATGCGGAAGCCGAAGTCGAGGTTCGAGTAGGCGGCCATGGTGTAGGTCAGCTTGGAGAAACACTTCATCATATAGGTCGAGACGCCCGGGACCGAGATCGTCGCCCCGCACTTCATCGGGCAGTTGTAGCAGCTGATCAGCCGCTTGCGGGCGTTCTCCTGGCTCCCCTTCCACTGCTCCTCGATCTCCTTGGTCCAGAAGTCCCGGCGCCGCGTGCGCGAGTTGCCCCACATGAAGTTCGTGGTGTGCCACTCCTCGTCGATCAGCTTCATCTCCTGCGGCGACCCGAGCCCCGCCAGGATCGGCATCACCCCCGGCACCGGCTTCGCGTCGCGGACCTTGATGTAGTCCAGCACCTCCTGGCTGTACCGGAACAGCTCCGCCGGCCGCGCGACATTGACGTCCTTCGTCCCGCGCACGACGATCGCCTTCAGCCCCTTGCTCCCCATCACCCCGCCCAGCCCCATCCGGCTGGCGCTCGACCGGCCGTGCTCGATCGAGGCGAAGAACACCCGGTTTTCGCCCGCCAGCCCGATCGCCGCCACCTGCGCCCGCGGCTCCCCCAGCTCCTGCCGGATCAGGTCCGCCGTCTCGTTCGACCCCTTGCCGGAGAGGTGCGAGGCGTCCCGGAGCTCGACCTTGTCGTTGTGGATCCACAGGTAGACCAGCTTCGGCGACCGGCCCCGGAGGATCACCTTGTCGTAGCCCGCGTGCTTGAGCTCCGGGCCGAAGAACCCACCCATCATCGAATAGCCCAGGAACTTCGTCTGCGGCGAGAACGTGGACACGATCGTGCGGTTCGCCCCGGGGGCCGCCGTCGCCACCATCAGCCCGGTTCCGAAGATCAACAGGTTGTCCGGCGAGAACGGATCGGTCTCCGGCGGCACCCGGTCCCACAGGATTCGCGCGTTCGTTCCCAGCCCGCCCAGGTGCAGCGCCGTCAATCTCGGGTCGGTTTCCACGCGTTCCACGTTGCCCGTGGAGAGATCGACTTCCAGATTGAATCCCGTTTCTGCGAACCTCATGGGTGCTCCGTTTCGTGCGTTCGAGTCCGTCTCGTTCGGCCCGCCCCGGGAAGGACAGGTCGGAAAGCCGCAAGGCCGGAAGGTATCACGAGCCCCCGCCGTCCGTAAACCGGTTCTCGCGCCGGTTCTTGCGCCGAGGCGCCGAATCGGGGGGCCGGGGGAGGGCAACTCGCGCCAAGGCGCCAAGACGCCGGGGCGGGACAGGGCAACTCGCGCCAAGGCGCCAAGACGCCAAGGGGAGGTGTCGTTTCGGCCGTCGGTGCGCCGCAGGTGCCGCGTCGCGGCGCCCGAGCGCCGCGACGCGACTCGCCCCTCCGGCCGTTCGCGGTGGGCCGGCGATCGCGCGCGAGTCCCCGCCACCCCGTTCGGTGTCGTTGCGGCTCTGTGCGAGCCTTCCCGGTCCGCGCCTTTGCGTCTTGGCGAGAGAATTCCCCCCCCTTGTCTTGCGGCTCTGCGCGCGGTCCTCGCGCCGGACTTGCGTTTCGGCGGCGTCGGGTGAGAATGCGGCTGGGAGGAGCCGATGAACGACATGCGTACCTGGAGCCGGCTGGTTCTGTTCGTCCTGGCGGCGGCCGCCGCCGGATGCGGCGACGACGACTCCGCCGCCGACGCCGATACGACCGACGTCGCCGACGAGGGCGGAGGCGCGGATGCGGACGCCGATGCCGACGCCGACGCGGACGCCGACGCCGACGCCGACGCGGACGCCGACGCCGATGCCGACGCGGACGCCGACGCCGATGCCGACGCCGGAACCGGTTGCGACCCGTGGCCGGCCCCGACCGGCAGGGTGGTCGACACCACGCCGGCCGAGGCGCACGACCTCACCGGGATCGTGTCCGCGCTGGAGCCCGGTGACACCCTCTCCTTCGCCGACGGGACCTACGCCCTCGGCGGGACCTACCTGTGGGTCGATACGCCCAACGTCACCCTGCGCTCGGCGAGCGGCAATCGCGAGGCTGTGGTGCTGGACGGCGAGTACTCGACCACCGAGGTCGTCACGATCGCCGCCTCGGACGTGACGCTCG
The DNA here is from genome assembly GCA_016930215.1 of Deltaproteobacteria bacterium. Classification (GTDB taxonomy): domain Bacteria; phylum Myxococcota_A; class Polyangia; order DRWM01; family JAAZOP01; genus JAAZOP01. Next base: position 3,419 of record JAFGHH010000470.1, read on the forward strand.
CCGACTTGACGATCCGCCGCCCCAGCACCCACGGCGTGCACGTGGTGACCGCGGGCGGCGCGGACACCCTGCGGACCATGCTGTACAACATCGCGGTGCTCGACCCGGGCGAGCAGGCGATCAAGATCAACCCCGGGACCGAGGGCGGGCACATCGATGACGGCACGATCGCCTGCAGCCGGCTCGAGTTGACCGACGCAGGTCGGCCCCACGTCAATCCGACCTCGGGCGGCTGCTACACCGGCGGGGTCGATGCGCACCAGGTCCGCGACTGGGTGATCCGCGACAACCACATCGAGGGCTTCTGGTGCCCGACGGGTCTCTCCGAGCACGGGATCCATTTCTGGCGCGGGTGCCGGGACCCGATCGTCGAGCGCAACGTGCTGCGCGACAACGCCCGCGGGATCGGCTTCGGCCTGGTGACCGACGGCTCCGCGCGCACCTACCCCGACAATCCGTGCCCCGCGGCGGGCGGCGCCTACGTCGACCACTACGGCGGCATCGCCCGCAACAACTTCGTCTTCGCCTCGCGGGCCGAGCTGTTCGCTTCCGAATCCGGCTTCGACTGCGGGATCTGCTTCTGGGCCGCCTGCAACTCGCAGGCGGTGCACAACACGATCGCGTCGACCGGGGACAACTTCTCCTCGATCGAATGGCGGTTCGGGGTGACGACCGGGACGGTTCTGGCCAACAACATCGCCACCCACCCGCTGCGCGAGCGCGACGGGGCGACGGCCACCCGCACCACCAACCTGGAGAGCGCGTCGCTCGACCTGTTCGTCGACGGGGCGTCCGGCGACCTGCACCTGGCGCCGGCCGCCGCCGCGGCCATCGACCAGGGGACGCCGCTGGGCGCCGGGGTGTGCGACGACGACATCGATGGCGAGCCGCGCGACGCGACGCCGGACCTCGGCGCCGACGAACGGCCGCACGGGTAGGACGGGGGAGGGAAGGAGAGGACGATGGCCGCCCAGGCATTCCAGGACCGCTACGAGGACGACCTCAGCCACTGCTACGGGTGCGGACGCCTCAACGAGCAGGGACTGCAGATCAAGACCGTCTGGGAGGGCGAGGAGTCGGTGACCCGGTTCACGCCGCGTCCCTGGCACATCGCGGTGCCGGGGATCGTCTACGGCGGGCTGCTCGCCTCCCTCATCGATTGCCACGGGACCGCCACCGCCGCCGCGGCGGCCGCGCGGTCGCGCGAACTGCCGGACTCGTCCCTCCTGCCCCGCTTCGTTACCGGCTCGCTCAAGGTCAGCTACCTGCGGCCGACGCCGCTTGGCCCCGAGCTGGAGATCCGCGGCCGGGTCCGCGAGGTGAAGGGACGCAAGGTCGTCGTGGACGCCACCGTGTCGGTCGGGGGCGAGGTGTGCGTGCGGGGCGAGGTCCTCGCGGTCGAGATGCCGGAGGCCCTGCGCCCGCGCTCGGTGCCGCCGAGTCGCTGACGATCGTCGCGCCGCTCGGGCTGGAACGGGCCGCCTCCTCCGTGGTAGACCCGCCCCGATGCAGCCTCCGACTCCCGCCGATCCATGGCTCGGCGTCGCGCTCGACGGCAGGTTCCGCATCCTTCGGCAGCTCGGCGTCGGCGGGATGGGCGGCGTGTACCTCGCCGAACAGCTCGACGTGGGCCGCCAGGTCGTGGTCAAGGTGATCCTCGGGGACCTGGCCCGCGACCCGGAGATGACCGAGCGGTTCCGCCGCGAGGTGCTCGTCCTGGCGCGCCTGCGCCACCCCAACGTCGTCCAGGTCTACGCCTCGGGACAGGCCCCCGACGGCTCGCTGTGGGTCGCGATGGAGTACGTCCCGGGCCGCACGCTGGCCGAAGAGCTGATGCGGTGCGGGGCGCTGCCGGAGGCGCGGGCGCTGCGCATCGCCGAACAGGTCGCGGGGGCGCTGGCGGCCGCGCACGCCGCCGGGGTCGTGCACCGCGACCTCAAGCCGGCCAACGTGATGCTCGCCGACCTGCCCGGCAGCCCCGACCACGTGGCGGTACTCGACTTCGGCATCGCGAAGCTGGCCGTGGTCCCGTCCAGTGACAGCTCGCTGACCCGCGCCGGGTCGCTGGTCGGCACGCCGGCCTACATGTCCCCCGAGCAGATCCAGGGGCTGGGCGACGTCGATGGCCGCGCCGACGTCTACGCCCTCGGCGTGATCCTGTACGAGATGCTCGCCGGGCGGAACCCGTTCGTCGGCCCGAGCGCGGCCGAGTGCTTCGTGCGGCACCTGCAGTCGATGCCGGCGCCGCTGCGGTCGGTGCCCGGGATGGCGGGACTGTCGCCGACCCTGGAGTCGGTCATCGCGCGGTGCTTGGAGAAGCCTCGCGAGCGCCGGTTCGCCTCCGCCGAGGAGTTGCAGGCGGTCCTGCGCGCGACGGCCTCGCCCACGCTCACCGCGGTGGCCCATCCGCCCACCGTCGCCCTGCGGGGTCCCGGCGGCACCTCGAAGACGCTCGCGTTCGTGCTGGGGCTCGTCGCGGCCGGGATCGCCGCGGCCCTCGTCACCACCCTGGCGCTGCAGGGCGGCGACGAGGATCCGACACTGCGCCCGGACGCGACGCTCGTGCGCGCTCCGGAGGCCGGGACGCTCCGGCCTCCCGCGCCGGAGCCGCTCGAGGCGCGCGCGGCGCCGGAGCCTTCGCCGGGCCGCACGGGACCGCTGCCGCTGGCCGTCCCCGGCCCCGACGGCGCCACCGTGGCGCGCGACGTCGAAACCCCGGCGGACGTTCCGGCCGAGGCGAGCGGCGGGGATCCGGCGGACGTCGACGCGGAGGCGGCACCGGCCGACGCGGAGCCCGCGGAGGCGGCGGCCGAGCCGGCGGACGCTCCCGCGGCAGACGTCGGGGAGCCGCTGCCCCCGCACCCGGTCCTGGTGGACGACGGCGTGTTCGGCGAGCCGATCCCGGTCGGCGCGCTGCTGATGCAGCGGATGGAGACGCTCGCCAGGTACCGGGTCGACTACCCGTGGGAGCAGGTCGGTCAGGCATACCAGGATCGATTCCGGAGGGAGCGCGTGATGATGGGCTGGCATCGCGACATGAATCCGCCGTACTTCGGCGTGATGCCCCCGCGAAACGTGGCGTCGTTCGATTCGTTGCGGGTCGAGCCGGGGGAACACGGCCATGGCGCCACGATCGCCGTGATCTCGAACCGCTGACCGGCAGCCGCTCCGTACGGCCCGCTGCGGTCGGCGAGCACGAACGAGCGGCCTCGCCTTGACATGCCGGGCGCCCCGACGCATCTTTGGCCGGCCACGCGGGGTTTCCCGCGCGGAACAGGGACACCTAGGGAGCGAGGAACGATGAGCCAGGACGATCCGCAGTACGACTGTCGCGTGCAGGCGTGGAATCTTCGGAAGGGGCTGATGAACGAGGACCAGCTGAAGGAGTACCTCAGGAAGCTCCCGGACGTGAAGGACAAGGCGGACCATCTGGGGTCCCCGACGTCGTCCGAGAAGCCGGGCGAGGCGCCGAGCGGCAAATCGAAGTCGCGCTGACGGCGCGCGGCGGCGGGTCCGCGGCGGTCCGGACGGGGAGGAAACGCGATGGCGGAGCGCAAGGAAACCGACGGCGTCAAGGTCAAGGACCGGCGCGTGTCGGCCCAGGAGGAGCAGCCTCGGACGCCGGCTTCGGACGCGCGGGCCGCCGAGGCGGCGGGCGCGGGCTCCGCGTCGGCCGCGAAGGCCGAGGGCGAGGAGCGGGAGCGCGATGCGACGTGCGACGAGCCGATCCCGGAGGTCGACTTCGTGACCTTCGTCGTCTCCCTCTCGACCAACGCGCTCGTCTCGCTCGGGCTGTTGCCGCGGCCGGATACCGGCGAGAAGCAGCGCGACCTGCCCCTGGCGCGCCAGACGATCGACATCCTCACGCTGCTGCAGCAGAAGACCAAGGGCAACCTGACGGGCGAGGAGGAGCGGATCCTCGACACCGTGCTGTACGACCTGCGCATGACCTACGTGCAGGTGGTCCGCAAGAACTGCTGACCCGGAGGCGAGCGATGGGACGCGGCGCACGGCTGCTGCTGCCGGCCCTGCTGGGCCTCGCCGCCGCGTGCGGCCGGGGGACGGCCGGGTCTTCCGCCGAGGCGGGCGACGGCGCGTCGGCGCCGCTCCCGCCTCCGCCTCCGCTCGCGGACACGGCCGAGGCCGGTCCGCCGCGGGACGTTCAGCCGCTGCCTTCCTTGGCGCCGCTCGTGGAGCGGGTGCGGCCGTCGGTGGTGAACATCATCGCCGAGGTGCAGGTCGCGCAGCCGGTGCGCGGCCCCTACGGCCGCTACGGCTACGTCCCTCGCACCGTGAGCAACTCGCTCGGCTCCGGCTTCATCATCGATGCCGAGGGGCACGTCCTGACCAACTCGCACGTGATCGGCCGCGCCAACGTGATCTCGGTGCAGCTCGACGACGGGCGCGAGATCCCCGCGAAGCTGGTGGGGATGGAGCGCCGGGTCGACCTGGCGGTGCTCGACATCGATGTCGAAGGCCTGCAGGCGCTGGAGCTCGGCGACTCCGGCCGGGTGCAGGTCGGCGACTACGTCGTGGCGATCGGCAATCCGTTCGGGCTGTCCAACACCGTCACCGCCGGGATCGTCTCGGCCCTCGGCCGCGAGGTCACCTCGGAGGTTCCCGGCTACTCCGACTTCATCCAGACCGACGCCTCGATCAACACCGGCAACTCGGGCGGGCCGCTGGTCGATCTCCAGGGCCGGGTGATCGGCATCAACACGATGATCTCGGCGGAGGGGCAGGGGATCGGCTTCGCCGTGCCGATCAACATGGTCAAGCAGGTGCTGCCCCAGATCCTCGCCCACGGCTCCGTCGCCCGCTCGTGGCTCGGCCTGTGGTGGCGCGAGCTGGACGCCAAGACCGCTCGCACGCTCGGCCTGGCCGTCCCGCCCGGACAGGGCTCGCGCGTGATGGTCGTCGACGTGATGCCCGACGGCCCGGCCGCCCTCGGCGGCCTGCGCCCCAACGACGTCGTGCTGTCGTTCGACGGCCGGGCGATCGACCGCCCGTCGCTGTTCCCCTGGATCGCCTCGACCGCGCCCGTCGGCCGCCCCGTGGAGCTCGAGGTCTGGCGTGACGGACGCGCCGAGCGCGTCTCGGTCGTGCCGATGGAGGTGCCGGAGTGACCGTGATCCCGCCCGAGATCGCCGGACGACTCGACTCCCGGGCCCGCCGGGCGCTGGCCGAGGCGCTGGCCCAGGCGCAGCTCGGACAGCAGAGCGAGGTCTCCCCCCTGCACGTGCTCGCCGCCCTGCTTCCCGGCTGCGAGGAGCTGCGGATCCTGGTCGAGCGGCAGGCGGTGGACCCGCGGCTGCTGCTGTCGTTCGCCGAGGTGTCGCTGGCGCGCAAGCGCCGCATCCCCTCCGGCCTCAACCCGGTGCTGGACGACCGGCTGACGACGGAGCTGTCGCTGCTCGGCATCCGCCGCGGCCGGCTGCTCGGCCCCGCCGAGCTCGCCGAGGCCGCGCTGCGCAGCGGCTCGCCCGAGCTGGAGCGCGTGCTCGCCGAGTTCAACCTCAAGCCGTTCGACCTCGCCGCCGCGCTCGAGGCCGGCGTGTCCCCGGCCGGCGCGGCCATCCCCGCCCGCTCGGCGCGGGCCGCCGACGTCGCCGCCGGAACGCCGCTCGCCCCGGATGCCGCGCCGCCCCCGCCCGCGACCGCTTCCCAGCGCCCGAAGGGCCCGAGCCTGGCGCTCGACCTCGGCTTCGCGGCCCCGCCGCTGCCGTGGACCGTTGCCCTGCGTGCCAGCCCGGACCGACCGACGCTCGTGGGCCGCGCCGGCGAGGTCGCGACGATCCTCGCCGTGCTGCGGCAGCGCACCGTGCGCTCCCCGCTGCTCGTCGGCCCCGCCGGCGTCGGCCGGCGGACGGTGCTGGCCGAGGTGCTGGCGCGGCTGTCCGGGGTCGGCGTCGGCCTGCCGACCCTCCCCGTGGCGCTCGACCTGGTCGCGTTGCTCGCCGGCACCCGCGCCCGCGGCGACCTCGAGGACCGGATGACCAAGCTGGCCGACGCGCTGCGCGAGGACGCCGATCGCGTCCTGCTCTGCATCCCCGACGCCTCGATGCTCGAGGCGGCGATGACCGGTGTGGGGCTGGACGAGATCCTGGCCGACCTGGCCGAGCGGCACGGGCTGCGACTGGCGGTGATCGCCACGCCCGACGACGTGGAGCGGCTGCGCACGCAGGGCCGCCGGCTGGCCGAGGTGCTGGAACAGGTGGCCGTGGAGGAGCCCGGAGCGGAGGACCTCGGCGCGATCCTCGCCGGGCACGGCGAGGCGCTGGCGCGGCACCACGGGCTCGCAATCGCCGAGGCGGCGCGCACGGCGGCCCGCGACCTGGCCGGACGCTACCTGCGCGAGCCGGCGCTGCCCGCCCGCGCGATCCGACTGCTCGACGCCGCCGCGGCCCGCGTCGCCGCGCGCGGCGGGCGGGAAGTCGGCGCCGACGACGTGGCCGAGACGGTGGGAGCCTGGACCCGCATCCCGGTGCAGCGCCTCGTCCGCGGCGAGTCCGACCGGCTGCGCGCGCTCGACGACACCCTCCGCCGCTCGATCAAGGGCCAGGACGACGCGATCGCCCGCGTCGCGCGCGCCGTCCGCCGCGGGCGCCTCGGCCTGCGCGACCCCCGCCGGCCGATCGGCTCGTTCCTGTTCGCCGGGCCGACCGGCGTCGGCAAGACCGAGCTGGCGCGCAAGCTGGCCGAGGCGCTGTTCGACGACCCGCAGAGCCTGATCCGGATCGACATGAGCGAGTTCCGCGAGCCGCACATGGTCGCCCGGCTGCTCGGCGCTCCCCCCGGCTACAAGGACTCCGAGTCGGGCGGCGTGCTGACCGAGGCGATCAAGCGCCGGCCCTACTCCGTCCTGCTGCTCGACGAGATGGAGAAGGCCCACGGCGACGTGCACAACATCCTGCTCCAGCTGCTCGACGACGGCCGCCTGACCGACGCCCGCGGCCGCTCCTTCGACTTCACCCACTGCGTCGTCGCGATGACCACCAACGTCGGTGGGCGACTCGGCCTCCAGGCGAAACCGGACGAGGACGTCGATACGCCGATGCGCGAGGCGCTGCTCGGGACGTTTCGCCCCGAGCTGCTCAACCGGATCGACGAGATCGTCGTGTTCCGCGCGCTCGGCGAGGACGCGCTGCGCGCCATCGCCCGGCTGGCGCTGGACGACGCCGCCACCCTCGCCAGGCCCCTGGGCGCCACGGTCGAGTTCTCGCCCGCGGTCGATGCCTGGGTCGTCGGGCGTCGCGACGCGCCGGAGTTCGGCGCGCGACCGGTGCGCCGCGTGGTGCGCCGCGAGGTGCTCGACCTGCTGGCCCAGCTCGTGTTGGACGGGACGGCGGCGTCGGGTGATCGGATCGCGTTCGACGTCGTCGAGGGGAAGCTGGCATGGAAGGTCGAGCGACCCGCGGGCGCGGGCGCCGTCCCCACCCCGCCCGCGCCGCCGGTGAAGCCGGCGGGAGAGCCCGGCGCCGCGTGAGCGATTCGGCGCCCGGTCCCGGCCTGCCCGATGCCCTGCTCGTCGACCTCGGCAACGTCCTGGTGCAGCTCCACATCGGCCGGTTCGTGCGCCGGCTGCAACGGCGGACGGGCGAGACGGGCCCGCCGCGGGACCCGCTGTTCGCCGAGCAGGCCTACCACCGCTTCGCGCGGGGCGAGCTGGGACCGCGGGAGTTCCACGCCGCCGTCGAGCAGCGACTCGGCCTGACGTGGCCCTACGAGGACTTCGTCGCGGCGTGGACCGACGTGTTCGAGGAGAACGGCGCGTCGGTGGCGGCGGTGCGACGCATGAGGTCGCACCGGCCGGTGTACTTGCTGTCCAACACCGACACCTTGCACTGGGAAGCGATCCGTCGGCGCTGGGACTGGACCGGCGGGTTCTCCGGACTGCACCTGTCGTTCGAGGTCGGGATCGAGAAGCCCGACCCGCGGTTCTACCGGACGTTCCTCGAACGGTACGGGCTCCGCGCCGCGGGCTGCCTGTTCGTCGACGACACGGCGGAGAACGTCGAAGCCGCGCGCCAGACGGGATTGCGGGCCGTGCGGCAGGTCGACGACGGGACCCTCGCCCGCACCGTGGCGGAGCTGCTCGACGGACGGTGACCTACACCGGGGGCGGGTCGGTCAAGGACGGCGCGGGCTGCGCGTCCGGCTCGGGACCCGGGGAACGCGTCACGAACACGACCACCAGCGCCGCCAGCAGCAGCACGATCACCAGCAGCAGCGCCAGCACCAGGTTGCGACTCACCCCCGGCCGCGCGGCGGTCGCCGGCGCCGCGCCGGGCCGGGGTTCCCGGACGGAAGCCGCCGCCGGGGCCGCGTCGGGCGGCGGGGGCGCCGGTGCCCTGGGCGACGGGACGACCGCGCCGGGCGCCGGACGCACGGCGGGGTGTCGCGGCGAGGTCTCGACCGCGGAGACCGACGAGGGCGGCGCCACGGAGAACGAGACGACCGGGTGCATGCCCGAGCCGTCGACCAGCGGGGCGAGGGCCGCGGCGAACTCCGAGGCGGTCTGGTAGCGGCGGTCGGGGTTCTTCTCCAGCGTCCTGGCGATCACCGGCCAGACCAACGGCCCGAAGTTGCGCTCCGGTACCCGCTCGTGGATCGGGATCGGCGGCGTCTTGATGTGGTGCGCGACGAAGTCCATCGGGTTCTGCACCTTGAAGGGCAGCTTGCCCGAGATCATCTCGTAGAAGATCACCCCCAGCGAGTAGATGTCCGTGCGGCGGTCCAGCTCCAGCCCCTGCGCCTGCTCCGGCGACATGAACTCGGGCGTGCCGAACACCATCCCCGCCTGCGTCAGGATCGGGCCGCCGACCCGATGCTGCGGCAGGTCGCGGATCTTGGCCAGGCCGAAGTCGAGCACCTTGGGGAAGTCCGGGATGCCGCCCTGCGTCGTGAGCACGATGTTCTCGGGCTTGAGGTCGCGGTGCACGATCGCCTGGTTGTGCGCCTCCTCCAGCGCCCCGCAGACCAGCGCCATCACCCGCGCCGCCCGCGACACCTCGACCGGCCCCTGCTTGCGCAACACCCGCATCAGGTCCGGGCCGTCCAGGAACTCCATCACGATGTACAACGCCCCGCCCATCTCGAGCTCGCCGTACAGGAACACCCGCACCGTGTTCGGGTGCGTCAACCGGCTCATCGCCCGCGCCTCGCGGCGGAAGCGCGTCACCAGGTCGGGGCGTGATGCGAGCCGCGGATGCAGGATCTTCACCGCCACCAGGCGGTCCATCGACGGCTGCTCCGCCTTGTACACCGACCCCATGCCGCCCTGGCCGAGCTTCTCGATGATCCGGAACTGGCCCAGGATCTCCTGGCCCACGTAGGGGTCCATGCGCCATTTCTAGATCGACCAGGGCCTCGAACGCAACCGGAACGATGGTCCCGCCCTCCGGCCGCGGAATCCGACCGGCGACGCAACGCCGGCCTCCGAGCGCGCGATGCACCCCAGCGCCATGCGAGGTTGTCGCGAAACCGGCCCCCGGCCGTCGATTCCCGGGACCCTCGAGCCTCCCGCCGCGGCCCGGACCGCCGGCCGCGGCCCCGCGGACCCGGCGGCGGGACGCCGCTTCGCCGAGCTGGTGCGCCGTCCGCGCCGGGCCCCCGAGGAGTCGGGAACGCCCGGGACGCCCGCCGGCGCCCCGGCCGACCCCTCGTGGACCGCCCGCCTGTGGTCCGCCACCGCGCGCGAGTCGCTGCCGGCCTCCCCACCGGTCCCATCGACGCCTGGAGTCCACGGACTCCCGCTGGCGGACGTGCGGGCCGCCGCCGGCCCGGAGGGCGCCGCCCTGCAGTTCACGATCGAGGACGGTTTCCTCGCGGGCTCGCACATGGCATTCTTGCTCCGCGGTGACGCCCTGGAGCTCGCCGTCGAGGCGTCGGACGGAGAGGTTCTGGCACGCCTCCGGGCCCGGGAGGACGAGCTGCGGGCGGCACTGGCGGCGCGGGGCCTCGAGCTGGAACGGTTCGAGACCGGACGCGACGGCCGGGACGACGCCGCACCCGGGCGAGAGGAGCCGCCCGGGATGACCGCGGGACGGCGCGACCGCGTGCGCCGCCGCGCGAAGGGAGAACGCGGGACTTGAGACGCCGGGGCATCGCCTGGAACCCGCCGCCGCGGTCGCCGGCCTTCGTCGCCGCACGCCGCGCCGTGCGCTCCGCGCTGGTCGGCGGCCCGCCCACCGCGCCGGGACTGCTCGAACGGCTCGGCGAGCCGCTCGGACTCCCCCTGCAGCTGCTCGGCATCGATCCGGTGGCAGCCGAGTCGTCGGCGGCGGCCGTCGCGCCGTTGGCCCGCGGCTGGTGCGTGCATCTGCGCACCGCTGCCGGCCGGTCGCTCGACCTGCGGCTCGACGACGCGTTGGCGGCCGGGCTGGCGGCGGAGGTGTTCGGCGTCGAGTCGTGGACGCTGCCGGCCGACGGCGGCGGCGAGCCGGTCGCCGGCGTGTTGGCCGCCCTCGCACTCCGCGCGCTCGATACCCTCGCGGCGGCCGGGCGACCGCTGGAGCTGGTCGACCTGCACCGCATCGCGACGACCGGGAACGAGACGGGGCGCGTGCGCGTCTCGCTCCGCCTGCTCGCCGGGGGCAAGGTGGGCCGGGCCGAGGTGGCCGTGCGGCCGGAGGACGCCGCGGCCGAGTCGCCGCCGCGGGCCGCGTGGGTCGCGACGGTGCCGGTGGAGCTGCTGGCGGCCTGCGCCCGCGGACGGCTGCGGTGGGCCGAGCTGCTCGCGCTGCGGCCGGGCGACGCCGTGACCTTCGACGAATGGGCGGCCGGGGAGGGCGAGGCGCCGCTCCGCACGGCCTGGCTCGAGCCGCGGGGAGCCGGAACGCGCGGGCCCCGGTGGCCGGCGCACGCCGACGACGCCGGGCGATGGACCATCGCGGGACCGCCGCGCGCGGCGGATCACGGGAGGACGGAGATGACGACCGACGGGGCGGATCGAACCGAAGTCAACCTCGAGACCGGAGACGGGTCGGCCGCGCTGGACGCCGTGCCGATCGAGGTCACGGCGGTCGCCGGACGCGCGACGCTCACCGTCGGCGCCCTGGCGGCCCTGCAGTCCGGCGACGTCGTGACGCTCGGCCGCAGCACCGGCGGCACCGTCGACCTGCTGGCCCACGGCCTGCCGTTCGCCCGTGGAAGACTGGTCGATCTGGACGGCGAGCTCGCGGTCGAGCTCACGGAGCTGCGGGCGGCGCCGACCGCTCCGCCGGGCGGGACGCCTGGGGCGTGAGCCCCAACTCCGCCAGCCATCCCGCCAGCAGCTCGGCCGACTCCCGCTGCACCTGCGCGTGCGGACCCAGCATCGTGTCCCGGACCCGTCGCGCCAGCGCCGCCGGATCCTCGCCGCGCTCCACCGGGATCGGTGGCAGCACGTGCACCCGCGGACAGGTCAGGTCGCGCATCACCCAGGAGTTCTTCGGCAGCGCCGCCGCCGAACCACCGACCACCACGGGCAGGATCGGCGTCCCCGTGTCGCTCGCCAGCTGGAACCCGCCGGGCCTGAACGAGCCCAACTCGCCCGTGCGACTCCTCGTTCCCTCCGGGAAGATCAGGACCGACAGCCCCGACTCCAAGGTCCGTCGCGTCGCCCGCAGGAACCGCGCGACGCTCTTCCGATTCCCCCGCTTGACCGACAGGTGGCCGAAGACCCACATCTGCCAGCCGAAGATCGGTACCAGGAAGATCTCCCGCTTGCTCACCCAGCGGAAGTACAACGGCAACCGCGAGAGCAGCAGGATGTCGGACAGGCTCGCGTGGTTCGACATCACCACGTAGTGCCGACCGGGCTCGATCTGCTCGAGCCCCGTCAGCTTGATCCGCCACGTGGGATAGGTGCGCGCCACCGTCCGGCACCACAGGTGGCTCTCCCACAACAACAAGCGGCGCCGACGGTCGAACGGGATCGTCAGCGAGAAGAGCAGCGTCATCGGGATCCAGAGGACCGACAGGAGGATCATCCAACCCCAGGTCAGGATCGAGCGGACGTAGACCCCCATGACGAGCAGGAGAATGCCCCAGGTTGGGATTGCAGGCAAGGAGTCAGATTCCGGTCACGGAATTGTCACGACCCAGGGTCCTCGACGGTCGAAACCCCAGTGTTGTCGATACGAACAGGCTCGTCCAGAACGGTCAGGCTCAGCGCGGTCTCGACTCCGCCTCGGACCACGGTCAGGGTGATGGATGTGGCCGTGAAGAGCTGCTCCCAGATCTCGACCGCGTCCGAGTCGCGCTCGACGCCGTGGTCGTTGACGGCGGTGACGACGTCGCCCTCGCGCAGTCCGAAGGCGCCGCAGCGCACGAAGTCGTCGAGCGCGACGATGCGGTGGCCGACGAAGCGGGCGCCCGGGCCCTGTCGGTCGAGTACCGGAGCGAGGCGGAGGTGGGCGAGCAGGCGACCGACGCCGTCGTCGAGGACGTGCAGGAGCTCCTCGCGGGTCGTCGCGTCGGGGGTAGGTTCCGGGCAGACGGCGCGAGGGACCGCGGTCGGGCCGGCGGGTTGGGCCGGGTCGTCGGGGTGGCCGTAGACGGTGCGGTCGCGGGGCTCGGCGGCGTCGGGGGCGGACGAGGGGCAGGCCGAAGCCGAGAGGGCGGCCGCGGCCAGCAGCGGGAGTCGGGCGAGGTGACGGCGCATCGTCCTAGTAGTAGCAGCAGCGGAAGCCGACGTTGGGGAACTGGAAGTCGGTGGAGCCGAGGGTGAAGTCGAAGGCGCAGGTCAGGCCGAGCGACGAGTTGTTGGAGGCGCCGCCGCGGATCTCGTAGTAGGTCGCCGTGCCGACGGTACGGCTGGTGCTGGTCCACTCCTTGACGTTGCCGCTCATGTCGTAGCTCCAGCTGCCGGCCGGGTAGGCGGTCAGGTTGCGGCAGCTCGTCATCGTCTGCGTGGCCAGGATGTCGTCCTGGTCCCCGGCCAGCGTGGCGTTCGTGTCGTAGTCGTTCCCGTTGCAGGTCGTGGCGGCGTAGGTGTTGCCGTACGGGTACGTGTAGTAGCTGCTGGTGCCCCGCTCGCAGGCGAGCTGCCAGTCGAGGGCGGTGCAGAGGTGCCAGCGGGAGCCGCTGGCGCCGGCCGTGCCGTGGCAGACGCCGTCCGAGTTCAGCCGGCAGCAGGCGGCCTCGGCCTGGGCCCGCGTGACGTTGGTCCAGGGCTGGATGCCGTTGACCGAGCACGGCTTGAGGCTGCCGATCGAGCCGCCGTTGGCGGCCGTGGCGTCGGGCCGGCTCGCCTCCCACCGCATGACGTAGAAGCTGCGCGTGGCCTCGCGGCTGCCGTCGGACGAGCCGTCGGCGTTGATCGAGCCCTGGACCCGCACCGCCGCGGGCGTGCTGGCGGTGAAGTAGTAGTTCTCGGCGAAGTCGTCGGTGGTGCCGTTGCAGTCGTCGTCGAGCCCGTTGCACAGCTCCGTCGGGCCGGGACTGCCGGCGGTAACCGAGCAGGTCTGGCGCGTGCGGTCGGAGGCGTCGCAGATGAACGTGCCGGTGCGCAGGCAGATGCCCGTGCCGGCGTTGCAGCTGTCGGCCGGGTCGGTCGGGCTGTGGCGCACGCCCGGCCAGTTCTCGTCGGTCAAACCGTCGCAGTCCTCGTCGATCGAGTTGCAGAGCGTCTCGGGCAGGATCGTGCCCGAGCCGTCGGTCCGGACCGCCGCCGGGTAGGCGCAGTACCACTGCGTCGTCGAGCCGACCACGCCGCACTGGACGGTCACGCCGGCGCAGGCGCCGAACGTCTGGCAGAAGTAGTCCGGCGCCCCGACGCGGGGGCGCAAGGCCTCGAAGTCGGTATCGGCGCTGTCGGTCAGTCCGTCGCAGTCGTCGTCGATGCCGTTGCAGTTGTCGTAGTTCGGCGCCACCCGCACGCAGGCGTACTCGCAGCCGTCGGCGTGCGTGCCGTTGAGGTTCCAGTAGTCCTGGTCGCAGGCCGCCACGCGGCAGGTACCGGCCGTGCAGGTCGCCGTGGCGTGGGGCAGGACACAGTGGTGGCCGCACGAGCCGCAGTTGAACAGGTCGTTGTCGAGGTCGAAATCCTCGTCGGTCGCCGTGTCGCAGTCGTCGTCCACCGAGTTGCAGGTCTCGATCCCGCCCGGAACCTCCCCGACGCAGACCCAGACGCCCATGTCGCACGTCGGAGTGCCCTCCACGCAGACGCCCGGCCGTGAGCAGTCGTAGGTGTCGGTCACCGCCTCGTCGTAGCTGCCGTCGCAGTCGTTGTCGCGCCCGTCGCAGATCTCGGGGACGGGGCCGACGTCTCCGACGCATTCGCGCACGCCGGCCGCGCTGCAGACGTAGGCGCCGTAGTCGCACTCGCCGAGCGCGACCCCGCAGCGCCCGCCGACGTCGGTCGGGTCGTTGTCGGTCACGGTGTCGCAGTCGTCGTCGAGGCCGTTGCACAGCTCGGCCGTCGGCCCGGTCCCGCCGACGCACTCGAGCACGCCCGCGATGCACTGCAACGTGCCGGCCTCGCACGCGCCGACGGTCTCCCCGCAGGGCCCACCGCCGCCGGGGTTCTCCTCGTCGGTCTCGCCGTCGCAGTCGTCGTCCAGCC
>JAFGHH010000067.1 GCA_016930215.1 Deltaproteobacteria bacterium
AGCTACAACGGCACGCTGATGCACTGGGACGGCACCGAGTGGACCTCGGTCCCCTCGGGCACCACCTCGCGGATCACCGCGCTGTGGGGCGCCGCCGCGAACGACGTCTGGGCCGCCGTCGCCGAGGCCGGCGCGCTCCTGCACTGGGACGGCACGGCCTGGACGCGGGTCGAGACGGGATTCGCCGCCCTGATCGCCGGGCTGGCCGGCACGGCGACCGACGACGCCTGGGCCGTGGCGGGCAACCTGCTGCTGCACTGGGACGGCACCGTCTGGGTCGCCGTGGCGACCGGCGTGACGCAGAACCTGACCGCCATCCGAGCCAACGGCTCGACGGTGGCGATCGCCGGCGACGGCGGCCTGATCCTGCGCCGCACCGGATCCACCTGGGAGCGGATCGCTCCCACCGGTCCGGTGCCCGCCACGTTCAACGACCTGTGGGCCACCGGCTCCGGCGCGACGCTCGCGGCCTTCGCCGTCGGCACCGGCGGCGCCATCGCCCGCCGGCAGGCCGACGCGTCGTGGGTCGGAGAGACCAGCCCCGTGACGACGGATCTCACCGCCGTGGCCGGTGTCGCGGCGAACGACGTGTGGGCCGTGGGTTCCGCCGCCGGCTTCGCGCACTGGAACGGCACCGCCTGGTCGGCGCACGCCGCGCCCTCCGGCTCCGCGCCGGTGGACCTGTGCGCCAACGCCGCCGACGAGCTGTGGGCGGTGGGCGCCCAGCTCCTCGGCTACGACGGCAGCGCCTGGGCCCCCGACCCGTTCCAGCCGGGCTACGCGCTGGAGCGGGTGTTCTGCAGCGGCGGCGGCGAGGCGTGGGCCTGGGGTCGCGAGCGCTGGTACGAAGATTCCTGGCAGATGTTCCAGCGCACCGGCGGCGCCTGGGGTCCCACCGGTCCGAGCGCGTTGTGGGAGTGGATCATCACCGACGGCTGGGGCACGGGGGTCGACGACCTGTGGATCGTGTCGCACCAGACCGGCCGGTCGCGGCTGCTCCACTGGAACGGCGGGATCTGGCGGCCCGTGGAGCCGGAGACCGACGTCGAGCTGTACGGCGTGGGCGGGACGGCGGCGACCGACGTCTGGTTCGTCGGAGCGGGCGGCGCGGCGCTGCACTGGGACGGCACCGCCTTCACGGCACACGACGTGACGACCACCGAGCGCCTGATTCGGGTCTACGGCTTCTCGGCGACCGACGCGATCGCGGCGGGCGATCACGGCGGGCTGTACCGCTGGGACGGCACGAGCTGGGGCGTGCTGGCGGCCGCCGGCAGCACCGCCTTCGGCGACGTGTGGGTCGCCGGGCCCGCCGCCGCCTGGGCCGCCACCGGCAGCCGCCTCCAGCACTGGGACGGCAGCGCCTGGTCCCAAGTGACGTCGGCCTCGATCTACAGCACGGTCGCCGTGTTCGGCTTCTCGGCCGCCGACGTCTGGGTCGCGGAGGAGTACGGCGGCTTCTGGCATTGGGACGGCACGACGTGGACCGAATACGATCCCTCGTCGATCGGCAGCTACCAGACCCTCGACTTCTGGGGCCGGGCCCCGAACGACCTGTGGACCGTCGACGAGGACGGCGAGCTGCAGCACTGGAACGGCTCGGCGTGGGTCGCCGGCGGGGAGCTGGACACGCACCTGGACCCGGGCTACGGCGGCGTGCTGGTGGGCGGGGGCGACGAGGTCTGGCACGTCACCCAGGACTTCTTCGACGATACGACCATCGCCTTCCGTTACGACGGGCACGCCTGGGCCCCCTACGCGACGCTGACGCAGCCGGTGGCGATGGGCGGCCCGGCGCCGGACGACCAGACGGCGATCGACAATCTCGGCGGCGTCTGGCACTGGGACGGCGTGGGCTGGACGGTGGTCGAGCCGGCGCCCGAGGACGCGCGCGGGGTGCGCGCCGGGTTCGTCTTCGGCGCCGACGACGCATGGGTCGTGAACCTCATCTCGGGACCGGCGCACTGGAACGGCTCGGCGTGGACCGACGTGGGTGCCGCCGGCGTCGTGGGCTTCACCACCTTCGGCGGCGCGCCCGACGGCACGCTGTGGGGCCTCGGCACCAACGGCGCGATCCTGCGCCGTCGGCGGTGATCATTCCGGTTCGAAGGTCGGGACGAGCGTCCCGTCGGTCCGCGTGAAGTAGCGCGCCCAGTCGCTGTCCGGGTCGAAGCTCGCGGGGAGGTCCACGTCGAGCCACTCCGGCTCGGCGTCGGGCGTCGCGTAGAACACCGCCCGGTCGACGTTCGGGTCCCACTGCGCCAGCCCCACCGTCTCGCCGTCCGGCACGGGGAACACCCCGACGCCGTCGATGCCATGGATCCCCAGGTCGTAGTACGGCGACAACGACACCACCAGCGGCTCGCCCTGCCGCGCGGCGCGCCGCTTCTCGTGGACCGACAGCGTCAGGCCGGGCTGCGGCCAGGCGACCCACAGGAGCAGCCGGTCGCCGTCGGCGTGCAGGTGCGCCACGAGGTACGCGTTCGCGTCGCGCAGGTCGATGTCGAAGGCGTGGACGCGATTGCGGCCCTTCTTGAGGAACAGCCGGGCCCAGTTGTGCTGCTCCGGACCGTCCGTCGCCGTCGCCCGCTCGACCTCCACGCTGAAGCCCCGGGTGTTGCCGCTCTTGACCAGTCGGTACACCGTCGGGGACGTGCCCGGCTCGGCCCGCTCGGGCAGCGTCGCCTTCTCGTACGTCAGGTCCTCCGGGGCCTCGGCCGCTTCCGGTGCCCGCAGGTAGAACCCCCCGGGCGGCTCGGACGGATCGCGGGCCGCGGCGACGGCGTCGGGCGTCCCGTACACGACGCACTCGTCGGGGGAAGCGGGGCAGGTCTTGAGGTAGCGCAGGGCGAGCGTGGCGCCCAGCGCGTCGGCGTCCGGAGCCGCGTCGAGGCCTGCGGCGTCCTGGAGTGCGATCGGCTCGCGGCCGTCGAACAGGCAGGCCTCGCCGTGTCCTTCCGTGAGCAGCGCCGGGATCACCGTCGGCTCGTCCCGCGCCGAGAGGTTCCAGTCGACGATCGGCAGGAAGCGCGCGCCGATCGGCAGGTCCGGCCCGTCGAACGCGGCGTGCATCGTCCCCTCGTCGGTCTCGTACCAGAAGTCCCGGCCGCTCAGGCCGAGGCCGAAGCGGCGGTCCTGCACGGTCCCGAGCGTCGCGACCTCGGCCTGCGGGATGCCCACGGGCGCCGGCTCGACGCGCGCCGCGCGGCCCGCGAGCAGCGCCTCGCACGGCGGGAGCGGAGGAGGAGGAGGAGGAGGAGGAGGAGGGATCTCGCTCGGGCAGCCGAGGATCCCGGCGAGCAGCAGCGGCAGGATGACGCGGGCGCGCATGGTCCACCTCCTCGCTCGCCCGAAAACCTGCACGCTCCGCGCCGGGAATGCAAGTCCGGGAACGGGGCTTGTCCTCTGCCGCCCGACGTGGTGCGATCCTCCTCCGGCACCGGGGGCGGAACGGCGGGTCGGAGATGAACACGAGACGCGCGGAGCATCGCGGGGCCGGCGGACGCTGGACGGTCCTCGTCGCGGCAGCCCTGGGACTTGGCTGCGGGCCCGCGACCACGGCCCCACCGCCGCCGAACCTCGACTTCTACTTCGCACCGCGCGATGCGCCCGCGCC
>JAFGHH010000471.1 GCA_016930215.1 Deltaproteobacteria bacterium
GAGGATGTCGCCGGACCGGTCCGTCCGGACACGGCCGTCGCTCCCCCGCCGCGCGCCCCCGTGCGGCTGACGGGCGAGCTGGTGCTGCCGGCCGAGCCGCTGGTGGCGGACCGGCGGTTCCCGCTGGGGCTGCGCCTGCGCAACGACGGGGACGGCGAGGCGCGGCTGCGGCCCGAACGGCCGGGACGCGCACCGACGGGCGTGCTGCGACTGTTGCGCGAGGACGAACCGCTCGGCGAACTCGCTCTGACCGACGACGGCTGGGAAACCGCGTTCGGCAACGCCCCGATGACGCTGGCGCCCGGTGCGGCGGTCACCTTCGAGCTGGTCCGGCTCCGGGCGCCGACGGTGTTCGGCGAGGTCGAGCTGCGGGTCGAGTACGACGTCGTCGACGAGCGCGGCGGTGCGCTGCCGCTCACCCTTCCGCCCGCCCGGGCGCAGGTCGCCTGGACCGGGCTCACCGTGCTGCACCTCGGCGACTCGCTGGTGGCGGGCGGCCTGACCCAGCGCCTGGCGCAGCGGGTCCGCGAGGCCGGAGGGCGGTACGTGACCGACTGCTGGGTCTCGTCCAACGCTCCCCGGTGGCTCGGCTCCGAACGGCTGACGCAGCGCCTGCGCGACAATCTCCCGGAGATCGTCCTCGTAACGCTCGGGACCAACGAATACGAGGTCGGCACTCGGGAGGAGTACCTGGGCTACTACGACCGTCTGGCGAGCCGGCTGGGCGCGCACCGCCGCTGCTTCTGGATCGGGCCGCCCGGGCTCCCGGGCGTCGATCGGTTCGTCGAGGCGGCCCGGCGGCGCACCGCGCCCTGCCCGTTCTTCGACTCGAGCGGGATCGCGCCGGACTCGGGGCGCGACCGCGACCACCTGTCGCGGGCGCGCGGCGAGGAGTGGGCGGACGAGATCTGGGCCTGGCTCGGGAAGCAGTGGCGACCGTAGGCCCGGCGCCGCCGGACGGCGCTCCACGCGCTCGACTTGCCGGACGGCGCTCCGGGGAGTACACGGGGGAAGAACGGCCCGGGGAGGAGACGATGCTCCGACGAAGCCGCCCGTTCGCACATCCCGCCCTGACCGGAATGCTCGCCGCGGCCCTCGGCTGCGCCCCGGCCGACGACGACACCGTTGCCGACGCCCCGACCGACCCCGGCGGCGAGGAGTCCCGGCGCGAGGTCGATGCCGAACCGGACGCCGACGCCCGATCCGATGCCGACTTCCTGGCCGAGGCCGAGACCGACGCCCGACCCGACGCGGACTTCCTGGCCGAGACCGACGTTCCGGTGGAGCCCGGATTCCACGAGACGACGCGCGGGGTCGTCGGCAACGGCCGGCATCCGCGGCTGTCCGCCGACGAGGGCGGCCGGCTGCACCTGACGGTGGACGACGGCGCCCGGCTGTTCTACCGGACCTGGAACGGGAGTTGGAGCGCCCCGGAGCCGGTCCCGGGCTCGGACGGCGTGGGGGCGAACAAGTGGGGGCGGCATCGGATTTGGGTCGCGCCGGACGGCGCCCGCGTGCAGGTCTCGTGGGGCACCGGGTGGGACACCGACGTGTTCTACGCCTGGCGCGACGGCGGCGGCTGGCACGGCCCCGAGACGGCATGCCCGCGCTCGGTGCGCGCCTGGGAATTCGCGGCCACGGCCGGCGGGTCGGACGGGGACGCCTACGTGTTCTGCATGTTCGACGACCTGTGGGTCGCCCATCGCTCGCCGGCCGGGGTCTGGGACGCCCCGACACACCTCTGGACCGGCGGGGCCAAGCACGTGGCGGCCGTGACCGGGCCGGACGACCGGATCCACCTCGCGTTCCGCTTCGCCCGCGTCTACTACGCGAACGGGGACGGGTCGAGCTGGTCGCCGATCCGGGAGGTCACGACGCACGGCGACAGCGCGGAGCTGCCGGCGATCGCGCTCGGACCGGACGGCCTCGTGCACCTCGCCTGGCAGCGCTGGCTGGACCACGGCGGCGGCGCGTGGGCGATCGACTCGGTCCGCTACGCTCGCGGGAACGACGACACCTGGAGCGGCGGCGGCCCGGGAGTGCTGGTGCACGAGTACGAGGCGCCGGCGAACCCGCCGGAGCTGGCCGTGGACGACGGCGGACGCGTGGTGACGGCGTGGGTCGAGGGCGACGCGGTGCTGCTCGCCGCGGCCGTGGCCGGCGGCGAGTCGTTCCTCGGACCGTGGACGGTGGCCGAAGACCCGGCGGCCGTCCACGACGGCGCGCTCGAGAACGACCTCGCGACCCCGCCGCTCGCCTTCGTCGGAACGGCGCTGCACTTCGTCTACGAGGACGACGCGGGCCGCATCGCCCACGTCTCCGGCACCGTGGCGCCGTAGCACTCCCCGCGCGCGGGTGCGCCGTCAGTCGTGCTCGCAGATGAACGGATAGGTGTCGCTGCACCGCGCGTCGTTCCACTGCCCGCCGGTGCCCCGGGCCTGGTTCAGGTTGGCGCAGTCCTCGCCCGGGTAGGTTCCGCTGTTGTTCGGTTCCTCGCTCGCCCAGTTGGTGTAGCTCGACGGCGGGTGGACCCAGACCCAGGTCCGCTCGTCGGCCCGATCGTTGTAGCCGATCCACCAGTCGCCCGTGCGCACGGTCGCCGCGGCGCCCGCGAGGAAGGTGTTCTCGACGGCGTCGTTGACCGTGACCAGGTAGTACCCGGACACTCCGCCGCAGCGGTCTCGCGCGTCGGTCCACTCGTCGGGGGAGTTGCAGAACTGGTAGACGTGCCCCGCGTGGACGCGCGGCGTGCAGGAGGCGCAGGTGCCCGGGACGTCGTCCGGGTAGCCCGAGCAGTTCTGGTCCACGCCGTCGCAGAGCTCGACGGCGCCGGGGTGGATCGCGGGGTCGCCGTCGTTGCAGTCGTCCCCGTAGCAGTCGGAGTCGCGGTAGGTGTCGCCGTCCGCGTCGGGTCCGAGGTGCACGCAGGCGCCGGCGCCGCCGGCGGCGGTCGGGTCGCACGAGTCGACCGAGCAGGTCCGACCGTCGTCGCAGGTCGGCGCCGGCCCCGGAACGCACCCCACGCCCGGCTCGCACAGTTCGGCGCCGTTGCAGAACGCGCCGTCGTCGCACCGCGCGTGATTGGGCGTGCTGAGACAGACGCCGGTGCCGGGATCGCAGCGATCGACCGTGCAGGCCACCCCGTCGTCGCAGTCCGGGGGCGTGCCGGGCCGGCAGCCGGAGAAGGGCTCGCACACCTCGACGCCGTTGCACGCATCGCCGTCGGAGCAGGCCGCGTGATCGGGGTCGTGCCGGCAGGTGTACGTCGTCTCGTCGCAGCGATCCACCGTGCAGGCCACGCTGTCGTCGCAGTCGCCGGGACCGAGGCATTCGACGACATCGGCCGCGTCGGTGTCGGTGTCGGCGCCCACGTCTTCGTCCGTGTCCTCGCCGGCATCCTCGTCCGCGTCGACGTCCACGTCCTCGCCCACGTCCTCGCCCGCGTCCACGTCCTCGCCCGCGTCCACGTCCTCGCCCGCGTCCACGTCCTCGCCCGCGTCCACGTCCGGATCCGCGTCCGCACCGGCATCCGCATCCGCATCGGCATCCGCGCCGACCTCGCCGGCGACCTCCTCGCCCTCATCGCCCGTCGCCTCGGCGTCCTCGCCGCCGATGCCGCTGGTATGCAGCGAGCAGCCGGCGGCCGCCGCCAGTAGGAGCGCCAGGAATCCCGAGTCTCGTGGGCAGCAGCACCGCATCGCACCGCCCAGGATAGCACGGCCGGGCGCCCGCTGCAGGTCCTTCCTCGACCCCGGCCCGGGGCGGATGCTAGGTCGGCGGGAGCGAGGCCAGCAGCCCGGCCTCGCGGAACCAGGCGTAGGCGTCGGCGACGGTCTCGCGCAGCGGACGGTGGGCGTAGCCCAACTCGGCGACGGCGCGCTCGCAGGAGATCTTGCGGTTCGACTCGAGGGCGTGGAGCGAGTCGGAGGTGTAGAGCGGCCGGCGGCCGGTGACGCGGGCGAAGGCGGTCATGAACGGGGCGCCGAGGCGGGCGAGCCAGAACGGAGCGACGAAGCGGGGGCTGCGCACGCCGGTCACCTCCTCGGCCAGCGCGGCCAGCTCGACGACGGACCGCCATTCGCCGGCCAGCAGGTAGTTGCAGCCGGTCCGACCCTGCCGCTCGGCAGCCATCGCCCCGACCACGACGTCGCGAACATCGACCCAGTCGAACCCGCCGGCGACGAGCGACGGGAGGCGGCGATGGTACAGGTCGAGGAGCACCTGGCCGACGGGGGAGGGTTTGAAGTCGAACGGTCCCAGGATCGCGGTGGGGTGGACGATCACGGCGTCGAGCCCGCGGCGGACCGCGTCGAGCACCTCGCGCTGGCCGGCGGCCTTGCTGCGGTCGTAGGCCATCTCCTTCGGGTCGGTGACCAGCGGCCGGTCCTCGTCGAGCCGCTCGAGGAACGGGCGCTGGACGAAGGCGTGGATCGAGCTGAAGTGCACGAGGCGTTTCACCTTGGCGTCGAGGCACGCGGCGGCGACGTTGCGGGGTCCCTCGACGTTCGTCCGGTGCACGAGGCCGCCCGGGTCGCCCTCGATGGAGACCTTGGCCGCCAGGTGGTAGACGACCTCCGCGCCGTCGAATGCCGCGCGCAGCGAGGTCGGGTCGAAGACGTCGGCCCGCACGCGTTCCACGTCCAGCCCGTCGATGGCCCGGACGTCGTCGCGGACCACACAGCGCACCTTGCGGCCGGCGGTCAGCAGCGCGCGCACCAGATTGCCCCCGACGTGGCCCGAGGCTCCCGTGACGACGACGGTCATGACGTCTTCCACTCCGGCCCGGCCCGTTGCCGGGCAGGCGGAAAATACCGGGTCGGCCGCGCGCGTGGCCAGCGAAATTGCGAGGTCCCGACCGGCCGTGCGGATCCGCTCGCCCAGCCGACCGCGGGCCGACCGGGACGGACGGGGTCCGTCCGCCCGCGCGGTCCGCACGGTTCGGTCCGCACGGTTCGCGGTGGACACCCGGCGCGCTCCCGGCTAGATTCCCGGCCGTGGCGCAGGGAAAGCCGTCGGGGCGGGACGGGCTCGGGGCCCGCGAGTGCGCGATGTTCGCGGCGGCGAGCGACGGCATCGTCCTGACGGACCTGCAGGGCGCCATCCTCGACGCCAACCCCGCGTTCTGCTCGATGACCGGCTACTCGCACGACGAGCTGCTCGGCAAGAACCCGCGGCTGATCAAGTCGGACCGCCACGACGCCGAGTTCTACCGCCGGATGTGGCAGGCGCTGGTGCGCGAGAGGCGCTGGCAGGGGGAGATCTGGGACCGGCGCCGGAACGGCGAGCTGTTTGCCCGGTGGCTGACGATCGACGCGGTGCTCGACGAGCGCGGGAGCCCGGCGCACTACGTGGGTGTGTTCTCGGAGCTGTGCGTCGCGCACCGCAAGGATGCGGAGGTCGAGCGGGCGGTGCACATCGACCCGCTGACCGGGCTGCCCAACCGTCTGCTGCTTCGCGACCGTCTGCGGCAGGCGATGCTGTTGGGGCGCCGGGCGGGGCACAAGGTCGCGCTGCTGCACCTGGACCTCGACGGGTTCAAGGCGCTCAACGAGCGGTACGGCCATGCGTTCGGCGACCGGCTGCTGGCGGCGGTCGCGGAGCGGCTGCGGACCGCGCTGCGGAGCACCGACACGGCGGCGCGGGAGGGGGGCGACGAGCTGCTGTTCCTGCTGCCGGAGACGGCTGCGGCGAGCGACGCGGGACTGGTCGCACGCAAGCTGCTCGAGCTGCTCGTGGAGCCGTTCCAGCTCGAGGCGAGCCGGGACGTGCGGGTCTCGGCGAGCATCGGCATCGTGATGTACCCGGACGACGCGGAGGACATCGACGAGCTGCTGGCGCACGCGGAGGCGGCGATGCAGCGGGCCAAGGGGGCCGGCCGCAACCGCTACCACTTCTACTCGCGCTCGCTCCAGGCGCGGGCGTCGCAGGAGCTGGAGCTGGAGGCGGAGCTGCGGCGCGCGCTGGAGCAGGAGCAGTTCCTGCTGTACTACCAGCCGCAGGTCGACGCGCGCCGCGGGCAGCTGACGGGGGTCGAGGCGCTGGTGCGCTGGAACCACCCGCGGCAGGGGGTTCTGCCGCCGGCGCGGTTCCTCAAGGTCGCCGAGGACGTCGGGTTGATCGTGCCGCTGGGCGAGTGGGTGGTGCGGACGGCGTGCCGCCAGGCGCGGCGCTGGCGCGACCAGGGGCTGCCGCCGCTGCGGGTCGCGGTGAATCTCGCGGCCGCGCAGTTCGACGACCTGCGGCTGGTCGACCGGGTGGCGGGGTGGCTGATCGAGAGCGGGGTCGACCCGCGGCAGTTCGAGGTGGAGATCACGGAGGGCAGCGCGATGCGCTCGCCGGAGCGGACGGTCGAGCGGCTGATGGAGCTGAAGGCGATCGGGGTCCGGGTGGCGATCGACGACTTCGGCACCGGGTACTCCTCGCTGGGCTACCTCAAGCGCTTCCCGGTCGACACGTTGAAGGTCGACCGGACGTTCCTGCGGGACGTGCCGGACGACGAGGAGAACGCGACGCTGTGCGCGGCGGTGATCGGCCTGGCCCGCAGTTTGGGCATGTCGGTGATCGCGGAGGGGGTCGAGACGGCGGCGCAGGTCGAGTTCCTGCGCGAGAAGGAGTGCGACGAGCTGCAGGGGTTCCTGTTCAGCCGGCCGGTGCCGCCCGACGAGCTGGCGCGGCTGGCGCGCACGCGCACCACGCTGCTGCCGGAGGGTCTGGCGCCGGCCCGCTCGAAGACGCCGGCCCGGCAGCGCCGGGGCGCCTCCATCCCGCCGCGAAGCGCCCCGGCACGCACGACGTCGCCGGGCATCTCGTCGAGGAGGAAGGACCGATGAACTTCGATTTCACCGAGGACCAGCTGGCCGTCCAGCGCATGGCGCGCGAGCTCGCCGACGAGCAGATCGCCCCGCGGGCGAAGGAGCTCGACGAGCGGGCCGAGTACCCCGCCGACCTCGTCGCCAAGCTCGGCGAGCTCGGCCTGATGGGCATCGCGATCGCCCCGGAGCACGGCGGCAGCGGCATGGACTACGTGACCTACGTGCTGGCGATGGAGGAGGTGAGCCGCGGCTGCGCCGGCACGGGCGTCATCATGAGCGTCAACAACTCGCTGGTCTGCGACCCGCTGTCGAAATACGGCACCGACCAGCAGAAGCGCGAAATCCTGACCCCGCTCGCCGCCGGCCGGCAGCTCGGCTGCTTCGGCCTCACCGAGCCCGGCGCCGGCTCCGACCCCGCCGCGATGCGCACCACGGTCAAGCAGGTCGGCGACGAGCTGGTGCTCAACGGCGAGAAGATCTTCATCACCAACGCCCCCAACGCCGACTGGGCGATCATCTTCGCCACCGAGGACAAGGAGAAGAAGCACCGGGGCGTCTCCGCCGTGCTCCTGCCGCTCAAGAACCACCCCGGCGTCTCCGTCGGCCCCAAGGAGATCAAGATGGGCATCCGCGCCTCGCACTCCTCCTCGATCTCGATGGAGGACGCGAAGGTCCCCGCCGCCTACCGCCTCGGGGACCGCGGAATGGGCTTCAAGGTCGCCATGACCACGCTCGACGCCGGTCGCATCGGCATCGCCTCGCAGGCCCTCGGCATCGCCGCCGCGGCGCTCAACGAGAGCGTGGCCTACGCCAAGGAGCGCCAGACTTTCGGCAAGCCGATCGCCGAGCACCAGGCGGTCGCCTTCATGCTCGCCGACATGGCCACCGAGCTCGACGCCGCCCGGTTGCTCACGCTGCGCGCCGCCTGGCTCAAGGATCACAAGCTGCCGTACGGCCGCGAGTCGGCCACGGCCAAGGTCTACGCCGCCGAGATGTGCATGAGGCTCACCACCAAGGCGATCCAGGTCCACGGCGGCTACGGCTACCTCAAGGAGTACGGCGTCGAGCGGCACTTCCGCGACGCGAAGATCACGGAGATCTACGAGGGCACGAGCGAGATCCAGCGGCTGGTGATCGCCAACTACCTGCTCAAGGCCTGAGCGCCGACGGTTTCCAGCCGTGGGCATCGCGCGCTACCGCAAGGCCCCGCCGCACGCGGTGAAGATCGCGGAGCGCGAGGTGCTGGAGGCGGCGCACCGCGTCCGCGCCGCCGAGGGTGCGGCGACGTTCGGCCGGCGCGAGTACAAGAAGGCGCTGGAGGTCCACCGCTTCGGCGAGCAGCTCGTGTTCGCCCTGCGCGACGCCCCGCGCTCCCGCGAGCTGTCGGTCCTCGACGGCGCCTGCGGCAAGTCGCACCTCTCGTTCGTCGCCCGCCTGCTCGTGCTGCCCGCGCTCGGCATCCGGGCGCGGATCGTCGGCGTCGACGAGGTGCCGCAACGCATCGCCACCTGCCGCAAGGTGGCGCGGGCGCTGGAGCTCGACGGCCTGGAGTTCCACGTCGGCCGGCTGGCCGACGTCGCGCTGCCCGCGCCGCTCGACGTGGCCTGGGCGCTGCACGCCTGCGGACCGGCCACCGACCAGTTTCTCGCCCGGGCCGTCGCCGCCGGGGCGCGCTGGATCCTCTGCGTGCCGTGCTGCCACCGCCGGATCGACCGCGGCTTCGAGGAGGCCGGGGTGCCCGCCTGCGGCCGCCTGCGCAGCCGCCTCTCCGACGTGCTGCTCGACGCCGCCCGCTTCCTGCGGCTCGAGGCGGCGGGCTACCGCGTCGATGCCGTCGAGTTCGCCGGCGGCGACGTCACCCCGCGCAACCTGATGCTGCGCGCCGAGCGCACGGCGTCCGGGCGACCGCCGGCCGACGCGGCGGCGCGGCTGGCGCGGCTGGCCCGACTGTTCCCCGAGCTGTCCTGATGGGGCGAAACGCCCCGAACTCGCCCGGAAGCCGCTGGGTTTCGATTGACACGACTCGGCCGGAATGGTAGTGCAATTCAGTCGTTCCGGAACCGCCGGACGCCTCTTGCGCTCGACGGTTCGCTT
This sequence comes from Deltaproteobacteria bacterium, assembly GCA_016930215.1. Lineage (GTDB taxonomy): Bacteria > Myxococcota_A > Polyangia > DRWM01 > JAAZOP01 > JAAZOP01. Next base: position 8,907 of record JAFGHH010000471.1, read on the forward strand.
CCCTCGCCGGACTCGTTGGAGGTGCATCTTGAAGCTGACCATCGACGGACGGAGCATCGAGGCTCAGGAAGGCCAGACCGTGCTCGACGCGGCCCGGGCGAATGGGATCTACATCCCCGCCCTGTGCTACCACCCGCGGACCGGCAAGGCCGGCCGCTGCCGCGCCTGCGTGGTCGAGATCGAGGGGGTGCGCGGCCTGAAGGAGTCGTGCGCGACGCCGGCCCGCGAGGGGATGGTCGTCCACACGGACACGCCGCGGGTGATGGAGACGCGGCGCACGGTGGTCGAGCTGCTGCTGGCGGACGGTCACCACAACTGCCTTTCCTGCCAGGCCTCCGGAGACTGCGAGCTGCAGCGCATGGCCTACATGCTGGGCATCGAGCGACCCGGGCTGCTGTTCGACGTGCCGCCCGAGCCGCTGGACGAGTCCTCCGAGGGGATCGTCCGCGAGGCGGACAAGTGCATCCAGTGCGGGCGCTGCGTCACCGCCTGCCAGAACACGGTGGTCAACCGGGTGCTGGCGTTCGGCTACCGGGGGCATCACGCACGGGTGATCGCGGACGACGACAAGCCGCTGGGCGAGTCGAGCTGCGTGTTGTGCGGCGAGTGCGTGCAGGTCTGTCCGGTGGGGGCGCTGACCTTCACCGGACCGCGGAAGGCCCGCATCCGGCCCTCCGAGACGACCGCGACCAAGGTCACCTGTCCGTACTGCGGCGTCGGGTGTCAGATCGATTTCCACGTCAAGGACAACCGCTACGTCTACTCCGAGGCGACCGAGACGGCCTGGGAGCGCCAGCCGAACAAGGGGATGCTGTGCGTCAAGGGCCGCTTCGGGCTCGACTTCGTCGATTCCCCCGAGCGCCTGCGATCGCCGCTGGTCCGCAAGGACGGCAAGCTGGTCGAGGCGAGTTGGGACGAGGCGCTCGACCTGGTGGCCTCGAAGCTCAAGACGGTGCAGGAGGCGCACGGGACGGACGCGCTGGGCTTCTTCAGCTCGGCCAAGGTGACCAACGAGGAGAACTACGCCCTGCAGCGGCTGGCGCGGGTGGTCTTCGGGACCAACAACATAGATCACTGTGCGCGTCTTTGACACAGCTCGACGGTGGCCGGTCTGGCCGCCACGCTGGGCTCGGGCGCGATGACGAACGCGATGGAGGAGGTCCTCCAGGCGAAGGTCATCCTGGTGATCGGCTCGAACACGACCTGGAACCACCCGGTCTTCGGCTCGCTGCTCAAGCGGGCCGTCAAGGACCGCGGGGCGAAGCTGATCGTCTGCGACCCGCGTCGCATCGACCTCATCGACTTCGCCGACGTCTGGCTCCGGCACCGCAACGGCACGGACGTCGCGCTGCTCTCCGGCCTGCAGCACATCATCCTGCGCGAGGGCTGGCAGAACGAGGAGTACCTCAAGGAGCGCACGGAGGGCTACGAGGCGTACCGCAAGGCGGTCGATTTCTTCACGCCGGAGAAGGTCGAGGAGCTGACGGGGGTCAAGGCGGCCGACCTGTACGCCGCCGCGGCCTTGTACGCCAAATCGGGCGTCGGGGCGCTGTACTACTGCATGGGCATCACGCAGCACAGCCACGGCGTCGACAACGTCAAGGCCTGCGTCAACCTGCAGCTGATCCTCGGCAACCTGGGCGTCGTGGGCGGGGGCGTCAACCCGCTGCGCGGCCAGAGCAACGTGCAGGGCGCCTGCGACATGGGCGGCCTGCCGGTGTTCTTCACCGGCTACCAGCCGGTGAGCAACGCGGCGGCGGTCGAGAAGTTCTCCAAGTACTGGAACGCCAAGCTCAGCGACAAGGCCGGCCTGACGCTGACGCAGATGATCCCGGAGTGCGGCGCGAAGATCCGCGCCCTGTACGTCCTGGGCGAGAACCCGATGGTCTCGGATCCCAACCTGCACCACGTCGAGGAGAGCCTCCGGAAGCTCGACTTCCTGGTGGTCCAGGACATCTTCCTCACCGAGACGGCGCAGCTCGCCGACGTCGTGCTCCCCGGTGTCTCGTTCGCCGAGAAGCTCGGGACGATCAGCAACACGGAGCGCCGCGTGCAGCTCACGCAGCCGGCGCTCCAGCCCAGGGGGAACGTCCGCCAGGACTACGAGATCATCGCCGACATCGCCCAGCGCTTCGGCCACGAGTTCCCGCGAACCCCCGAGGCGCTGTGGAAGGAGATCCGCGACCTCACGCCGGCCTATGCGGGGATCAGCTACGAGCGGATCCGCGAGGTCGGGCTCCCGTGGCCGTGTCCGAACGAGACCCATCCGGGAACGCCGACCCTGCACGTCGGCAAGTTCTCCCGCGGCCTGGCCCTGCTCTCGCCGCTCGAGTACAAGCCGTCGGCCGAGCTGCCGGACGCGGAGTATCCCCTGGTGCTGAGCACCGGGCGCGTCCTGGAGCACTTCCACACCGGAAGCATGTCCCGCCGGGCCGAAATCCTCGACCGGCTCGTGCCGAGCGGGCACGTGGAGCTGCACCCGGACGACGCCGCGAAGCACGGCGTCGCCGACGGCGAGAAGGTCGCGGTCCGCAGCCGGCGCGGGCGGATCGAGACCACGGCGCTGGTGACCGACCGGGTCGCCCCGGGCTCGATCTTCATCCCGTTCCACTTCGCCGAGGCGGCGGCCAACGTGCTGACGAACGACGCGCTGGATCCGGCCTGCAAGATCCCCGAGTACAAGGTCTGCGCCGCCCGCCTCGAGAAGCTGGCGTGACGCCGCGAACACGGGAGAACTTGATGATGATCTCCAACGAAGTCCGCACCCGAATCGAGGAAGTCGCCGCGCGCTACCCGGACCGCCGCTCGGCACTGATGCCGGCCCTGCACCTGGCGCAACGCAGTCTCGGCGGCAGCGTGCCCTCCGGGGCCGTCGCCGAGATCGCCGAGCTGCTCGGCGTGCCGCTGGCCACCGCCTACGGCATGCAGAGCTACTACACGATGTTCAACCTCAAGCCGGTGGGCCGCTTCCACCTGCAGCTCGACACCAACGTCCCCGCGATGCTGGCCGGCGCCGACAACCTGCTCGCCCACCTCGAGAAGACGCTCGGCATCCGCGTCGGCGAGACCACGCCCGACGGCCTGTTCACGCTGTCCACCGTCCAGGACCTCGGCAGCTGCGGCACCTGCCCCGTACTGCAGGTCAACGACCGCTACTACGAGAACCTCACGCCGGAGAGGCTCGACAAGCTGCTGGCCGAGTTGCGGAAGGGGAAGCTGCCCGACGCGCCGGCCGAGGGGAACTGGGGCTCGACCTGCAAGATCCTGCTCAAGCACCGCGGCGACACCAAGGCCCGGGACCTCGAGGTGTACCGCAAGTCCGGCGGCTACAAGGCGCTGGAGAAGGCGCTGGGGATGAAGCCCGAGGCGGTGACGGCCGAGGTCAAGGCGGCCGCGTTGCGCGGGCGGGGCGGCGCCGGCTTCCCGGCCGGGGTCAAGTGGAGCTTCCTCCCCAAGGAGCGCACCGGGCCGGTCTACCTGATCTGCAACGCCGACGAAGGAGAGCCCGGAACGTTCAAGGACCGGCAGATCATGGAGTACGACCCCCACCTGCTGATCGAGGGCATGGCGATCGCCGGGCACGCGATCGGCGCGAAGCTCGGCTTCATCTACATCCGCGGCGAGTTCGCCTGGATCGCGGAGATCCTGGAAGCGGCCTGCGCCCAGGCCCGCAAGGCCGGCCTGCTCGGCACCAACATCCTCGGCCGGGGCGTCGAGTTCGACATCATCGTCCACCTCGGCGCCGGCGCCTACGTCTGCGGCGAGGAGACCGCGCTGATCGAGTCGCTCGAGGGCAAGCGCGGCAACCCGCGGC
>JAFGHH010000472.1 GCA_016930215.1 Deltaproteobacteria bacterium
ACGCGGGGCGCCTCCGGGTCCAGCTCGACCGCGCGCTCCAGCGCCGCGACCGCCTCCTCCCCTCGCCCCAGCATCGATAGCGCCAGTCCCCGGCCGTGATGCGCCTCGGCCAGGCCGTCGTCGGTCGCGAGCACCGCGTCGTAGGCCGCCAACGCGCGCTCCACGTCGCCCGCCGCCAGCAGCTGCGCCGCCCCGGTCGCCGCCACGCGCGCGTTCGCCCGGTCCCCGGCCCGGGCGTCGGGCGACAGGGCGAGCAGCAGCAACAGCGGGAGCGCCGCCGTCCACCGTCCCCCCGCGAGCCGCCGGCGCATCGCGGCGGGCCTCACAGACAGCACCGGAACCCGATCGCGTTCACGCTCGTCGGGGAGATGGTGAAGGTACACCTGTGCAGCGTCTCGGAATCGATGCAGTTGTAGGCCCCGCCGCGGACCATGCCGTCGTCGGCCATCTCCCAGACGTTGCCGTTCATGTCGAACACGTCGTACTCGTTCGTGCAGTCCGGGAACGAGCCGGTCGGCATGTAGCGGCAGAACTCCCGCCCACCGAAGGTATCGATGCCGTTGCAGATCTCGCCGTCGTAGACGTCGCCGTAGCCGTAGACCGTCTCGTCCGGCCCGCCACAGGCGGCGATCCACTCCGCCGCGTTGCACAGCCGCTTGCCCGCGGCCGCGCAGGCGGCACGCGCATCGGCCAGCGTCACGGCGCCCGACATCCAGGGCCACGGCAGGACATCGGGGCGCGAGGTGGCGTACGACGGGTCCACCCCGAAGGTCGCCTCCGTCGCATCGGGCCGGGAGGCCTCCCAGCGGTCGATACAGAACGAGCCGCTCCCCGTGGTCACCGAGACCATCTCCTCCGGACAGCACAGGACCCCCTCGTCGGTGACGCCGTCGCAGTCGTTGTCCAGCCCGTCGCAGACCTCCTCGCCCGTCGGCGTGCACTCGTACTCGCACCCGTCGATCGGCGAGCCGTTGAGGTCGTGCCAGCCGGTCTCGCAGTCGCCCATCCGGCAGCGGCCGTCGACGCACAGCGGCAGGGCCCGCGGGAAGACGCAGACCGTGCAGAACGGGCCGCACGACCCGGGGAGCGTCTTGTCGAACCCCTCGTCGGTGTCCCCGTCGCAGTCGTCGTCCCGGCCGTTGCAGACCTCGTCGCCGGCCGGCGTGCAGGTGTCGCTCTCGCAGCCGTCGTCGACCTCGCCGTTGGAGTCGTACCAGCCGGGGTCGCAGGAGAAGAAGCAGGTGCCGAAGTCGCAGCGGGCGGACGAGTGCGCCGGCTCGGGGCAGACGGTGTCGCAGGCGCCGCAGTTCTCCGGGTCGGCCAGCAGATCGAAGTCCTCGTCGGTCAGCGTGTCGCAGTCGTCGTCCACCGCGTTGCAGGTCTCGTCCCCCACCGGCGTGCAGCGGTACTCGCAACCGTCCTCGGACTCGCCGTTGACATCGACCCACCCGCTGCGGCACTCGCCCATCGAGCAGTCGCCGTGGACGCAGATCGCCTGGGCGTGCGGGAAGCTGCACCCCGCGCACCCGGGCGCCGGGATGCAGCGGTTGCCGGAACAGATCTCCTCGAGCGCGCAGTCGTCGAGCGTCTCGCACTCGATCACGCACCGGTGGTCGTCGCCGCAGACCATCGGCGCCTCGCAGTCCTCGTCCGTCCGGCACCGCCCCTGGACAATGCAGCCGGCGGACGCCGCCCCCAGCACCGCCAAGGCCATCCCTGCCTGCCATCGCCCGTTCATCCGTCGCTCCGTTCCCTTCCCGCGTCTACCACATCCCCCGTCCCATGCAAGGATGTCCCGCGGCGGCCGATTCGGCAACCTGCGTCAGCCGCCGGCCGGCCCCGGACCCTCCGCCAGCCGCTCGACCAGCGCGAGCTGCATCGCCCGCTCGTGCTCGTCGGTGATCCGCGTGAAGTCCAGGTTGGCCTGCGTGGCCAGCGTCGAGACCAGCAGCCACAGCGGCACCGGGTCGTCCTCGAACGTCGCGAGCGCCCCACGGACCAGAGGGTTCAGCCCGTGCACCGTCACGGCACCCGTTCCGTATCGTGCGGGCTGCTCGTCCTTCCCGAACACCAGACCCAGGACCGCGCGCCGGACGTTCTTCCGGTCCTCCTTCGGCCAGAGCCGCTGCAGCTCCTCCGCCAGTCGGTCCAGGAAACGCCGGCCCCGCTCCTCCGCCGTCTCGGGCACCGGAACCTCGGGCCAAGCCGGCGGCGAAGTCGCCGGCGCGGGTGCGACGGCCGCCGCCGGTGCCGCCTCGCTCACCGCGTCCGCCTCGCCCTCCCCGGTGGGCGCCGCTGCCGGCACGCCGGCCCACAGACCCAGCGGCTCGAGGTCGGCCGGCCGGCTGCGCAGCAGCTTGTCGAGCCGCACGCGCTTCTTGCCCCGGCGCACCAGCGGGATCCGCTTCAGGTCGCGCAGCAGCGCGCCGGTCTCGCCCTGGAGATGTCCGCCCGCCTCCACCGCCGCCCGCTGCAGGCGCAACACGGCGTCGGCCAACAGGTCGCGCACGCGGTCGTCGTTCGCGTCGGCCTGGTCGAAGCGCGCGGCCAGCAGCATCCGGTAGAGCTGCACCGCCGGCTTCTCCAGCGTTCGCTCCTGCTCCGGCGTCAGCTCCACGCCGGTCCAGCCGGGACGCACCGCGGACGCCGGCACGACCACCACGCCGGCGCACGGCAGCAGCTCCGAGAGGGGCCGACGCGCGAGCTCCAAACCCTCGCGTCCGAACGACGCCTCCAGCGGCACGACCGGGTCGCGCGGCAGGAACAGCTGCCCGCTCAGGCCGCCACGGTCGAACTTCGTCTTGACCAGCTTGGCCACCGGCTTGTGGTTCGGCAGCGGCGGCAGCTCCGAGCGGTGCTGCACCGTCTGTTTCCAGTCGTCGGGGCAGTTGAGCCAGTTCGTGACCTTCGGGAACAGCCGACGCAGTCGCTGCTTCTCCCGGGCGTCGGCGACCACGAGATAGGTCGTGTCCGGCGTCGTCGTGCGGCCGAGCGCCGGCAGGCGCTCGAGCGGCGTGTCGGGCGGCACGACGAACACGCCGCCCACCCGCTCGGCCAACGCCTCCAGCTCCACCAGCGTCCGCCGGCCTCCGGAGCGGGTGCGGAACCCCGGCACGCCGGAGGCGGCGCGCAGGTAGGCGCGGCCATCCTTGCGCGAACGGCCGCCGGCGTGCGGGACGTTCAGCGCCAGCACGTCGAGCAGATGCCGCCAGGCCGTCGCCTGCCGCGCCTCATCGAGTCCCGACCAGCGCGCGGCCAGCGTCTCGAACAGCCCCGGCACGAGCTGCTCGCACAGCCGCGCGAGTCGCTCCGCCTCTCCGGCCGCGGGATTCGCCGTCCCCGCCTCGAACTGCAGGTTGTCGTCGTTGACGACGGCCCGCAAGGCCAACCGCGAGAAACCCTCGACCTTCGCCACCGGCCGGTGGTCGGCGCAGATCGTGAGGACCGACGGGCCGGCGTCCGGGTCCGCCGCCAGGCCGACCTCGCCCGTCAGCCGTCCGTCCAACAGCGGCTCGACCAGCAGCGCCTCCCCGTCCTCCAGCGCGATCCGCTCGAGCCGGGGGACCGACTCCAGCCGCCGCAGCCGCTGCCGCCGCCGCGTCTCCTCGTTGCAGTCCTCCAGGCGCTGCGGCCCGAGCGTTTGCGCGAGCAGCGCCTGCGCCGCCGGGTCGAGCCGGATCACGAGCCGCTCGCCGTCCGAGTCGACCGGCACGTCGGGCGCCACCCAGCCGACCCGCTCGCCGACGAGCAGTCGCGCCGCGAGCTGCCCGGGCGTGACCGGGAGGTCGCCGACCGACCGGAACAGGGCCGTCCGTCGCAGCGCCCCCGGCATCGGCCACACCGGGTCGTCCTCGGACGCCGCGAGCCACGTCGCGTGCGCCGGCACCGGCGCCGCCTCCACCGCCGGCCGGTCGTCGCGCGACAGGCACGTCGCCACGCGCTCCGGCAGCACGGTCGGGGACGAGCCGTCCCCGACCGTCGCCTCGAGCGCGATCGTCAGCGCGGTCTCGACGTCCTCCAGCGGCATCCACCCGACCCAGCTCAGCAGCCGCAGCAGCACGGTCCGCGCCTCTTCGAACGGCAGCGCGGCGCGCAGCGCGCTCCAGGCGTCGGCGAACGCCGGCGCCGGGAACGGCCCGCAGGCCGCCTCCAGCAGCACGCGGTCGGCGGCTTCCCGCCGCCCGGCCGGCAGCCGCTCCCGCTCGCTGCCGAGCCGCTCGGTCAACGGCACCAGCGCGGCGGCCGCCGCCGCGTGCGCCCGCGCCTCGAACCCCGGGTCGCGGACGTCCGTCCACTCCGGGTCGGTCCGTACCTCCTCGCCATCGACGGCGGCCGCCAGCGACCCGGCGAGCATCCCGACCTTCCGCCGGCCGAGGAACCGGCCGCGGCGCAGGATGCGGAGCTCCATCGGCTGCAGCGCCCCGGCCTCCTCGACGACCGGGGCGACCGCCGGCGTCGACAGCACGTCGAGCCGCCCCTCCAGCCCCTCCGCCCGGAACGGCACCGACTCGAACCCCCGCGGGTCCGGACCCAGCCGCTCGGCCGGCAGCTGCTCGTGCAGCGCCTGCCGCTGCCGCGCGAGCCACTCGTCCGTGACGTCGTGCAGCGCCTCGGCGCCGAACACCAGCCGCAGCACCTCGAGATCGGACGGCGACGGCGCCAACAGCAACCGCTCGTCCGTCGCTTCTCCGAGCAGCCGGCCCGCCAGGTGGCGCACGCGACCGCGGGCCCGCAGCTCCAGGTCGATCGTCCACAGGTCGACCGGCGGGCCCCCGGCGCGCTCGAAGAGCGCCACCCGCGCCGCCGGGTGCAGCGCGTCCCGGCCCGCCGGCGCCCCGCGGAACCGTCCCAGGCCGAGCCGCGAACGCGGGTCCTCCCACGACACGAGCGTTTCCAGCCGTTCCGCTTCGTCGTTCGACGCACCGAGGCCCCGCAACGTCTCGCGGACGGCGTTCCCGTCCAGCACGAGGCGCAGCCAGGACAGCACCGGCAGCCGGCGCGGGTCCGACCCGTACCGCGGAACCTCTCGCGGGTCCGCGCACAACCGCCGCATCGCGCGCTCGAGTCCCTCGAGCAGGGCCACGACGGCGCGGCCCAGCAGCTCGTCGGCCACGACGTCGTCGTACGAATCGTTCGGCGCGAACGCGCCGACCAGCACGGCGGCGACCTCCATGCCGTGCGGCGGCTTGACGAACGGCGACTCGACCCGCTTCTCGGCGAGCAGGCAGCCGTCGCGGACGAACCGCACGAACGCCCCGAGCTGGGCGCCGCCGAGGGCGACCTCGCCGGTCACGCCGTCGCCGCGGAGCGGCTCGACCACCTGGTAGCCGGCCCGCTGCGGCAGGGTCGGCTCCGCGCGGCGGCCCAGAAACCGCTGCCGGGCACGCTCCCGCTCCGCGGCGCCCTGCAGCTCCTGCGTGGCGTCGACCGTGCGGCCCGGGAACAGCTTCCCGAGCAGCTCGCGCTCCGCCGCGCCGTCGAGAGCAAGAACGCCCCGGCCCTCGGCCTCCGGAAGCTCCGCGAAGCGAGCGAGCGAGTACCGGACGTTTCCGCCCCCGGCGACCGCGTCCAGCAATTCTGCGGTGGTCCGCAGGTCGCCTCGCAACGTGTGCCACAGCGGCGCGCGCGCCAGACCGGCCGACACGGCGTCGAGCGCCGCGCCGACGTTCCAGTGCGCGACGAAGCGCTGGTGCCGCCGCTCCAGGGCGTCCTCGAGCGCCGCGCGGCAGCGCGCGAGCACCTTGCCCGGCTCGCCGAACGGGATGCGCTCGACCGCCGCGGCGAGCGCCGCGTCGGCGGCGTCCCACCAGGCCGACATCGCGCGGTCGAAGGCCGCGTCGCGCACGACGTCGGCCTGCGAGGCATCACGGCGGAAGTCGCGGGACTCGACGACGCCGACGCAGTGCGCCGGACCGGGCGGCGCGTGCCAGGCGACAAGCACGCCGGCCGACAGCAGGCCGAGCTTCGGGGTCGCGGGCCATTCCGGGTGGAAGCACGCGACCCCCGTCAGCCCGGGGCCCTCGATCGGCGCACGTCCGAGCGGCGTCGCCAGCAGCGGGTCCTCGAAGCCGAACGACACCGGCTTGCCGTCGAGCGTGATCGGGACGCGCGCGAAGCGGCAGTGCTCGCGGAGCCAGCGCTCCTCGGCGATCGCGCCGGCGAGGTTGCGGACGAAGGCCATCGCCAGCCCGGCGCGGAACCGGCTCTTGACGTGGATCCGCGTGCCCGTCGGCGGCTCCGGCGCGGACCCGATCGCGTCCGGACGGTCGACGCGCAGCTCGAGCCGCACGCCCGCCGCGCCGTCCCCGCTGTCGATCCGGACCCAGCGCGGGTTGAGCGCCATGGCGGCGTTGAGCCCGAGGGCCAGCGCGCGCCGCGCGCGCGTGGCGTCGTCGTCCGCGCTCACGAACAACGACCCGTAGAGCCGGTCGAAGTCCTCCGCGGTGAACGGCGACCCGTCGAAGCTGCAACGCACGTCGTCGGCGTCGATCGCGAAATCGACCCGGGTGGCGCCCCGGAGCACCGCCGCCTCCACGAGGAACAGCACGTAGCGGCGCGGGTCGGCGAGCTGGAACTGGCGCAGCTTGGCGCGCGCCTGCTCGCGGTCGAGCGTGAACTCGCCGGGCGCAAGCTCGCGGGCGCCGCCCCGCAGCTCGTCGATCAGGCGGTCCGACGACATCGCGCCTCCCAGACCCGCGCGGCGCTCCGCGCGTCGTCCCGCGCCGTCCGCTCGCTGCCGACCAGGAACAGCTTGGCCGCCAGATACGCGGCAAACTCCGGCTCGCGCTCCGCCGCGGCACAGAGCCGCCGCACCGCCGGATGCCCGACGTGGAGCACCAGCGTCCGCCGCCGCCCGAGCAGGAACGTCCCCAGCGTCCCCGCCTCGGCCAGCGGCACCAGCGTCCGGTCCGGGCGGCGGGCGATCGCCACGCGGTCGGCGATCGACGAACCGGGATAGACGAAACTCCCCGCCTCCAGCCCGGCCAGCCGGTGGCCGTCGGCGCGCAACCGCGCCGCCAGCGCCTCGCACAGCGCCGGCCACCCCGCCGGCAGCCGGTCGGCAGACACCTCCGACGGCCGGCAGAACAGCGTCCCGGCCCGCGACACCTCGCGCTGCGCCATCCAATCGAGCAGTTGCGACTCCGGCGAACCGTCGGGGGCATCGATCACCACCGAATGCATCGCATGGAGCGCCCGGCCCACGGGCGAGCCCGGCAGGTCGCGGTACAGCTCGCCGCGGCGCGCGGCGGAGCGGCATTCCTTCGGCGTGCGCAGGTTCCCGGCCACGTCGCGGAACAGCTTGCGCTGGGGCGCCGCCTTGGCCGGCAGCTGGCGCCAGGCCGTGCGGTACAGGTAGTCGCGCAACGGCCCGGGTTCAGACGCCGTCGCCTCGGCCTCCAGCAGGTCCAGCAGCCGCTCGACCAGCGGCCCCTCGACCAGCCGCCGCACGATCGCCATCGCCTTCTCGTAGGCCCGGTCGCGGATCACGTTGTCGCGGGTCAGCGTGTGCTCGAGGTACCGGGAATCGATCTTGAACGCCACGCCGCCGAACGGGCTCTCGCCCGCCTCGAGCAGCGTCAGGCCGCGGTTGTAGTAGCCGGCGAAGCTCGCGCCGTCGGCCGGGTAGCCGACGACGACCTCGGTGCCCTCCTCCTGGTGCCGGACCTGGCACGGCGCGTCGAGGGCGAAGGGCCGGTTGATCGGCTTCCCCTGGAAGATCACCTCGGTGCGCAGGTGCCCGGCCCAGTAGCCGATCACCTCGCCCGAGCGCTCGACCAGCTTCTCGAACTCCTCGCGCGGCAACGCCTTGAACATCCGGATCTTCGTCCCATCGACCGGCTCGTCCCGCACGATCCGCTCGAAGGTCCGGTCGCGCTTGAACAGCACGCGCCAGTTCTCGCCGCCGCGCGAGGTATCGACACAAACCGCGTCCGGCTCGAGGGCGAACACGGAGACGAAACCGATGCCGAAGCGGCCGATCTTGGTCAGGTCGCCGTCCTTGCCGGAGCTGAACAGCCGGGTGAGCTTGGTGTCGATGATCCGGCGGTCCATCCCGTCACCCCAGTCCTCGACGTGGATCACCGCCGTCCCCGGCCCCGGCGCGCCCGCCGCCGGCTCGCGGTACTCGAGCCGCACCTCGACCTGCGGACTGCCGGCATCGACCGCGTTCTGGATCAGCTCGCGGTAGAACGACAGCGGGTCGGCGAACTGGTGGACCAGCGTGTCGAGCGCGTCCTGGGCTTCGAGGGGTCGGGGTTGCGCAGCCATCGTCCCGCGGCTCCCCTCACTCGGGAACGAGCACGAGTTGGGGTGCGAGGACACCCGCGGTGTCCGGCGCCGTCCCGCCGTGGAAGACCTTCACCGTGCCGCCGTTCGCCGGGACGCCGCCGCCGCCCCGCGCATCGATCGTGCCGGCCAGCTCGACGAGCGGCGCTCGCAGCAGCACGCCGCCGCCGGCCCCGGCACCGCCGTCCCCGCCGTGCCCGCCCGCGACCGGCCCGGAGTCGTAGTCCTCGCATTGCCGCTCGATGCAGTCGTTCCAGCCCGCGGCGAAGGCTCCCGCCACGCCGCGGCCCCCGGCGCTGCTCCCGGCGCTGTCCGCCGACCCGCCGTCCCCGCCCGAGCCCTCCAGGTCGCACGTCGAGCCCGACACGGCGCCGTCGGTGCCGGCCCCGCCGTCGCCCGCCGCGTCGGCCCGCCCGGCCGTGGTCAGCGTGCCGGCGAGCACCAGCGACTCGGTGGCGACGAGCATCACGATGCCGCCGCCGCGGTTGCCGGCCCCGCCGCCGCCCGAGCCGCCGACGCTGTCGTAGAAGTGCTCGCTGGACGAGGCGCCGCCGCCGCCCCCGCCGCCGCCCGAGCCGAGCCGCAGCGTGTCGTCGGTCGAGCGGTCGGTGTTGCCCTCGGGGGTGTCGTATCCGCCCGGCCGGCCGACGTTCCCGTTGGCCGCGCCGTCGTTGCCGCTGCGCGAGACCTCCGCGCCGCCCGCGCCGCCGAAGGCGCCGCCGCCGCGGCCGCCGGTCCCGCCGATCGAGGTGCCGAGAGCGGTCCGCCCGGCCGAGGCCGCCGCGCCGCCGGCATGGCCCGCGCCGCCGGTGCCCACGCGGCACGAGACGCAGGCGCCGGTGCACGGGTCCGATCGCGCCGGCCGGCTGCAGCCCGGGCCGCCGCCCCCGCCTCCGCCGCCGCCCGCGCCGCTCCCGGCCGCATCGATCGTCGCGCCCGCCGGCAACACGATCCGCGCCGCCTCGACCCGCAGGCAGCCCGTCTCCCCGCCGTCGCACGAGGTCACGTCGTCGGTCCCGTTCCACGCCGGCACCGACACCGTCCCTTCCAGCACGACGCGCGCGCCGGGATACGACAGCCGTCCGCCCAGCACGCCGGTCAGCCGCACCTCGCAGAACCCCTCCGCGCAGCCGACGCCGGTCGCGCAGACGTTGCCGCACCGCCCGCAGTTCGCCTCGTCCGAGGTGATGTCGACGCACGAACGGTCGCAGTCGGTGAGGCCGGGGGAACAGACGGTCTGGCAGCGTCCCTCGTTGCACACTTCTCCGGGCTCGCAGGCGCGGTCGCACGTCCCGCAGTGCAGCACGTTCTCGTAGGTGTTGACGCAGGCACCGCCGCAGCGCTGCGTCCCCGGCGGGCAGTCCGCGCCATCGACGGGACCCGTGGTCGAATCGGCGCAGGCCGCGACGAGCATCCACCCCGCTACGGCGGCCAGCGCCCTTTCCCGACGACGACGCGCACGAGTCCCGACGTTCCGCATCGCCCCGGACGATACCCCGCGCCGCACGGTGCCTCAAGCACCGCCCAGGAAGGTCGCCCGCAGCCACTCCAGCTCGCGCTCCGCGACGGCATCCCACGTGAAGCGCCGGGCCCACGACCGCGCGTTCGCCTCGAGCGACCGGCGCAGCTCCGGCTCGCCCAGCAGCCGTTCGAGCGCCCCGCGCAGCGCCGCGGCGTCGCCGGGCGGCACGAGCAGCGCCGTCCGGCCCGGGTCGAGGCTCTCGCGAAAACCGTCCGTGTCGGTGGCCAGCACCGCCTTGCCCGCCGCGTTCGCCTCCAGCGCCGCGATCCCGAACCCCTCGAAGCGCGACGGAGAGCAGAACAACAGGCAGCTCGACAGCAGCCGCCGCTTCTCCGCCTCCTCGATGTTCGGCCGCAGCTCGACCCGCTCCGCGATGCCCGCCGCCCGCACCCGCCGCTCGAGGTCGGCGATCGAGTGCGGCGCGCCGCGACCCGCCAGCACCAGCCGCACGGCGGGGTGCCGGGCGGCGGCCCCGGCGAACGCCTCGAGCAGCACGTCGAGCCCCTTCATGAACGGGTCGAGCCGCCCGACGAACAGCACGAACGGCGGCTCGGCCACGGTCACCGGCAGCTCGAGCAGCGCGGGGTCGAAGCCGTTGGCCGAATCGAGCAGCCGGGCGGACGGGTTGACCTCGCGGATCGCCTCGCGCACCGCCCGGTTCACCGTCACCACGTTCCGCAGCCCCGCGTGCAGCAGCCGCTCGACCGCCCACGGCAGCCGGCCCAGCGCGCCGAACCGCTCGAGGTACTTCTCGCCGACCCGGTGGTGGACGATCCCGAAAAAACGTCCCGGCCGCAGCAGTCCCGCCAGCAGCGGGGCGTAGACCGAGACGTCGTTGCCCACCACGTCGGCCCGCTCGAGCAGCACGCGCAGGTTGGCGTGCAGCGCGTACAGCGCGCGGGACACCGGCTCGCTGCGGCCGCCGCCGAGCGACTCGTAGCGCACGCCGTCCCGCTCGTGCGGAACGAAGCCGGGGTAGTCGCCGACGTAGACCGTGATCCGATCCCAGGCCGGACGGAAGCGGCGGAGCAGCTCCACGTCGCGCAAGGCGCCGCCGCCGCCACACCACGGGTTGTCGACGTGGTCGTAGCTGTAGAACGACAGTGTGGCCACCTCACCACCTCGGCGGGCCCGCCGCCCGTCCGCATCCCGGCCGAACCATTGAGATCACGGCGGGCCGAAGCTGTCAACCACGGCAGGCCGGCGCGGCCCGGAATCCGCAACCGTCCACCGTGCGGCTGCCGGCACGGCGACTTCCGGCGGCCCGCGAGGGAGAAGGCGAGCGTGCGACGACTCAACGTGGGCTGCGGACGGGACGTGCGCGAAGGGTGGGTCAACCTCGACCGGGCGCCGCTGCCGGGCGTGGACGTGGTCCACGACCTGGAAGGGGGCCGGCTGCCGTTCGACGACGCGAGCTTCGACGAGGTGTTGTGCCGGGACGTGCTGGAACACGTCGAGGTCCTGGCCGCGATGCACGAGTTGCACCGCGTCCTGCGGCCCGGGGGCCGCCTCCACATCCGCGTGCCGCACTTCACCTCGCGCAACGTCTGGGACGACCCCACGCACCGCCGCGGCTTCGCGCTCACCACCTTCGACGCCTTCCTCGCGGGCCACCGACGCGCCTGGGAGGTCGAGACGCACTTCGCACGGGTCGCGGAGCGCCGACTCGAGTTCGAGAAGGCCTGGGTGTTGTCGCTCAACCGGCTGGTCGAGCCGCTCGTCAACCGCCTGCCGCTGCCCCGGTACCTCTACGAGGGGACCTGGCTGTCGCGGCTGCTGCCGGCCGAGAACGTCGTGGTGGAGCTGGTGAAGTGAGCGCCGGCGCGCCGTCCCCGACCGAGCAGGAACGCGACGCGCGGGACCTGCGGCGCGGCACGCGGATCAACCTGCTGGGCTACGCGTTGCGGCTCCTCTACCCGCTGCTGACGGGCGTCGTGGTCGTGCTGTACGGGCGGCACGAGTTCGGCCTGTTCGTGACGGCGCAGGCCGCGCTGCTGGTGACGCTGCGCGTCTGCCTGGCCGGCCTCGACAAGGCGGTGCTGTGGTGGGTCCCGCGCCAGCCGGAGGGCGAGGAGCGCCGCGGCCTGGCCGGCGCCCTCTTGTGGGTGCTCTGCGGCAGCACGCTCGCCGCCGCCGCCGTCGCCGCGTTCGGCGCGCCGTGGCTCGCCGCCTGGAGCGGCGACCCCGCGGCGGCCGCGCCGCTGCGCTGGATGGCGCTGGGACTGGTGCCGATGGCGCTGATGGAGCTGCTGGTCCACGCCTGCCTCGGACGCCGACGGCTCGAGGCGCAGGTGTTCGTCAAGGAGGGGCTGGGGGCCGTGGCGCTTCCGGCCGCGGGCGCACTGCTGTACCTCGCGGGCGTCCGCGAGGGCGGGCTGGCCTGGGGCTTCGTGTTCGCCAACGTCGCCGCGCTGGCCGGCGCCGCCTGGCTGTTCCGCCGCTCGTTCCCCGCCGCCGCCCCGGCCGACGCCGGCTGGAGCGTCCCGCGCCCGCTCGTGCGCTACGCGCTGCCGATGGGGCTGATGGAGCTGCTCAACTCCGCCCTGCTCCGGCTCGACGTGCTGGTGGTCGCCGCCCTGACCGATCCCGGCACCGTCGGCGTCTGGGGCGTGGTGGTCCAGCTCGGCAACGCCGTGCGCTCGGTGCGCGCCGCCTTCGACCCGCTCGTGCTGGCGATCGTCTCGCAGATCCACGTCCGGCCCGACGCGGCCCGGCTGCGCGCGGCGTTCTCGCGGGCCACGGCGCTGGTGCTGGCGACGCAGGCGCCGATCTACGCCTTCCTGATCGCCTTCGTCCCGTGGCTGCTCCCGCTGCTCGGCGAGGGCTACGACGCCGCCGCCACGCCCGTCCTGGTGCTGTGCGCGTTCTGGGTGCTCCACGGCGCCTTCGGGCTCCACGGCCTGATCGTCCTCGGCTACGGCCGCAGCGGCCTGGCCGCCGCCAACGTCGGCGCCACGCTGGGCGCCGAGGCGCTGCTGCTCCTCCTGCTCGTGCCCCCCTTCGGCCTGGTCGGCGCCGCTCTCGCCGTCGGCCTCGCCTTCACGATGCAGAACGCCCTGTGGACCCTGCAGTCCCGCCGGCTCACCGGCGACTGGCCGTACGAGCCCGCCCTGCGGCCGCTGCTGCTGGCCCTGGCCGCGGCGGCCGGCGCCATGGCCCTCGCCTGGCTCGTCGCCTGGCCCGCGGGCGAGGCGACGGCCCGCGTCGGAGCGTTCGGCGCCTTCCTGCTCACCGCGGTGGTGGGCTGGCTCCGCCTGCGCCAGGAGGCGCCGCACCATGCGCTGCTGTGACCTGTCGAGCTTCTACGCGGAAAACGGCGGCGGCGTCCGCACCTACCACCGCCACAAGCTGGACTGGTTCGCCCGGCATCCCGAACACGAGTACGTGCTGGTGGTCGCCGGCGAGCGACCGTCCCGCGAGCGGGTTCCCGGCGGCACGATCATCCGCGTCCGCGGCGTCCCGGTGACGCCGGACGGGACGTACCGGCAGATCCTGGACCTGCCGGCGGTGCGCCGCGTGCTGCGCAAAGGGTTCGACGTCGTCGAGTCCGGCTCCCCGTACCTCGACGGCTGGCTGGCGCTCGCGGGCGCACACGGGACGGGAGCGCGCGTCACGGCGTTCTGCCACGCCGACGTCCCGGACGCCTACGTCGCCCCCGCCGTCGCCGGCCTGCCCCGTCCGCTCGGCGAGCGCCTGGTCGGCCTGTCGCGCCGCTACGTCCGCGCGCTCTACCGACGCCTCGACGCCGTCTGCGTCGCCTCGCACTACGTCGAGAGCAAGCTGCACTCGTACGGCGTGACGAACACGCTGCGCACGCCGCTGGGGGTCGACCCGCGGCGCTTCCACCCCGACCGCCGCAACCGGCTCGTGCGGCAGGAGTTGCGGGCCGCCGACGGCGACCGGCTGGTGCTGTTCGTCGGCCGCTTCCATCCTGAGAAGGAGCTGGGACCCGTGCTGGAGGCGGTCCGGCGCCTCGACGGCCGCCCGCACCTGCGCTTCGCCCTCGTCGGCGGCGGGCCGCAGGCGGCGGAGGTGCACGCCGCGCTGTCGAGCTGCCGCTCGGCGACGGTCCTCGACTACGTGTCCGACCCGGAACGCGTCGCCGACCTGTACGCCGCCGCGGACCTGTATCTCGCCCCCGGACCCCACGAGACCTTCGGGCTGGCGGTGCTCGAGGCGCTCGCCTCGGGACTGCCGGTGGTCGCCGTGGACCACGGCGCGGCGGGCGAAGTGGTGACCGCGGGCGGCGCCGGAACGTTGTTCCGGCGGGGCGACGGCGCGGACCTCGCACGGCGCATCGACGAACTGCTCGAGGCCGACCTCGGCCTGCTCTCCCGCTGCGCCCGCCGCATCGCCGAACGCGAGTACACCTGGGACCACGCCTTCGCCCGCCAGGCCACGGCCTACGCGACGCTGTGCGGCGTGTCGCAACCGGCGGCCGGGGTTCCGAACGGCAGCAACGGCGCGTCGAGAGGCCGCCGGTCGGCGTAGGCCCGCCGCCCGTCACGGCTCCACGTCCCGGGTGAAGCCGATCCGCCGGGCGGACCGTTCCGGCGGCGTCATCAACTCCCGGATCGCGTCGAACACGACCTTGAACTGGGCGTCGTGCTTCCGCTCCAGGGCAGCGAGCTTGCGGGCGAGGTCCACGTTCTGCTGGAGCAGCCGCCGCAGGCGCACGAAGGCTCGCATGATCTCGACGTTCACCCGGACGGCCCGAGGGCTGCGCAGCACGCTCGACAACATCGCCACGCCCTGCTCGGTGAAAGCGTACGGCAGGTACTTGCGGTGCCGCCCGCGCCCGGCCTTCTCTAAGATCACAGTTTGTGATCTTAGAAACTCGGCCTCGCCTTCGCTGAGCTGGAACATGAAATCGCCGGGAAATCGGTCGGCGTTGCGCTTGACCGCCTGCACGAGGGCTCGAGTATCGACCTCGTAGAGCGCGGCCAGGTCCGCGTCCAGCATGACCCGATTGCCGCGAAGGACCAGAATGACTCGTTCGATGCGCTCCATCGGCACGA
>JAFGHH010000473.1 GCA_016930215.1 Deltaproteobacteria bacterium
TGCCTTCGTACTTGAAGATGATCTCGACCATCAACTCGAAGTACTCGTTGAGCATGTCGACGATCTCGGAGGCCTTCTTCTCCGCGCTCATGGAGGTGAAGCCCCGGATGTCGGCGAACATCACGGTCATGTCGCAGGAGACGCCGGCGCGCTCGACGGAGAGCTTGCCCGACAGCACCTGTTCGGCCAGGTTCGGCGACAACATGCGCAGGAACTTCTCACGCGTCAGCGCGTCCTGCTCGACCTTGCGCGCGAGGTGGATGTTCTGGATGAACTGGGCCGTCTGCGCGCCGATGCTCGACAGCACCTGCAGGTCCTTCTGGGTGAAGGCGCCGGCGGCGAGCTGCGAGTCGAGGTACATGATGCCGAAAAGGTTCTCGCCGTGGAGCAGCGGCACCGCCATGCTGGAGCGGATGCCCTGCATGATGATCGATTTCGAGGACTGGAAGCGGGCGTCCATCATGGCGTCCGAGGACAGCACCGCGGCGCGCTCGGTGGCGACGACGTTGAGCACGGTCTGCGAGAGGTGGATTGCGTCGTCGGTCTTGCCGCGTCGCGTGCGCACGACGCGCGGGTAGAGCTTGCCGGTGTCGTCGTAGAGCAGCACCGCACCACGGTCCGCCGGCAGGAACTCGAACGACAGGCGCAGGATCGTCTGGAGCAGCCGGTCGAGGTCGAGCTCGAGGCCGATCTGCTTCTGGAGTTCGTGCGTGATGCGCAGCTTCTCGTAGTCGCGCCGCAGCGCGTCCATGTCGTCGATCTCGGCCGCCGGCAGGAAGCGGTCGGAAGACTTCGAGGCGATCTTGTCGCGGATGTGGCTCTCGGCCACCGTGGAGTCCGGCGTCGAGATCGAAACCCGCGTTCCCGCCACCCCCTGCCGCTCGTCGTGAAACACGAGCCGCGTGTTGCCCATCGATACGTCGTCGCCGTCGCGCATCGTGTGTTCCCAGACGCGTACGCCGTTGACGAACGTGCCGTTGAGGCTCTGCAGATCCTTCAGCAGGAACTGGCCGCCCTGGAGGGTGATCGTCGCGTGGTTCTTGGAGACGATGCGGTCCAGCAGTTGCAGCGAGTTGTCGGGGTGACGGCCGATGGTCGTGAACGGGCCGAGGTCCACGTCCCGCGAACCTTCGGCCGAGATGATCGTGATCTTCGCCATGCTCCGCCGTCCCGCCGTGGCGCCCGAGGCCGCGGGGGGGAATCCTACGCCCCACCCCCCGGCCTGTAAAGAGGGGTCGGACCGCCGGGCGCGGTCCACACGCGCCGCTCAGGGCGCGCCCGCGTCCGCCCCGTCCTGCGTCCCCGGGATCCGCTCGTAGAGCAGCTGCAACAGGTCGTGCACCAGGTCGACGCGCATGCCGATCGCGTAGTTCTGCAGATCCTGGGTCACCATTTCGCCCCGCACCCGGCCCGTGACCGGGTCGACGCGCTGCTGCTCCGCCTCGCCCCGGTAGTAGCCGGTGTTGATGCCGATCACCGCCCCGGTCTCGTCGAACAGCGGGCTGCCGCTGGTCCCCTTGGTGGTGAACGCCGAGTGCTGGATCAGCACCGCGCCGTCGGGCTCCGCCTTGCGCTGGGTCAGGTCGGTCAGCCGGCTGACCAGCCCCTCGGTCAGCGTCGCGACCGGCGAGTCGGTGTTGTTCAGCGCGCCCGGGAACCCCAGCAGGTAGACGCGATCGCCCACGCGCAGCTCGGCCGCCCGCTCCTTCGTCGCCAGGCGCACCTGCCGATCCGTGCGTCCCGCCAGCACCGCCAGGCCGATGTCGGGGTAGATCGCATCCGAGTCGTCCTCGGCGTACCCCGGGTGCATCAGCGCGAGCTGGACGCGGTGTTTCACCCCCGGGTGCTCGTTCTGGTAGGCGAACACGCCCTGCCCGTCCCCGATCACCTTCCAGATCTTCTGCATTTCGAGCACGCAGTGCGCGTTGGTGGCGAGGATCCGCGAGGTCAGCGCGAAGCCGGTGCAGAACCCCTCGCTCCGTCCCAGGATCTCGGCGCCCAGCAGGAAGATCGCGTCCCGGTTGTCCACGACGATCCGCTTCACCGCCGCCTGTGGAGGCTCCGGCGCGGCCGTCGCAGGCGTCGCTCCGGAGGCGTCGGCGGCGACGGGAGGCCCGGCCGCGGCCCGCGGACCCGCGGTCGCCGGGCGACCCGAGCCGAACTCGACGACTCCGGTCAGGACGAGCACCAGCAGCGTCGTGGCCGCCGCGAGCAGCAGTCCGAGCACCGTGACCGCGACCCAGAAGCGGCGGGACGAGCGTCGAACGAGCTCGCCGGCGAGGGTGCGGATCTGCGCCGTCACGCCCGGCCGGAAGCCGCGGTCCCGAGTGTCGGAGGTCGGGCCGAACACCGGAGCGCGCTGCCACGACGGAACCAGAGGCGCCTGGTCCGGCGGCCGTCCCGGCTCCCGCCCGACGGCGTCGGGGCGCCTTCCCGGCCCGCCGGCCCCCGGCAACGCCGCTCCGCCGGGCGGCGAGGCGTCCGCCGGGCCGCCGATCCGTGCCGGTCCGCGGAACGACGAGCCGGGGCTGTCGAGGGTCGGGGCGACGACCAGCGGGTCGAGCCCCGCAGGACGCGGCCGCGGGAGCGCCTCGGGCAGCGTGACGGCGTCGGCCGCCTGTGCCGGCACCGCCAGGAGCGGCATCACCGTCAGCCGCGGCCCGCCCTGCGCCAGGCGCAACTCCAGGCGGCCGTCGAAGGCGAGCTGCGTCAGCCGGTCGCCGCCTACCCAGGTGCCGTTGGAGGAGCCGCGGTCGAGGATCGTCCACCGCCCGGGCGCCTGTTCGCGCAGCTCGGCGTGGAACGCCGACACCATCGATTCGGACAGGGCATCGAACACGAGATCGTTGTCCGGGTGTCGCCCCAGCGTCACCACCGGCTTGTCCAGCACGACCCGGTGGCCGCGGCGCGCGCCGCTCAGGACCTCGATGACGATGGGCATCCGGCCGCCCCTACGGCGAAGCGCCCGTGGTCGGCGCGGGCGTCCGTCGTCGCGGTGTCGGTGCGGGTCCGGAGGTCGGCGGCAGCGGATGCAGTTCCTGCAACGTCGGGAGGCCCTTGATGTGCGACCGGACCGAGCGCAGGTCGATTCCGGGCCGTAGCCCCGGGACCTGCGGCCGCGGCGTCGTCGGTGCGGCCTGTCGCGACTCGGGGTTCGGCGGCGGCGGAATCGGTGCGATGTCGATCACGGCGCCGTCGGCGTCGGCCTCGGCCTCGGTCGCCTTGCGCTCGCGGATCGAGTCGAACACCAGGAGCAGCACGATCAGGGCCAAGAGCAGCAGCGCCACGATGGTCCAGCCGCGCGCCCCGGAGCCCTTCGGTCGCGGCGGCGGGACGGAGGAACGGGCCGTGGCCGCCGGCGCCTGCCGCTCCACGATCTCCGTCGGCAGGTCGTCCAGCGACACGTCCTCGTCGGACCACTCGATCACGCGCGGCGCCTCGGCCGCCCCCCGCAGGGCTTCGGCCAGGTCCGAGGCGGTGCCGTCGAATCTGGATTCCACGGGCCCGGTCGGGCGCGCGGCAGCCACCGCCGCCCCTTCGTCGCCGATCATCCCCTCGACGGAAACCGCCCCCATCGGCACCTCGGGCGACATCGGCACCGCCGGCCCGCCGTCCGCGAAGAGCTGCTCGGGGATCGTGTAGGGCACGCGGTCGAAGTTCGGCGGCCGCGGCTTGGCGAATCGCGCGAGCCGCAGCGGTTCCTCGGGGCCCGGCTCCGGCAGCCCGGCGCCGTCGAAGCGCGCGACCACGACCGTGATGTTGTCCTCGCCGCCGCCGTGGTTGGCCGCCTCGGTCAAGGCGCGGCAGGCCGCCAACGGCTCGGGGTTCTCGCTCAGCAGCATCCGGATCGCGTCGTCATCGATCATGCCGGACAGTCCGTCCGAGCAGAGCAGGATCGAGTCGCCGCGGCGCAGGTCGAGGAACGTGACGTCGGTGTTGACCATCTCGGTCGTGCCGAGCGCCTGGAGGATGATGTTGGAGTGTTCGAAGTTGGCGGCGTCCTCCGGCTTGACCTGGCCGGCCTCGATCAGCTGCGTCAGCAGCGACTGGTCGCGGGTGAGCTGCAGCAGCGTGTCGCGGCGCAGGACGTAGCAGCGCGAGTCGCCCACCTGGTGGACGAACAGACGGCCATCGACCAGCGCCGCGGCGGTGCAGGTCGTACCCATGCCGCGCCGCTCCTGGTCGACCCGGGCCATCTGGTAGATGCGATGGCCGGCCTCGATGATCGCCAAGTCCAGCCGTCCGACCAGGTCGTCCCAGCCCGTCGGCGGGTCGTCCTGCGTCAGCCGCTCGTAGATCGTGTCGACGGCCGTCCGGCTTGCCACTTCGCCTGCCGCCGCGCCGCCCATCCCGTCGCACACCACGAACAGCGAGCCGCCGGGCCCCAGCGCGTGTTCCTGGACATCCGGCAGCAGCGTGCGTACGCGCCGCGTCAGGTCGGCCACGAGGAAATCGTCCTCGTTGTGTTCGCGCAGCAGACCGACGTCGGTGCGTGCGAAACACCGAACGACGATGCCCTGCGGCAACGCCGTCACTGCCACCTCCGGTCCCGCGGCCGGATCGTCCATGCGGCCCTTTGTACCCGATTGCACGGGCGAAGGGAAGCGCCGCGCGCGGGGTCGGACCGGGAGACCTTCCGACCGCCCTGCGGGGTGCACCGCGGCCGCCTCCGGGCGGACGCCCCTCCCGGCCCCCTCCGTCGGTCGCCTCCGTCGCCGTTTCCGTCGCGCTTCCCGCAGATTGGCGCTGCATTCGGCGGTTGACAGCGATCCGACCCTACCTATAATCGCGCCCGGCGCGCAGACCCCGTCGCGCGGAAAGGCGAGGCTGATGGAGATCTACTTCGACCGGCGGACTGTTCGCGAACTCCGCAACGCGGCACTCGACGCGATCGAGGACGGCGACTACGAAGCGTTGTCCGAGGATCTCGTCAAGGCGTTCTCGGACGAACAGGCCGACGAGATCGAGAAGCGCCTCTCCTCCGGCGACTTCCCCGACTTCATCAACGAGATCCTCGAGGAGTGGGGGATGGACGACGTCGATTCCCTGTTCGAGACCCTCGAGACACGCTTCGCCGAAATCGATATCGAGCTGCGTTTCGAGGACGTGCGCCCGGAGGAGGACGAGGAGGAGGAAGAGGAAGAGGAGGACGTCGACGACGAGGAGATCGACGAGTCCCTCGACGACGACGATTCGGTGGACGAGGACGAGTGACCGCGCCCCCACCGGCGATCCGCGAGAGGAGCGCATGCATGCAGGCACGGATCCGGGAGGTGTGGGAGCGGGTCAAGGGCACGGGGATCGATCTTCTCACCGAGGGCATCCGCCTCGTGCAGGCCGCCGGCGAACAGTTGCTCCAGCAGATCGCCGATCGCCGCCTGCACGTCCCCGACTTCGTCCACGGAGCCCTCGAACGTCTCGTCGGGCACGCCTCGCCTTCCCCGCCCGAGGAGGTCGAGTTCGTCTGCCGTCCTGCCGGGTCCGACCGCTTCACCTGCGAGCCCGTCACGGAGGCGCCGGCCTCCGCCGGCGGGGACGGAGCCGTTCCCAAGGCGTCGCGCCGTCGCGCCGCCGCCAAGCGTCCCTCCAAGCGCCCGGCCGTCGCCCCGAAGCGCCCCCGGCGCAAGCGCTCCAAGCCGTCCGTCCCGCCCTCCGCGGACGGCATCGACGCCAGCTAGGACCGTGCGAGGCGCCGGCCCGCGCCGGCCCGCGACCTGCTTGACCGCGGCGCGCGCGCTCTGGTATGTAGCCGGGTCCCGGCTGCGGTCCGGGAGGAGGATGGGGCTGTAGCTCAGTTGGGAGAGCGCTTGAATGGCATTCAAGAGGCCGTGGGTTCGACTCCCATCAGCTCCACCAACAATCGCCCGTCGCATTCCGCCCGCGCTGCGGCGCCGGACGACCCGCCGCGGGCGTTGTTCCGCCTCCGTCCCGCGGTTCGGGGCGTCTTCCCGCTCTCTCTCGACTTCTCCTTGACTCCCCGACTTTCTTCGCTATACTTCGCTGGCCATTGCGCTCAGGGGTAGGCCAAGGTACGTCGCTGTCCGAGGGAAGAGGGTCGTCCGGAGCTGCGTTAAGGGTGGGGGGTAACGTTGCCGGGGTCGGATGGCCCGGGCTGGAAGGTGGTTCGGTCTTGATTCCAGCCGGTTTCGTTCGGGACCTGCGCGACCGAACGGACATCGTCGAGGTGGTCGGAGCCCACGTCCAGCTCAAGCGGGCCGGGCGTTCGTACATCGGCCTGTGCCCGTTCCACCAGGAGAAGACGCCGTCGTTCAACGTCAACCGCGAGCGGCAGATCTACCATTGTTTCGGCTGCCAGCGTGGGGGCGACGCGATTTCGTTCCTGATGGAGATGGAAGGGCTGTCGTTCTCGGAGGCGGTGCGCGACCTGGCGGCCCGTGTGGGGCTGGAGGTGCCGGAGGAGTTCGGGCGCGGACGGCGGTCCGACGCCGAGTCCGACCAGCGCCGGGAGCGGTGGCGCCGGGCGCTGGACGAGGCGCAGGCGTTCTTCCGGCGGATGCTGTTCGAGGATCCCGCCGGGGCGCCCGCGCGCGCGTACCTGGCCGACCGCGGCGTGTCGCGCGAGTTGGCCGAACGATTCGGGCTCGGGTATGCGCCGCAGGCGTGGGACCGGCTGGCGGGGGCGCTGCAGTCGAAGCGGCACTCGCCGCAGGACCTCGAGACGATGGGGCTCGTCGTGCCGCGCAGCGGCGGCGGGCACTACGACCGCTTCCGCGCCCGCCTGGTGTTCCCGGTGCTCGACCTGCGGGGCCAGGTGATCGCCTTTTCCGGCCGCGTCCTGCCCGGGATGGAGGAGCAGAAGGACGGCGGCGAGGCGGCCAAGTACATCAACTCGCCCGAAACGCCGTTGTACCGCAAGGGGCGCAGCTTCCTCGGCCTGCCGCAGGCGCGGCAGGAGATCCGTGTGCGACGGTCGGTGGTGCTCGTGGAGGGCAACTTCGACCTGCTGGCGGTGCACGAACTGGGGCACCCCAACGTGCTGGCGCCGCTCGGCACGGCGCTCACGCCCGAGCAGGTGACGGTGCTGTCGCGGCTCGGCGTGGAGACGGTGGTCCTGCTGCTCGACGCCGACGCCGCCGGCCGCAACGCGGCCCGCAAGGACTTCCCGGTGGTGTCCGCGGCGGGGCTGGCGGTGCGCTGGGCGCGGCTCCCCGAGGGGCGCGACCCCGGCGCGCTGCTGCCCTTGGCGGAGCGCGAGGTGCTGGACCAGGCGTTGTCGGCCGCGCCGACGTTTCTCGAGGCGGCGCTGCGCGAGGCGGTGCTGGCGGCGGGGGAGACGCCGGAGGGGCGGGCGGCGGCCGCGCGCGAGCTGGCCGGGTTCATCGCCGTGGTGCCGGACGCGGCCGAGCGGGACGCGCAGACGTTCCGGGCCGCCGCGGCCTTCGGCATCGCCCGGCACGTGATGCACCGCGAGGTCGAGGCGGCGGCGCGCGCGGCGCGGCCGGCGGTCGGGGAGCCGGCGTCGGCCGAGGAGCGGCCCGCGGCGGTGGTGGTGGAGGCGTCCGAGGCCGAGGCGCTGGTGGTGCAGGCGGTGCTGGCGCACCTGCCGTTGGCCCGCACGGCGGCGGCCGACCGTGTCGAGGAGCTGTTCGTCTCGGAGGCGGTGCGGCGCGTGCTGCAGCGCATCGAGGCGCTGGTGCTGGAGGGGGGCGGCGAGGCGGGAATCGTCGCCGAGGATCTGCTCGACGCGCTGACCGAACCGGCCACGCGCGCCTGGGCCCGCGGGGCGATCCTGCGGGCCGCCGAGCAGGGTCCGGAGGGGGCGGAGGAGCGCTACCGGCAGGCGGTGGACGCCGTGCGCCTGGCCGCCGAGAAACGCAAGACCGCGCCGCTCGGGTCGCAGATCCGCCAGGCCGAGGCGCTCGGCGATTCGAGCGAGGCGGTGCACCTTCTGGAGCGCAAGCGCCAAGCCCTGAAGGCCGGCGGCGTCAAGAAGATCATCTACGGCTCGGGACCCCGGCAGCGTCGTGCCGCGGGCGGTCCCGGGCGTGCGGGGCGCGGGAAGACGAGGTTCGCAGGCCGCGGGGGGCGGCGGGAGACGGTGAACAGGCGATGAGCAGCAGGGAACCGTTCCAGAAACTGGTGGCCAAGCTGGTGCGCCTTGCGCGCGGGCGCGGGGAGATCACGTACGACGAGCTGAACCAGCAGCTGCCGAAGGAGTTGACCTCCGCCGAGCGCATCGACGAGTTGATCCTCGGCTTGGCCGAGCAGGGCGTCGAGGTGGTGGACCGGCCGGGGCCGGCGACCGCCGCCGGCGGAGCCGGCGAACGGCCGAAGGCGCGGGCCAAGGTCGAGGAGTCCGGCCGCGGCCCGGTGGCCGCCGTGGCCGGCGACGACGACGATCTCGGCGAGCCCACGGTCCCGGGCCGCTCCAACGACCCCGTGCGCATGTACCTGCGCAAGATGGGCACCGTCTCGCTGCTCACGCGCGAAGGCGAGGTCGAGATCGCCAAGCGCATCGAGGCCGGCGAGAAGAAGGTCTTCTCGACCATCCTGCGCTCCTCGATCGCCGTCCGCGAGATCCTCGACCTCGGCGACAAGCTCAAGAAGGGCAAGCTGCGCATCCGCGACGTGGTGCGCGACTTCGAGGACGAGGACGCCGAGTTCAACGAGGAGGAGGTGGTCAAGCGCGTGGTGCGCCAGATCGACCGCATCCGACGGTTCGCGCGCAACATCGAGCGTACCGAGGCCAACCTGGCCAAGGCGCGGCGGATGAGCGAGGCGCGGCGCAAGGCCCACCTGCGCTCGATCGATTCCGCCCGCGAGCAGATCGTCGAGACGCTCCACGACATGCACCTTTCCAAGCGCCAGGTCGACTGGATCGTCGACCGGCTCAAGCAGTTGATCCAGCGTGTGGAGAAGGTCCGCGAGGAGATCGGCGACCAGGAGAAGAAGGTCGGGATGGACGAGCGGGCCGTCCGCCGGACGATCCGCGAGATGCGCCGCAGCCGGGCCGTGGAGCGCCGCATCTCCCAGAAGCTCGGCGTGCGCCTCGACGACCTGCTCCAGGCCGACCAGTTCATCCGCAACTCCCGCCGCAAGGTGGCCCGCATCGAGCTCGAGGCCAACCTGTCGGTCGACGCGCTGGGCGACACCTTCGACCAGATCCGCGACGGCGAGCGCGAGGCGGAGAAGGCCAAGGCCGAGCTGGTCGAGGCCAACCTGCGGCTGGTGGTGTCGATCGCCAAGAAGTACACCAACCGCGGCCTGCAGTTCCTCGACCTGATCCAGGAGGGCAACATCGGCCTGATGAAGGCCGTCGACAAGTTCGAGTACCGCCGCGGCTACAAGTTCTCGACCTACGCCACCTGGTGGATCCGCCAGGCGATCACCCGTGCGATCGCCGACCAGGCCCGCACGATCCGCATTCCGGTGCACATGATCGAGACGATCAACAAGCTGATCCGCACCAGCCGTTATCTCGTCCAGGAGATCGGCCGCGAGCCGACCCCGGAGGAGATCGCCGAGAAAATGGAGCTGCCGCTCGACAAGGTCCGCAAGGTGCTCAAGATCGCCAAGGAGCCGATCTCGCTCGAGACCCCGATCGGCGAGGAGGAGGACTCCCACCTCGGCGACTTCATCGAGGACAAGAGCATCACCTCGCCCCAGGACGCCGTGATCGGGCTCAACCTCGCCGACCAGATCAGCAAGGTGCTCCAGACCCTCTCCAACCGCGAGGAGAAGGTGCTGCGCATGCGCTTCGGCATCGGCGAGCGCTCCGACCACACGCTGGAGGAGGTGGGGCAGGACTTCGAGGTGACGCGCGAGCGCATCCGTCAGATCGAGGCCAAGGCGCTGCGCAAGCTGCGCCA
>JAFGHH010000474.1 GCA_016930215.1 Deltaproteobacteria bacterium
CGGGATTTCGAGCAGCTGAGCCGGGTGGGCGCGGAGCTGGTGATCGAGCGGGCGCGGCGGGTGATGCGGCGCAAGCGGGAGCTGGTGTTGGGGTTGGCGACGGGGAATTCGCCGACGGGGTTGTACCGGCACCTGGTGCGGGCGGCGAACGCGGGGGAGGTGGACAGCGGCCGGATCCGGAGTTTCAACCTGGACGAGTACGTGGGGTTGCCTGGGGAGAACGCGCAGCAGCGGGCGATGCATGCGGAGAGCTACACGTACTTCATGATCCGGGAGTTGTTCGGGCGGCTCGAGCGGAGGTTCCTGGAGGCGAGCGTGCCGTGGGGGACGTTGATCGAGCAGCGGGAGCTGGAGCGGGAGCTGCGGTCGCATCGTGGGGACTGGCGGGAGGAGGGGAGCGACGCGGGGCGGTCGATCGTGATCCGGGCGAAGCCGGGGTCGGCGTATCTGGGGTGGGTCCGGCGGGAGGTTCTGGAGGGGTATGCGCGGAAGATCCGGCGAGCGGGAGGGATCGACCTGCAGATCATCGGTGTGGGGGGTCGGGGTCACGTGGCGTTCCACGAGTCGGGGATTCCGTTCCGGGGGAGCCGGGTGATGCTGGTGAAGTTGGACGGCGACACGGTATCGAACGCGGTGGCGGACGGGCATTTCTCGAGTGTGTCGGGGAGTCCGCGGTATGCGATCAGCATGGGTGTGGAGCTGGTGTACCGGGCGCGGTCGGTGGTGTTGTTGGCGGCGGGGGAGCGGAAGGTGGAGGCGGTGACGCGGTCGTTGTTGGGGGAGCCGACGGCGCGGGTACCGATCTCGTACGGACAGGTCTACGGGGCGCGGGGGGGCGAGCTGGTATACGTGTTGGACCGGGTTGCGGCGCGGGAGCTGTTGGGGGCGCGGGTGGTCTTGAAGCGGCGGGGGGTGGAGTTATCGGTGGTGGGTTGATGGTGGTGAGGGGTCCGGGGGAGCGGGAGATGGGCGGGTTGGTCGAGCGGATCGTGGAGGTGGTGAGGGCGGGCGGTCCGTTGACGGGTGGGGAGATCCAGGAGCGGGTGGAGGGGGAGAGCCTGTCGTTATGGCGGGCGTGTCGGTCGTCGGGGGAGTTGTCGCAGCGGGTGGTGGGTCGGCGGTATTTGCGGTTGGACCCGCAGGTGGAGGGGTACGCTCGGCTATCGCCTTCGATCCTGCGGGAGTTCCTGACGTACACGGTGACGGGACGAGCGGACGACGTGGAGGGGTTGGAGAGGCGGGCGGGGGAGATTCGGGAGCGGGTTGCGGGGATCAGCGCGGCGAAGCGGGGTTTGGCGGAGCGGTTCGTGGAGGGGGTGTGCGGGGAGTTGGAGGAGGCGTGGCCTGGGGAGGGGGTGTGCGTGATCCTGGCGGGGGACATCGTCTTCGGGATGGCGCACGACGTGCCGCGACCGGAGCGGAGCACGGGGAAGCTGGTGCGGGGTTCGGACATCGACCTGGTGGTGATCGTGGCGGACGAGGTTTCCGGGGAGGTGGAGCGGCGGCTGGACGAGGCGATCTACCGGGGGAAGTACCGGGCGCTGATTGCTCCGGCGGTGCGGGAGGAGATCGACTACATCGTGAAGCGGGTATCGCGGGTGCGGGAGCAGTTGGGATTCGACACGTTCAAGCGGATGGTGGCGTGCAAGATCCTGCGGGAGGGGGAGTTATTGGCGGGGAGTCGGGTGATGTTCGAGGGGTTGCGGGGGGAGTTGGAGGCGTTGGGGGTCGGGGAGCGGCTGGTGGAGATGGAGCGAGGAGCGGAGGCGGCGCGGCGGGAGGCGGAGGAGCGGTTATCGGGGAGCGAGTCGTCGCGGCCGGGGCGGGAGGAGCGGATCCTGTTCTATTCGGCGGAGGAGTCGGAGGAGTTCGAGTAGGGGAGTGGGGGTGGTGGGGGTCGGTATCGGCGGCGACTACTCGACTTCCATGCGGGCGGTATCGGAGGCGAAGGTGCCGACGGCGACGGTGATGTCGGCGTGGCAGCGGGAGCGGGTGCGATCGAGGCGAACGGAGCAGGCGTCGGGGAGGGAGCGTTCGTCGTCGGAGATCGCGATGCAACCGGGGTCGCTGCTGGTCCAGCTGCAAGTGGGGTGGTGGACGAGGGTTCCGTCGCGCAGGTAGGCGGAGGCGAGGATCCAGTCTGTTCCGCCTTCGGAGGGGGGCGGCAGGGGGAAGAGTGGTTCGGCGATGCGAGCTTCGGCGACCTCGTTGGGTGTGACGACGGCGACGGGGACGTCGAGGGTGGCGGTGTCGGTGCGGGCGGTGAGGGTTGCGCGGCCGGCGGCGGCGGCGTGGACGACGACGCGTTCGAAGCGTTCGCCCGGGACGCCGCGGGTGGTGATGGGGAGGCCGGCGGTGGAGTCGAAGGTGACGGAGCCGGAGCCGACGAGGAGTGATCCGTCGGCCTGGCGGGTGCGGAAGGCGAGTTCGAGATCGCCGTTCTGCATGAGGGCGAGGGGCGGGTTTTCGGCGGGCTGGGTCATGGTGATGGAGGCGGCGTCGGCGATGCGGAGGGGGAGTCGATCGATCAGGGTGGCGTCGGGGACGGCGTACAGTTCGAGGGCGACGTCGCCGGCGCGGGTGGTTTCGACGCGGACGACGTGGTCGTCGGTCGTGGTGAAGGTGGCGACGTTGGTGTCGGACGAGCGGACCTCGTAGGGAGGGAGTTCGGGGCCGTTGTAGACGCGGATGGAGGTCGTGGCGCCGGCGGCGATGGCCTCCTGGATCGGGCACGACCGGTCGAAGATGTAGTCGCAGTCGGCCCATTCGAACTGGGCGACGCCGAGTTCTCCCTGGGTGGTGAGGTGTTCGCAGCCGCCGCAGGTGGTGGTTCCGAGGGGAACGGATGCGATGGCGGCGAGCAGGAGTCGTGGGGAGTTCGTCATGTCTTCGTCTCCTTGCGGATCGGAGCGGATTCCGAGCGTGTCGCCCGGGTTGCGAATCGTGTGCCAAGCCGGTGGATTCCGGGTGTCGGGTTGGGGGGAGGTGATGGGTCGGTGTTTTGGGGGTTGATGGTGGGGTTGTTGCTGTGAAGGCGAGTGGGCGAGGGGGGGTTGGGGGTGTGACAGGGGTGTCATGTCGAGTCATCGGCGATGTGGCCCCGGACGGGGAGCAGGGGGGCCGCACGCGGCGGTGGCCGGCGGTCGGTGGTCGGCGGCGGGCGGTCGGCGATCGGGGTTCGTGTTCGTCCTTGGTTCTCGGTTCACGGGTCTCGGATCTCGTGTTCGTGTGTGGTGCTCGAGTTGGAGGACCTGGTCGAAGCGCGAGTCGAGCGGACGCTGCGTGACGGTGGACTTCGTCGTCGGGCCGGTTGTCGCCGGTGGATCCATCGGAAGGGCATTCGTTGGTGCCGCCGACGAGTTCGGCCTCGGCGGGTTCGAATCCTTCGAGGCGAGCGGCGCGGGTTGCGACGATGGAGCGGCGGACCGTGTCGAGGGGTCATCGATCCGGCGAATCCCCGCCCTGGCGGGTGGGGGTCGGGCAAGGCCCGCAGAAGTCATCGGCCCCCGAGACCCGAGAGTCGGGGACGAGCGCGGTGACCGAGGTGGAGACCCGAGACGCGACGGGGAGGAAGGCGACGGCGAGCATGGTCGGCAGCGGCAGGCAGATGATTTCCCACAGCGGCTGGCGGAGGACGCCCAGGGCGAGCAGGAAGATGACGGCCGCGAGCGATCCGAGCCGCAGTCTTGCGTAGAGCTGCGGGCCGTGTCGGGGCAGGAGGAGGAGCAGGAGGTCGAGCGGCAGCAGGGCCAGTGCGGCCTCGTTCCACCGGACGGCGGGCAGCGTGCTGACGATGGCGAGGGTCCACACGAGCAATCCGAGGAGTGTCAGGGGCAGGGCGGCGCAGGCCAACGCGGTCCGTGGACAGCGGCCCGAGCGACGTGCGGCGGCGAGGGGGAGTCCGAAGAGCAGTCCGAGGATGACGAACCAGTACCGACCGCCCCAGCCGAGTTCGGGTGACAGTTCGGGCCCGTGGCGTTGGAGGACGACGGTGGAGGTGACGCCGAAGAAGCGTTCGGTCTCCCGTTGGAGCACCTCGGGCAGGAACATTGCATCCCAGCGGTCCGGGATCGTGTCGACCGCGCGGCCGGCGAGGAGGTCGGCGGTGAGCATGAGGAGGAGTTGTCCGCTGGCCACCGTGCGACTCAGGTCGCGGAAGGAGGCGCCGGGTCCGGGCTGGTGGCGGGCCGCGGTGGCCCAGGCGCCGTCCACGGCGAGGTCGAGCAGGTCGCGGATGCGGGTCGCGCAGTTATCGTACTGGTGGTCGTACCTGTAGCGCCAGTTCGGGTCGAGGGTGTCGGCGTGGAGTTTCGCGGCGGCGAGTCGGACCTGGTCGGGGGTGAGGGGCAGGACCAAGCGGTGCAGGGTGCGGTCCTCGTGGTGGAAGCGGGTCAAGAGTGCGTGTTCCGGGGTCTGCACGACCTGGAACTCGGCCCGTCCGCGGAGGAAGCCCCACATCAGGCCCGAGAAGCTGGTGATGTAGGCCGCTCCGTAGTCGAAGCACAATCCGTGGTCGGGGTGGTCGGGGGGGACGATGCAGATCGCGACGTGACCGAAGGCGGAGAACGGATCGTCACCGGGGCCGCCGAAGTAGAGCACGATCTGGGGCAGCGGCTTTTCTTTGGGGGGTCCGTCCGCCGTCGCGCGTGTCGGGAGGGCGAGGGCGGCGAGCAGCAGGGCGACGAGCGTGGGGTGCGGGGTCATGCGTGGAGTCTGCTGCAAGCGGCGGGCTTTGGCGAGGGACAGGTCGCGCGCCCCCCACGATCGGCGACCCGTGCAATGCTGGGGGGGTCTCCACTCCAGGCAGACCGTGCTTCGATTTCCTTGTCGCTTCCTTGTCGTCACCTGCGCGGCGGTTCCCGGCCGAGGGGTTCCAGGCGTCCCGGGCTTGCGGAGCGGGTCCGGGCACGTCATGCTGGGCCGATGGGCGAGCGCGAGATTTCCGGCCGGAGGCAGCGGGACCCGCGGCGGCGTGTCCTGCTTGCCGTCTTCGTGGTGCTCGCCGGGTGTCCGGCGACGGCGACGTCCGGCGACGACACCGGCCGGCCCGACGACGTCTTCGGGGCCGACCACGCGGACGGCGACTCCGGCGAGGCAGGTCCCGACCGGGACGTCGACGGCGGCACCGACGTCGAGCCCCGCGACGCGCTCGACGCCGACTCGGTGCTCGATCCGGACGCGGCGTGCACCAGCGAGAGGGTGACCGCGGAGGTCGAGCGGCTGCCGGTCGACATCATCTGGGTCGTGGACGACTCGGTGAGCATGCGGCCGGCGATCGAGCAGGTGCAGGCCGGGCTCAACGACTTCGCGGCGATGATTGGCGGTGCCG
The DNA here is from genome assembly GCA_016930215.1 of Deltaproteobacteria bacterium. Taxonomy (GTDB): domain Bacteria; phylum Myxococcota_A; class Polyangia; order DRWM01; family JAAZOP01; genus JAAZOP01. Next base: position 5,330 of record JAFGHH010000474.1, read on the forward strand.
GGCTGGACTACCGGGTGCTCGTGCTCAGCCTGCGGGGTGTCGGCCCGACCACGCTGTCCTCGGGCACCCGCTACCAGGTCTGCATCCCGCCGCCGCTGGGCGGCCCGTCGTGTGCCGACAACCCGCCGCTGTTCCACCAGGTGTCCGTGGACATCCGCAGCACGCAGCCGCTCGAGCAGTTCCTCGGCACGCTGGGACAGACCGCCGGCTACCTCGCCACGGACGAGCGAGGCAGCATTCCGTGGCTCGGGCTGCTGCGGCCCGGGGCGAGCAGGACGATCGTGGTGGTCAGCGACGACAATGCGCGGATGGTCGAGCGTTCAGGGACGGGGTTCGTCGCGGGGCCGGGGGGCGGCACCAGCGGCGACCCGGTCGCGACCGCCGAGTGGTTCGAGACGACCGGGGACACGGCGGACGGGAGCAACCCGTTCAACTCGTTGACGTTGCCCGAGGGCATCCTCCACGCGCGGTGGGGCGGCCTGTTCGACGGCTACATTTTCAGCGCGCTCTACGGCTGGGGCTCGGACACCGACCCGGGCATCTCCTGCACCTACGCGGACGGAAGCCGTCCGCCGTCCAGCGGGCCGACGTACACCGCGCTGGTGCAGCGCACCGGCGGCGTGCGTGCCAGGATCTGCGACGGGCCGGCCGCCTGGGGGCCGTTCTTCGACGAGGTGGCGACGGCGGTCGAGCGTGCCAGCCGGATCGACTGCACGATTCCGATCCCGCCTCCGCCGGACGGGATGGTCTTCGAGCGCGACCGGATCAACGTGTGGCTCGACGACGGCACCGGGGGCGTGCGGGTGCGCAAGGTGCCGACCGCAGCCGACTGCGACGATCGTGGCGGCTGGTACTACGACGACGAGGCCTCGCCCACCGCCGTGGTGCTCTGCCCCGCGTCGTGCGCCGCCGTCCAGCCGACGGGCGGCGCGGCCACGAGTGTCGAGGTCCAGTTCGGCTGCGCGACGATCCTGATCTGACGGGTCGCTGGACGGACCGCGAGAACCGGACTGGGCTTCGGATTGCGGGCGGTCGTGGAGTGTCGGAGGGCCGGACCGCGCGCGAAGGGGGCGGGTCATGCACGAACGGCTCGTGTGGGGGCTCGTGATCGCGGCACTGGCCGGAGGCCTTGGCTGGTCGGCGCGAGGCTGTACCGCCGATCCCGCCGATCTCCGACCCGACGCGGGCGAGGAGACGCTGCCGGACGCGGAGGACTCGACGGAGCCGAACGCGGACGATTCGACGGAACCGGACGCGGCAGGCGACGAGGGCTGCTACCACCCCTGGGGGGACGGCGGGCCCACCTACCCGTGGATCGAGTTCTACGACGGTTGCGACCCGCGACCGGAGTTGGAGGAGTGTTCCGCGGAGCACGTCACGTGCGACTGGTCCGATGGACCCGGACACGACGTGCCGCTCGGGACGTCGACCGACGCCGGCGGGGCGGTCGAGTTCGACGCGACGTGGGTCGGCGTGGAAGGCGACGGACCGCGGCCGACGACGCTGGTCCTGTCGGAGGGCGGGCGCGAGCGGCGGATCCTGGTCCGGGCGGACGCCCGGCCGCTGGCGGCGGTGCTGGCGCCGGACGAGGCGGTCCACGTCGCCGCGAGCGAGGACGGGTTCGCGCTGACGCGCGCCGCGGGCGGCGAGTTGCTGCTCGTCGTGGTCAGTCCGGCGTCCTCGCCCTACGGCGGCGTCGCCGAATGGGAGACGCCCGCGCCGCTCGGCGCGACGCTCGAGAAGGTCGCGCAGTGCGACAGGCTGGCGGCCGTTCCGGCGTGCCCGCCGCAGGTGGTTCGCCTGTACGCCCTCCGCGCCACCGGCCCCGCGGGAAGCGTGGCGGTGGCTCCGCAGGCGACGGAGCGGCTGGAGACGTCCACCGGCACGTTCGAGGTCTTCAACGAGAGAATCGACGAGTTGGGTCCGACGCCCTGCGGTTGCGCGATCGGCCGCTCTCCCAACGTCCGTTTCAGCGCCGTGCGTGTGGAGTAGCGGGCCGGGAGCGTCCGGCAGCGTCATCGGCCCACGTGCCGGCGAAGGGCGTGCGGGTTCTGCTGTCCGTCGACAGAAGGCCGTCGGCCTCGTGATCGTTGACCTTGCGCCCCGCCCGCGGCAGCTTCCCGCGCGATGTTCGCACCCTTGCTCGCCCTCCTGCACGGCGTCGTCGGCATCTTCCGGTCGCGGCGCGACCTCGCCGTCGAGAACCTGGCCCTGCGGCAACAGCTCGGCATCTGCAAGCGCACCGTCGCACGGCGAAGGTCGTCTTGCTACCGCGCTGCGGCGGGCTTCATCACCGCTACGTGTGGCGCGAGGCCGCGTCGCATCGCATCGGTTCGCATACCCCGAGCCCGGCCCACGACAGGGCGGGGGTCCGGATCCGTCGCCACGCCAGCCGCCGGCCTGAAGACGGCCGCGGTCGACCGCATGCCCACGACGGCGACGGACGAGGTCGCGAGCGCCGCGGGCGCACTCGGGCCGCTCCGCGGCCCTACGAGGCGCCCCTGATATGGCGTCGGCCCTCGACGCCGTCAGGCAGGATGGCGCCGCGAGCCGTTCGATGCCGCCTCGCCGGCGGGGCCGGCGGGCTTGGCCCGCGCTTCGCGCGGCCCAGCGCCGCGCCGCTACCTCCACGGGCGGCGCCATCCGGTCTACCGGATGCGCTCCAGACGTGGTCCTGGAATTGCGGGCCGCTGTACTTAGTCGGGGCGAGTGGATTCGAACCACCGACTCCCAGACCCCCAGTGCATGACGGTTCGCCGAATTCCCGTGTTCCTGCGTGGTTAGGTCGGGTCCCGATCACCGCAGATGACCGCACAGGACCGCATAGGACGCACAGGCGGTGCACACTATGGGCACACCGGCCTGCGATGCCACCCTGCCGCCGACCCCACGGCCACGTCCTCTGATGGTCCGGCGAACCTACTTGCTGGGCCCTCCGGTCTTGGCCCTCGTCGGCGCTTCGCCCCTCCGCGCTGGGTCGTGCCGCACGGCCCCGCTCGCGTCGCCGGGATCGGTGACCTCCTCCTGCCGGATGCTTTCCGGCTCGAGGATGTCGCCGAGCCCGGCGACGGGTGTTCCATTTTCATTTTGTCCGACCGACCCACGGGCGGTACCGTGGAGCCCGATGGGGACGAGGCGGGCCGACAAGAGGGCAGGGCGGGACGTCGAGCAGGAGGTCACGACCATCCTCGCCGGCCGCAGGGACGTCCCGGCGCGTCGGCCTTGCAGCGGGTTCCGCGCCGACGAGGCCCGCGTGGTCCGTGGCATGGACGGTCGGCCGCCGTCGATCGCGGCCTACCCGGATCCGTAGGCGGCGTCGAACGTCTGCGTTTCCTCGCGGTCGGCGCTGCATGGGTCCCCCTATCGGGGTACCCAGGATCGCGCTATGGTCCGACAGTGCAGTGAAAGGGGGCGCCCGACATGATCCCCATCGTGTTGGCCGTGGTTTCGATCGTCGCCCTCGCGGCGCTGGCGTACTACGTCTACAAGGCTTGGCGAGCCGACAACGCCCTGGCTCAGGTCCAGGAGCAGAACCGCACCCTCCAGCAGAAAGTCAGCAGCCTCGCGAAGTACGAGGGCATCGCGGACGCCGAGAATCGGATCGCTGTGATCCTGGACGACGCGCAGCGCCGAGCGGCGGAGGTGCTTGCCGGCGCACGACGCGAGGCGGAGACCCTGCTTGCTGGGGCACGGGGCGCCGAGGAGAAAGCCGAAGCCGAGACGGAGGAGCAGCGGGCGCAGGCGCTTGCTCGCGTCAAGGAAGCGAAGCTGAGGGCCGACACGACGGTCGCGAACGCCAACGCCGAGGCCACCCGGATCGTCGAGGCGGCGAAGTCGCGCGCCCAGGAGATTGCCGGCGACGCGTACGCGGCCATGGAGCGATCCAAGGAGCTGGAGCAGGCCGTCAAGGCTCTGAAGAACGTGATCGAAGGGTATGGTGACCAGTACCTGGTCCCCACGTTCAGCTTGCTCGACGAGCTCGCCGAGGAGTTCGGGTTCGCCGAGGCTGGCAAGAAGTTGAAGGAGGCACGGGAGCGGGTTCGGCAGATGGTGAAGAACGGCACCGCCGCGACCTGCGACTACGTCGAGGAGAATCGCAGGACCACTGCCGTCGCGTTCGTGACGGATGCGTTCAACGGCAAGGTGGACTCGGTGCTGTCCGAGGTACGCAACGACAACTACGGAATGCTGGAGCAGAAGATCAAGGATGCCTTCGGCTTAGTGAACTTCCACGGGCGCGCGTTCAGAGACGCTAGGATCCGGCCGGAATACCTGCAAGCGCGGCTCGGCGAACTACGCTGGGCGACCATCGTCCACGAGTTGAAGCTCAAGGAGCGCGAGGAACAGCGACAGATCAAGGAACGCATCCGCGAGGAGGAGAAGGCCCAGCGCGAATTCGAACGCGCAATGAAGGACGCCGAGAAGGAAGAAGACATGCTCCGCAAGGCGATGGACAAGGTCCAGCGTGATGTCGCGAAGGCCAGCGACGAACAGAAGGCGAAGTACGAGCAGCAACTGCTCGAACTCACCGAGAAGCTGCGTGCCGCGGAGGAAAAGAACCAACGCGCGCTCTCGATGGCCCAGCAGACCAGGGCGGGGCACGTTTACGTCATCTCGAACGTCGGCTCCTTCGGGGACAACGTCTACAAGATTGGCCTTACGCGGCGGCTGGAGCCGATGGACCGCGTCAAGGAACTCGGCGACGCCAGCGTGCCGTTCGACTTCGACGTTCACGCCATGATCCGCTGCGACGACGCGCCGGCGCTTGAGACCGCCCTGCACAAGCGGTTCCTGATGTCGCAGGTGAACAAGGTGAACCCGAAGAAGGAGTTCTTCCGCACGTCCATCCACGACGTTCGGGCGGAGGTCGAGCGGCTCGGGCATCAGGCAAGTTGGACCATGGCCGCTGCGTGCCGCGACTACAAGGAGACGCAGGCCATCGAGCGCTCGATGACGGAGAAGACGTTGAAGGAGGGAGCCTGGGCGGCTGCGCAGATGAAGGAGCACGATGTCGCGATGAGGGAGAGCGTCGCGCACGAGGCCGCGGAGTAGCCGGAGGCGACGGTCTCCACGGGCAGTTGGGGGGCGGCTTCGTCGCGGCGTTCCCATCGCCCCCTACACCCGCCGCCGCCTCGCGGTGAAGCTGTCTGCGGCAGAGGTGCGCGTCGCTCTTGGCGCACCCGTTGTGCACGCAGCAGGCGCCGTCTTCGCCGCCATGGCGGTCACCACGACCACGAGGCGGGCAACGAAGGCGATGCCGGCGCCGCCCACGTCGAGCGCCTCGCTGGCGTCGTGGTCGCCGCCACGCCCGTCGCCGACCACGTGTCCAACGTGTCCAGGGTGTCCAGGAACGACACGATCGAGGGCTACGAGGTCAGGTGGCAAACTTGCCACATCTCCGGTTTCCTGCGTGATGTTCAGCGGGTACGAGCCACAGCGACCACGCTCAATGCGGGAGCCAGCGGAGTCGCCCTCGTCGTCGCGGCGTCTTCGACGGACACGACGCCGTCGCTGCTCTCGATGCCGTCGCCGCCCCCGTCGAGCGCCTTGCCCCTCGTCGAGATCGTCGACACGAAGCAGGCGTCGGTCACGCCGCGCCGAAGTCCTCGACGTGGGCGTTGCCGCCGCCGTCCTCGATGCAGGCGCCGATCACGTCGAGCAGCCTGTCCATCCTCATGTTCGTTGGCACGATGCCGATCGCGCCCAACGTCTCGACGTCCTCGGCGTGAACGAAGCCTGACCGTCACTGCGGCCGGCCTCCACCCGATCACGCCGTCCGCAGCCCTCCGTGAACACCCGTTGACGCGCATCACGGCGCGCCGAGGCAGCCGCTGGCAGGGACAGGCGGCGCTCGACC
>JAFGHH010000475.1 GCA_016930215.1 Deltaproteobacteria bacterium
AGGGCCGCCTCGTCGAAGTACGACGACTCGAAGATCACCTCCCGTGCCTTCATCCGGTAGACCCCGTCCACCGGCGCGAAGTCGCCCAGCTCGTAGACGTTCGTGTCGTAGAACGCCGGGCGGAAGAACGGCAGCCCGGCGGCCAGCACCGAGCCCGACAGGTCGGTGTAGTAGCGGTACGCGCCGCCGTCCCACAGGTAGACGTACGGGCAGCTCCCGCGGCCGCGGTAGTACGGGAAGGGCATGCAGCTCGAGGTGTCCCAGCGGCAGTCGATGCATTCCAGCGTGCCCATGCCGTAGCCCATGCTGCCGCAATCGCGGAGCGGCGAGACGTCGGGCTCGCACTGCTCGGTGCCGGTCACCCGGCCGTCGCCGCACACGTCCGGCGGGGCCTCCGACGGGTCGCAGGCGTCGCCGATGCCGTCGCCGTCGGAGTCGCGCTGGTCGGGGTTCGGGACGTCCGGACAGCCGTCGTCCGCGTCGTACACGCCGTCGCCGTCGCGGTCGGGGTCGCAGGGGTCGCCGATGCCGTCGCCGTCGGAGTCGCGCTGCGCGGGGTCGGCGACGCTCGGGCAGCGGTCGTCGGCGTTGGAGAGGCCGTCGCCGTCGACGTCGGGGTCGCAGGGGTCGCCGAGGCCGTCGCCGTCGGCGTCTTCCTGGGCCGGGTTGTGGATCGTCGGGCAGTTGTCGAACGGGTCGGCGACGCCGTCGCCGTCGGCGTCATCGAGCCGCAGGACGCCGGTCTCGTGCGCCCCGCCCGCATCGGATCCCGACCCGCCGCCGGGCCCGGTGACCACGCGGGGCGGGCAGCCGAGCACCAGCGCGGTCGTGCCGAGCAATCCGCCGAGTACGCGCGCCGTCCGCCACGCCTTCCGCGTCCCGGTTGTTCGGTCGTCGGATCTCATTCCAGTGCTCCTTCGTTCCTCGCCGTCATTCCGGCCCCGCGCCGCGGGACGCATCACCGTCCGCCGTCGGCTGCTGCACGACGGTGCGGTCGTCGAGGCGCAGGGCGGTGAGCGACCCGCCCCAGACGCAGCCCGAGTCGAGGGCCGCGTAGTGGGGCTCGAGGCGCAGTCCGAGGGCCGCCCAGTGGCCGAACACGACCGTGGCCGCCGCGCTCCGGCGGCCCGGCATCAGGAACCACGGAACGCGCCCGTCCGGCGCGCCGTCGGGCGGCCCGCTGAACTCGAGCTCCGGCTCCCCGTGCAACGTCAGCGTACGCAGCCGGGTCAGCGCGAGCATCGCGAGCTGCCGGCGGGGCAGGTCGTCGAGCCCCGCGACCCAGCGCCGGGGCGCGTGCCGGCGCGGCCGTCCCAGCAGCTCCGGTGCCTCCGGCCCGCGGAGCGCGCGTTCCACGTCGCGCGCTTGCGTCTCGGCGTCGTCGAGCGTCCATTCCGGCAGCAGCCCGGCGTGCACCAGCGCCAGCTCCCCGTCGCGGTGCAGGAGCGGCCGTTCGCGCAGCCAGTCCAGCAGCGTGTCGCGGTCCGGCGCCGCCAGCGCCTCGTCGAGCGTGTCGGTCGGCTTGGCCGGCGCGGCGCCCAGGCCGCGGGCCAGCAGGTGCAGGTCGTGGTTTCCGAGGACGACGACCGCGCGGTCGCCCAGCTCCTTGGCCCAGCGGAGCACGTCGAGCGACCCCGGGCCGCGGTTGACCAGGTCGCCGACCAGCCACAGCCGGTCGGACCGTGCGTCGAAGCCGATCCGCGCCAGGAGACGCTGCAGCGTGGCGTGGCACCCTTGGATGTCGCCGATGGCCCAGGTCGTCATCGTGCCGATTCTGTTCCGGGATGGGTTTTCGGGGAAGCTAGATCTACTCGGTGACCGGCGCCGCGGGGGTCGGCGGCAGGACCTCCGGGGGCGGGGGCGGGGTGCCGTCCTCTCCGGTGCCGCGGTTCTGCACCGGCGTCGGCGGCGTCGCCGGCTCGGGCGTCGTGAACACCGTCGGCGTCTGGATCCCGAGCAGCCGATCGATCAGCTCGCCGAACTTCTCCACGCCCTGCGCGCCCGACAGCTCGCGGCCGTTGACGAAGGTCGTCGGCACGCCGTTGACCTCCAGGCGCTCGGCCTCCGCCTGGTCGGCTTCGACCTGCTTGCGGATCGATTCGCCGCGCCAGTCCGCGCGGAAGCGCTCGACGTCCAGCCCGAGCTGCTGGGCGAGCCGGACGGGGTACTGCGGCCGCTCGCGCAGGAGCTGCTGGTTCGCGAACAGACGCTCGTGGAACATCCGGAACTTCCCCTGCCGGTGGGCCGCCAGTGCCGCCGCCGACAGCTCCTCGGCCCCCGGATGCACGGTCCGGAACCGGTAGACGATCCGGATCCGGTCGCCGTAGGCCTCTCGCAGCTGGTCCAGCACCGGCTCCAGCCGCCGGCAGAACGGGCACAGGTACTCGGTGAACACCACCAGCGTCACCGGGGCGTCGGCCGGCCCGACGATGGGGCTCCAGCCGGCGATCCCGACATCGACGACCGTCTCCGCCTCCGGCGGGTCGGCCGCCGCGCGCTGCGCGACCGCCGGGACGGCGACGAGCAACGCGAGCAGCGCGGCGAGCAGGCCCCAGGGACGAATTCCAGCAACCAATCCTCTGCGGGTGTCCGACATGCCGCCTTGGATAGCAGATCCGGCCCCGGCATTCACCGTCGAACGTTCCGGGAGACCCCTTCTGCGGGCCGAACGACCGGCGACCCTGGACGAAGGGCCGGGCCGGATGGCCCAACGCCCGACGCTGACGCCGCGCGGCGGACGTGGTACACACGCGATGTTCCCGGGCTCCCCGAGGCCCCACGGAAAGGAGACGGCCGGTGGAATGGTTGACGAAGCTGATGGCGACGCGCTGCGAGAACTGCCCGCTGTGCCGGCGCGCGCGCCGCGAGCCCGACTCGTGGTTCGGCAAGCTGATGGCGTTGCACGGGCGTTTCTGCCCGTTCTGGCGCGCCTGGGAGAAGGTCTACGGCGGTCGTGACGGTCGCGACGGCGCGGCCCGCTCGGCCTGAACGGCGACAGGACGGAACGTCCCCGGGGAGGGGAAGAACATGGACACGCGCAACAGACGATGGTTCGGGATCCGGACGCTCCCGGCGCTGCTCGCGCCGCTCCTTGCGGCTTCCTGCCCGCCCGCCGCGCAGGGGCCGACCGGCGGCGCGGGGGCGACCCCGACGGTCGCCGCCGCCGAGACGCTCGGCGAGCTGCAGGAGGGGCGTTTCGAGGAGGCGTACGACGCCGCGGGGCAGGTGCTGGCGGCAGCGCCGTCCGACGCCCTGGCGCGCGTCGTGCGCGCCGTCGCGGCCTACCGCGGGGCCCTGGGGCGGCTGCACGTCGAGGTGCTGACGCAGGTCGAGCGGCTCGAGGAGACGGAGCGGATCGACCACGACGCGTGGCGCGGGATCTTCGAGCGGCTCGAGCAGACGCTGGGCAAGATCGAGGACGACCTGGCGGTGGCGGCCGAGGACCCCGGGCTGTCGTTTGAGCTGTGTCTGGCCTGCTGGCGGGTCGACTGGGACCGCAGCGGCGAGATCGGCGAGAACGACCGGCTGCTGTTCCAGATCGAGCTTGGGTCGGACGGCGAGCCGCTGCCGCCGGGCGACCCGCGGCGCAAGCCGACGTTCCGTTTCGACACCGGCGACGTCTGGTGGGCCCGCGCGATGGTCGCGTTCCAGCGCGCGGTGCTGCAGCTCGGCCTGGGCTACTCCTGGACCGACCTCGACGGGCTGCTGCTGGGCTTCAGCCGCGGGATGCCGACCGAGTTCCGGCTGCGGGTGCGCGACGCCGACCGTCTGCGCCGCGCCCGCGAGCTGGTGCTGGCGGGCCTGGACCACGCCGAGCGGGCGCGCAAGGAGTACCTGGCCGAGACCGACGACGACCGCGAGTGGGTCCCCAACCCCCGGCAGCTCGACCACCCGCTGCCGCTGCCGGTCGATGACGCGCTGTACGAGACGTGGGAGCGGGTGGTCCGCGCGGTACGCCGGCTGCTCCGGAGCGAGGACGGGCTGGACGTCGCCGAGATCGCCCAGCTCGGGGACCACCAGTGGGACGACCCGCCCCGCGGGTTCATCGACCTCGGCCGGTTCCTGGGCGAGCCGTCCGACGTCGTGCTGAAGCTCGCGCACCTCGAGGCCTTTTTCGACGAGCCGACGCGGGCCGCAGGGGAGCAGCTCCTGCGCGACCTGTTCGGCGCGGCGTACGTGCCCGAGATGGCAGCGTCGGCGCTCCCGCGGGAGCTGCTGCGGATGAGGGACGAGGTGGTCGGCGGCTCGGAGTCGCTGGAGCGCAAGCTGCGCTACCTGTTCTGGATCAACTGAGGCGCGTTCGGCGGACGGCGAGCGCCGGCAGCGTCGCCCCGAGGACCAGGAGCATTCCCGGGGCGACCGGTCGTCCGGTGGTCCGGCAGCCGCAGCCGCCG
>JAFGHH010000476.1 GCA_016930215.1 Deltaproteobacteria bacterium
GGTGCCGAAGACCAGCGTGTCCCGCGGCGGCTCCGGCGGCGCCTCGTACGGCACCACGAACACGAAGTCGCCCCGCTCGTGCGGGCTGTCCGTCCCGACCAGCGGGTCCGTGCCCGCCGCCACCTCCACCACGTCCGCCGCCCCGTCCCCGTCGCTGTCCGGGTCCGTCGGGTCGGTCCCCAGCGCCAGCTCCTCGGCGTCGGACAGACCGTCGTTGTCCGAATCGAGGTCGAGGAAATCCGGCGTGCCGTCCCCGTCCGAGTCGGCCGGGGGAGTGTGGACGTCGGCGTCCCCCGCCTCCTCGGCGTCGGGGATCCCGTCGCCGTCCGCATCGAGGTCCCGGTGGTTCGGCGTCGTGTCGCCGTCGAAGTCGCTCGTCCCCTCGTGACCGTCGGCGACGGTGTCGCCGTCCGTGTCCGTGAAGTCGACGATCTCGGGTGCGACGTCGCCGTCGGCGGCGTCGCGGCCGTCCGCGACGACCGAATCGTCCCCCGAGGAACAGGCCAGGCCGACGGACACGAGCAGGACCGCACCAACGCCACGCATGGTCACCTCCCTCGACTCCTCGCGAGGACCAGCCCTCGCTGCGCTCGCACTCGCACTCGCCTTCTCCTGCGCTCGACTCCTCGACTCCCCGCCTAGATCGGCGGCCCCACGTAGCTCGTCGGGGGCACCAGGAAATAGACGTCGCGGGTGTCGAGCACCGTGACGCTGTCGCCCATCACGTGGACCTCGGCACGGAACAGCTGCGGCTCCTCCGTCGGTTCGACGGTGGTGTTCTCGCGGGCCAGGATGTCGAAGCACACCGGCGTCCCGGGCAGCACGTCGGGGAAGATGTCCGGGAAGGTGTCGCCGTCTGCATCGGCGACCGGCAGGCCGCCGACGCAGACCAGCGTCGGGTCGCGCGGGTCGGCCACGCCGCCCGCCGTGTTCGGCTCGAGCCGCTCGATGAACACCGTGGCATCGACCGTGTCCGCCGGGCCCTCGACCACGTCCTCGGCCACGGCCGAGATGTCCATCGGCACCTGGCCGGCCAGCGTCTCGATCGCCTCGACGATCTGGGTGCCGATCCCGGTGCCGTCGCTGGCGATCTCGAACGCCAGCGGGGTCCCGCCGACGTCGACCGAGCCGGTGTCGCGGGCCGTGTCGCGGAAGCCCTGCCACATCCGATCCTCGTCGCCGACGGCGCCCTGGGAGCTGATGCCGATGAACCGGGCGTGCATCGAGTTCAACGCCTCGATCAGCTGCTCGTAGGTCGGCGTGGTACAGACCGCCAGCCCCTGGCTGTAGAACGCCTCGTCGCCCATCTCGACGATGATCGGCACGGCGCCCGGCCGGAAGCACGGCCAACCGATGTACCCGGCCGGGCAGGTCGTGGCCGTGACGCGCGAGGCCCGCCAGTCGTCGTCCGGACCGTTCTCGTCGTCGGTGGCGAGGATCCAGGCCGCGGCCAGGTACGGCTCCTGGGTCCCGTTGCAGACCGGGGTCGCCGCGATCGCCTCCAGCGCCGCCTGGGTCAACGCGGGGTCGGGGTCGATCGTCTGGTCGCAGCGCAGACCGACGGCGGTGCCCCCGGAACTGCAGCTCGCGATCTTCGGGCAGATGTCGAAATCCCCCGCGCCGAACGCCACGTCCGGGATCGCTGCGCCGACCGCCGGCACGATCGTGGTGCGCAGCGACGCCGTGAGGTTGGCGATCTCGCCGCCCATCGAGGCCGAGCGGTCGATCATGAAGAACACATCGGCCATCCGGATGTTCGTGGCGAACACCAGCGTGTCCTCGGGCGGCGCCGGCGGCTCCTCGTACGGCATGACGAACACGAAGTCCCCGCGCGACCGCGGGTTGTCCGCCGGGTCCAGCGGACCCGTCCCCGCCGCCACTTCGATCACGTCCGACGCGCCGTCCCCGTCGCTGTCCGGGTCCGTCGGGTCGGTCCCCAGCGCCAGCTCGTCGGCGTCGGACAGGCCGTCGTTGTCCGAGTCGAGGTCGAGGAAGTCCGGAATGTAGTCGCCGTCCGAGTCGCGGGGCGGGGTGGCGAGGTCGGAGTCGCCGGCCTCGAAGGCGTCAAGGTACCCGTCGCCGTCCGAGTCGGCGTCACCGGTGTTCGGCGTGGTGTCGCCGTCCGAGTCGCCGGGGCCCTCGTCGCGGTCCGAGATCGTGTCGCCGTCCGCGTCGGTCGGCACGTAGGTTTCGCCGTCGACCGGCACGTCCGGTACCTCGCCGGTCTCCACCAGCCCGTCCCGCCCGTCGGTCGTCTCGGACACCTCCGCGACGTTGTCGTCGTCGGACGCCGGACAACCGGCCGTCGCGAGCGCCGCAAGCACCGCTAACCATCGTCGCATGACACCCTCCTAGTCCGCGACCGTCACGACAGCGGCCGCCGTGCCCATCGCCGAGGCCGAGACGGGCGTTCCGCCGGAGCCTTCGGCCAGCACGACGTCCCGGCCCGCGACCTCCAGATGGTACTCCGCGCCGGGACGCAGATCGACCAGCAGCACGTTCCACGTCCCGGCCCGCGGCACCGCCGCCGTCGCCGCCGACAACGGCTCCGCACCGTCGGCGAACACGACCAGGCGGTCGTCGACGACCGCCGCGGAGCACGCCGCGGCGCACGGGGCGGGCGCCACGTCGGGCGCCGCGTCCGCCGGGTCGCGCAGCGTGAGCGCGTGCAGGAACACCGCCGCAGCGGCCGGCGTCCCGGCCGGCTCCACCTCGATCGTCCATTGCCCGTAGTCCGGGCGCTTGGTGTACTGGTCGTCCCGCCCGTCGGTGTGCGGCGAGAACGACACGACCGTCCCCGCGACGTCCGTGGTGTCGAAGTCGTGCGGCGTCGAGACGATCACCTCGGCCAGGTCGAGGTCGGCGGTCGAGATCGATTCGATCCGTCGCCAGTGCAGGTACGAGTTGCCGAGCCGGCGGAAGATCACGTACTGCCAGTAGTCGGCACCGGCGGCGAAGTCGCCGAACAGCGTGTGCTCGTCGTTGCCGGTGATCCGCGCCACGTGGTCCGGGCCGCGGTAGGCCACCATGTAGTTGCGCCACTGGTCCGGGGCCCAGTGCTGCGTGTCGTCGGTCAGGCTCGTCGTGTCGGCCGAGGTGCGGACGGAGGTCAGGGAATCGCGGCGCGCCGACAGCTCGACCGTCTCGGTCGAGCCGGCCCCCTCGAGCGCCTCGCCGGACAGGGTGACCGAGCCCACGGCGTCGTCCCCCGCGCCGAACACCTCGACCCACCGCGGGACGTCGCAGGGCGCGATGCCCGAGGTCACGGGCTCGCCGGCCCGCAGCGGCGCCCGCACCAGCTCCGTGCCGCCGCCGCGCACCACGACCCGGTTCGCCGCCGGGCGCAGCACGTGCAGCCGCGAGACGTTGTCCGGCGCCGCCAGCGTCAGCAGCCCCAGGTCGTCCCAGGCCCGCATCCCCGCCGCGCTCTCCGCCGGCGATGCCGCCGCCTCCGGCCGATCGACCGCGTGGGCCGTCCAGACCTTTCGGAACGCCGGGTCGGCGGACTCCACGCGGTCGAGCAGCAGCAGCGTGCCGGGGCGCAGGAACACCGCCTCGCGCTGGAAGCTCCGCACCTTCGACCCGTAGGCCGCTGCGGCATCGACCACCGCGTAGCTCCAGTCGCCCGGGACGTGCTCGAACCGCACGACGTCGGCCCGCGGCGTGTAGGCCAGGCCGCCGGTGGGGTCGAGGGTCACCGAGTCGTAGAGCTGGCCGCCGAGGTTGTAGGCCGGGCCGTCGTACCACGCGTCCTCCGGGATCGGCTCGGCGGGGTCGAAGACCTTGAGCGTGTTCTTCGAGGCGGAGCGGCGGACGAACCAGTTGTGCAGGTCGTTGTCGGCGTTGTTGCGGATCCGCGCGCCGGCGTGCGGGAAGCGGAACCCCGCGCGGTCCAGCAGGAACGACCCGGCGTCCTCGTAGCGCCGGCCGCCGTGGTAGTGGTCGCCGCCCAGCAGCACGGCGAAGGTCGCGTCGGTCGACCAGTCGTCGCGCAGCGCGACCAGGCCGGGGCCCGCGAAGTACGTCGCCGTCGGGTTGGTCTCCGGCGGCTCCTCGGCCAGCCCGTCGTCGTACCACAACAGCATCCGCCACAGGCCGTCGAAGGTCTCGCGGTCGGTCCGCTCGAGCTGCGCGTTACGGTTCACGTAGTGCTGCATCCGCCCGTCGCCGTACAGCATCGCCGTCAGCGCCGACCACTCGACGTTCGGCTCGGTCATCCAGTCGGTCTGCGTGTTCCAGATCCGCGCATGCGCGCATCCCGCCTCGGGCGCGTTCCAGGCCGGCTCGGTCGAACAGGTGTGCGGCAGCCGCAGCGTCTGCCAGAAGGTCCCGCGCCACCGGTCGTGCAGCGCCTCCTCGAACACCCGGTCGCCCGTCGCGTTGAGCCACTCGAACCACACCGCCACGCTCGCCGACTCCTCCCCGGAGTCGTACCCCAGGTTGTCGTACATCCCGCCGAACGAGCCGGGGAGCGCGCCGTCGAGCGGTGGGCCGCCGGCGACCCGGTTCTCGATGCGGAAGAAGTGCCCGGTCTCGCCCAACTCCTCCCGGACCAGCACCAGGTAGTTCTCGGCGTCGAACCAGGCGTCGTCGTCGGGCACCGTCAACCAGTAGTCGGTGTGGGCGAAGGCCGCGGCGAAGGCCAGGGCGGGGTAGACGCCGTGGGCGGAGTGGTAGCCCCAGTTCGCCTCGGCGCCCTGCGACTGCTGCCGCGCGTGCCAGTAGAAACGGTCCTCGGTCGAAGCCATCTCGAGCACGCGGGTCTTGTGCGCGTCGGTCAGCTCGTCCCACAAGAGGTCGACGGCGAACAGCAGCGCGGCCGGCAGGTCGTCGGCGGCCGCGGTCGCCTCGAGCCGCGCCGCCCAGGCCTCGAGGTAGCGGGCCTCGCCGGTGGCGCGGTACAGGAGCGCGAGGTTCATCCAGTCGACGTCGCCGGAGGCGTCCTGCCGCACGCGCACCTCGTCGAACCACCGCCGGTACGGGTCGCGGGCCGCCGGGCCGGTCATCCGGGCCAGCGCCTCGGCCAGCCGGCAGGGGTCGATGACCACCCGCGGGTGCTGGTCGCGCAGCCGGGTCCCGTCCGGCCAGGTCGTGAAGGTGCCGCACTCCTCGCCGCCGCCGTCGTCGCCCTCCGTGTCGCCGTCGCCCGGCCCGTCCTCGGGCGCGTCGACATCGACGTCCGGCGCGTCGGCGTCGCCGGCGTCGGGGCGGTCGTCGTCGTCGCCGCAGCCGGCGGCGACGCAGGCCAGGAGCACCAGCCGGATCCGGATGTGCCGCATCGTTCCCTCCCTGCGGGCGGTTCGACGCCGCCCGCCCGGCGTGGGCCGGGGACGTTCGTCGCGCCTACCGGTCCTCCGCCGTCGCGAACGTCTCGACCTCGAACATGTCGTCCCCGGCGGTGCGCACGCGGGCGCGCGGCGCCGACGGGTCGTGCCCGCTGAGCAGCGTCGTGCCGTGCTCCGCCGCCTCGCGCAGCAGCGCCCGCTTGTCCTCGATCGTCCGCAACGGCTCGTGGTCGTGGGCGGTGATCCACGGCAGGCGGACGTGGGACCAGACGGGCACGAGGTCCGCGAGGAACAGCGCCTCGCCGTCGTCGGTCCGGACCTGCGCCAGCTGCATCCCCGGCGTGTGGCCGGAGACGACGCGCACGGAGACGCGCGCGTCGAGGCTCCGCGGGCCGTCGACCTCGTCCAGCCTGCCGGAGGCCTCGAGCACCGCGAGGTGGTCCGGGCGGAACGAACCGGCGTCCCGCACGGTCGGCGCGCGGGCCCACGCCCACTGCGCCGCCTGGACGTGGTGCCGGGCGCGGGGAAACGCCAACCGCTGCGCGCCGGCCGCGCCGCGCACCACGATCCCGCCGGCGTGGTCGAAGTGCAGGTGCGACAGCAGCACGTCGGTCACCGCGTCGGGGTCGTACCCGACGCCGGCGAGCAGCGCCCGCAGGTCGGGGCCCCGATAGCGGAAGTCGTAGATCGCCTGCGACTTGGCGCCCCAGTCGCGACCGACGCCGACGTCGAACAGCCACAGGCGCCCGGCGGCCGCGTCGGAGAACACCCCGCAGCGCGAGACGAGCCGGATGCGGTTGCGCTCGTCGGGCGGGTGGACGGTCTCCCACAGCGGGCGGGGCACGACGCCCATCATCATCCCGCCGTCGAGGCCGAGCTCGGCGTCGACGATCGTCGCGAGGCGGGGCGCCGTCACCGCTCTCCTCCCCGGCCGCCAACCTAGCCGCAGTAGCCGTACTGGGTGGAACCCACCGACACCGACGGGTCGAACGGCCGGCAGACGAACCCGCCCTCGCAGTAGCCGTCGGGGTACGGGCAGTACTGCACGCAGCTCGGGAAACCCGGCGCGGCGCAGAAGAAACCGGACGCGCAGTCCTCGTCCGAATCGCAGGAGTGCCCGACGCGGCCGGTGCCGACGTCCCCGGTGCAGTCGGTCAGGTACGAGCCGTCGAAGTCCTGGAACAGCTTGCAGCGCGTCGCGGCGGGGCAGCCCGAGCCGCTGTCCAGCTCGCAGCTGACGGAGCACAGCACGGCCAGCACGCTGCCGCCGGCGGAGACCGGGACGACGCAGCGCGAGCCGGGGCCGAGACAATCCGAGGCCACCTCGCAGAAGCGGTGGCACAGCGGGACGTCGCTGCCGACGGCCGGCGCGCAGTAGAGGCCGACCGCGCACTCCTCGTCGCCCGAGCAGGCCCGACCCTCGGAGAGGAAGCCCATCGTCACGCAGCCGCGCGACGCGCCGACCAGCGTACACTTCTGCCCGGACGAGCAGCCGCACTGCGGCACGAGGTCGCACAGCGGGTCGCGGCACTCCCAGCCGTCGCGCACCTCCGCGGCGTCGGCATCCGACACGTCGACGTCGCCGTCCACCGCCTCGACGTCGCCGAGGTCCGCGTCGGTATCGCGGACGTCGCCGACGTCCACGTCGGCGTCGGCATCGGCATCGGCATCGGCGCCCGTCTCGATCCGGCAGTTCTGGTCGCAGCCGTCGCCGGGGGCGCGGTTGCCGTCGTCGCACTCCTCGCTGCCCATCCGGATGCCGTCGCCGCAGACCGCGACCTCGAGGAAGCAGCGTCCCGAGCAGCCGTCGTAGTCGTTGAGGTTGCCGTCGTCGCATTCCTCGGGCCACGGGCCGGTGGCCTCGAGCGTCCCGTTGCCGCAGCGGGCGCCCTCGCGCCAGCAGTCCGGGTCGCAGCCGTCGCCCGCGACGTCGTTGCGGTCGTCGCACTCCTCGGTGCTCCGGTCGAGCAGCCCGTCGCCGCAGCGGGGGAACGTGCACAGCACCGTGCAGCCGTCGTCGTTCGACGGATTGCCGTCGTCGCACTCCTCGCCCGGCTCGACGGTGCCGTTGCCGCAGCCGCTGTCCTGGCCCGCGCAGGCGTGGGACAGGACGCCGGCGAGCGTCCCGCCGGCCGCGAGGGCCGTCACGCCCAGGAGCCACGGCAACCGCCGTCGGACGGACCGCGTGGGGAGAGAATCGCCGTGCCGCACCGCACTCCTCCGTCCCGGAGAACCTAGCAGATCCGCGCGCCGCGGGCCAGCCGTGCCGCGCGGAACGCTCGAGGAGGCGGAGGGCGGTCGATCGCGAGCGCGAGCGTGGTCGCGGGGGTTGGGGAGCGGAATCGTGAGGAGGGACCACGTCGGCGTTGCCGGGAGGGCGGCGCGTGCCCTAGGATGCGCGGCATGGATTCCGCCCGCTGTGCCGAGTTGCTCCGCTCCACCGCCGCCGAGATCGGCAAGGCCTACGTCGGTCCGCCCGAGGTCGCCCGCCAGCTGCTGGTCGCACTGCTGGCCCGCGGCCACGTGTTGATCGAAGGCGTCCCGGGGATCGCCAAGACCACCCTCGCCCGCGCCTTCGCCGCCGCCCTCGACCTGCGTTTCTCCCGGATCCAGTTCACCGCCGACCTCTTGCCGTCGGACATCGTCGGCACCCACGTCTACAACCCGAAGGACGGGTCGTTCCAGCTCCACGAGGGGCCGATCTTCGCGCAGCTCGTGCTGGGCGACGAGATCAACCGCGCCCCCGCCAAGACCCAGTCCGGGATGCTCGAGGCGATGCAGGAGGGGCAGGTGACGATCGAAGGGACCACGCGCGAGCTGCCCCGCCCGTTCCTCGTCGTCGCTACCCAGAACCCCATCGAGACCGAAGGGACCTTCCCCCTCCCCGAGGCGCAGCTCGACCGGTTCCTGCTGCGCGTCGACCTCGACTACCCGTCGCTGGAAGACGAGGTCACGATGCTGGCGCGGTACGGCGGGCGGCCGCCGCAGGTGGCGCGGTGCGTGAGCGCCGCCGAGGTGCTGGAGCTGCAGGAATCGGCGGCCGCGGTGCACGTCGAGCCGGACCTGCAGGTCTACGTGGCGGCGCTGGCGCGCAAGCTGCGGGACGACGAGTCGCTGGTGCTCGGACCGTCCCCCCGCGCCGCCCTCAACCTGCTCCAGGCCGCCAAGGCGCTGGCGCTGTTGTCGGGCCGGGACTACGTGCTGCCGGAGGACGTCGCGGCGCTGGCCCGACCGGTGTTCCGCCACCGGCTGATCCCCACGCCCGAGGCGGCGGCGGAGGGGTTCCGGCCCGACGCGCGGATCGAGCGGGTGCTGGGCGAGGTGCCGCACCGGCCGCGCACGCGCGCGCCCGCCGAGCGGCGCGGCTGACCGGGAGGACCGGGGCCTCCGATGCGATTGACGTTGTCGGTGGGGGGCATCCTGGGTCTCCTCCTCGCGGTGCTGCTGCTGGGTTTCGGCCTGCTGGCGATGTCGCCGACGCTGCTGTTCCTGGCGGCGTGCGCCGCGCTGCCGCCGACGGTCGATGCGCTGCTCGGCATCGCGGCCCCGGCCCGCTTCCGCGAAGGCCGGCTGCGGCTCGGGTGGCGCGTCGCCGTCCCCGGACGGCGGCTCGAGGCCGGTCGTCCCGTGGAGCTCGAGCTGACCGTGCGCAACCCGTCCGGGCTCACGCTCCCGATCGACCGCGCCGACGTGTTCGCCGGCGGCCGGATCGCCGCCGACCGGCGGTCGTTCCGCCTGCCGTCGCTGCCGGCGGGAAGCGAGCTGCGGCACGTGCTGCGCGTGACGCCGCTGGCGCCGGGGACGATGGTGCTGCACGGCCTGCTGCTCTGGATCGCCACGCCGCTCGGGTTCTTCCGGCACCGGCTGTACTTCCCGACGCCGCTGCGGCTGCGGGTCCTGCCGCGGTCGTTCGCCGCGCGGCTGCCGCGCCCGTCGAGGGCGCGGACCGACGTGCGGGGCCCGCTGCCCCGCCTGCGCGCGCCGGGCCTGGCGGGCGACGATGCGGAGCTGCGCGAGATCCGCGACCACCGCTGGGGCGACCCGTTCCGGCGCATCGCCTGGCGCCCCTCGGCCCGCGCGGGGAGACTCCTGACCAAGGAGTACGAGCGGCACCTGCCGCGGCGGCATCTGGTGGCGGTCGAGGCGTCGGCGGCGACGCTGCGGCGCGTCGACGGCCGCGCGCCGCTGGACGCGCTGGCCGCGGAGGCCTACGCGCGGGCCGAGTCGGCGCTGCGGGCCGGGGACGCGGTGGGGCTGTGCGTGTTCGACGCCCGCGTGCTGCGCCGCCTGCCGGCCACCGGAGCCCGCCACGCCGCCGCCGCGATGCTGGAGACGCTGCTCGACGCCTACCACCCCGTCGACCGCGACGCCACCGACGTCGCCCCCGACGAGCTGGCGCAGATCGTGGGCCGCTACCTGCTGCTGCACGAACGGATCGACACGCGCGTGCCGGTGCCGGGCGCGTCGTTCCACGACCGGTCGGCGGTGGCCGGAGCGATCGCGCGGCTCGGACTGTCCCCCGCCGCGGCGCGCCGCGACGTGCTCGGCGAGGACTTCGAGGACGCGCTGCTGCGGCGGTTCTGCCTGGACCGCGGGATCGAGCTGCCGGTCCAGGAACGCTACGCCGCCCACTCGCGCGCCCTCGGGATCCGCGCCGCCTGCGAGGCGGCCGCCGAGCCCGGCGCGCGGGCGCACGAGCTGCACCTGTTGACCGACCTGGACGACCTCGA
>JAFGHH010000068.1 GCA_016930215.1 Deltaproteobacteria bacterium
CGGTCCGTAGCCCGGAGGAATCTGCGAACCGGGCACACCCTGCATCGACGGCGGTCCGTAGCCCGGAGGAATCTGCGAACCGGGCACCCCCTGCATCGACGGCGGTCCGTAACCCGGAGGAACGCTTGGACCCGGCGCCGCCTGCATCATCGGCGGCGCCGGCGGCGGCGGTGCCGTCACGGGAGACGGCATGCCGAACATGGTGCGGGGCGGCCCGGGCGCGGAAGGGCGCGGCGCGGGGACGGAGGCCGCGGGAGGCGGGGCGGCCGGCACGCCGAGCAGCGTCTGGCGCAAGGCGGGCTTCGCGGCGGGCGCAGGCGTCGCCGGT
Organism: Deltaproteobacteria bacterium; assembly: GCA_016930215.1. Taxonomy (GTDB): domain Bacteria; phylum Myxococcota_A; class Polyangia; order DRWM01; family JAAZOP01; genus JAAZOP01. Next base: position 329 of record JAFGHH010000068.1, read on the forward strand.
GCCGGGGGAGCGGCCGACGGCCGGGACGGCATCCGCGCCGAGGCGTCCATCAACAGCTGCTTGGCGCGCACGTCGCCCTTGGCGGCGTCGCGACGCAGCAGATCGACCGCCTTGGCGCGGGCACCGATCCCCTTCTGGGCGTCGGAGCGGACGGCGGCGCGCAGCAGCCGCGGGTCGATCGAGCCGTCCGATTCGTCGGGCTTCACGGCGCCCGGCCCGAGGTCGCGACGCGCCGCCGGCGCGGACGCGGTCGGCCGGGGCGGCGAGGACCACGAGTCGTCGGACACGGGAGACACGGCGGCGATGCCATCGACGACCGCCTCGACCTCCGCGGCGGAAATCTCGCCGGTATCGTCCGTGGACGCCTCCGATTCCGCCAGCGGCTGGAGGTCCGCCTCGGCGATCTCGCCCGTGTTGTCGGAGGAGATCTCGTCGACCTCCTCCAGCTCGCCGATGTCGACCTCGGCCGTGCACTCGGCGACGGACTCCGCCGCCGCGCCGCGTGGGGCCGCGATGACGGCCGGAAGCGCGGCGAGCTCCGCGAGGGCTCCGGCGAGCTCGCCGAGATTGCCGGGGCGCTGCGGTTCGTCGGCGGCGGCGAGCCGCCGGAACAGATCGGCGAACTTCGGGTGCGGCTGGAAGCCCTTGAGCTGCGGCATCCGCTCCCGGCTGGAGACGGCGTAGCCGACGATCAGGGCCAGCGAATACAGGTCGGCGCGGGACGAGCCCCGTCCCTGCTGCTGCACCTCGGGCGCCGTGTAGAAGCGGGCCTCGTTGTCGTGCGCGTGACGACGCCGGACCAGCTCGGGCGGGAAGGAGGAACAGAAGCCGAGCTGGGCCACCTTGAGCTCCCGGCCGAGGACGAACACCACGGAGGGCCGGAGCCCGAGATGCAGGCCGCGGGGACCGAGCCGCGACGCGGCGGCAACGTAGTCGGCCAGGAAGTTCAGCATGCGCCGGACGTGCTCGGGGTCGGTGCCGCGGAACGGCGCCGCGGGCTCCGCATCACGCAGCGTCCCGACCAGCCGCTCGCGATACACCAGGTAGTACTGGCCGCCGGCGTCGATCACCTCGGCCGGCAGGGCCAGGACCGGCTCGGACAGGCCGACCAGATCCTGCTGCGCGGCCCGGAACCGCTCGATGTCGTCCCGCGTGCGGAACACGCCGCGCTCGAGACGATACAGGGTGATCTCGCCGGGCTGGACGGTGTCGCGGGCGCGGACGAACGAGCCCCACAGGTCGGCGCGGGGCTCGCCGAACGGCTGGAAACGGCCGGCGACCAGGTCCCCCGGCTCGGCTGGCCCGCGGGACACCGAGGCGGTGACGACCGTGGCCTCGCCGTCGGCGGCGGCGGGACCGCCGTCGCCGTCACCGCCGCCGTCGAACAGGACGGGCAACGGCGCGCCGCACCGGGGGCATCGCTCCGCCCCGGCGGAGGCTTCGCTGCCACATTCGTTGCACGTCACCCGAGCCACGCCGCCTCCCGTGTCGCGCGCGCCCGATCCTCTCCCGGCGCGGAGCACCCGGTCAAGTTCGTGCACGCGCGCGGGGTTGCGCCGACGGGCCTAGCGGCCGCGTCCCCCGCCGCCGCGCCCGCCGCGGTCGCCACCGCGTCCCCCGCCGCCGCGCCCCCCGCCGCTGCGCCCGCCGCCGGGACGATCGCCGCTGCGCCGGGGCGGCTCCTCGTAGCCCTCCGGCTTGGGCAGCAGCTCCTTGCGCGACAGGCGCACCTTGCCCGTCGGACCATCGATGTTGATCACCTTGACCTGCATGGTGTCCCCCTCCTTGCAGATCTCATCGACCGAGCCGACGTGGCGATAGTCCATCTCGGAGATATGGACCAGCCCCTCGACGTTGGGCAGGATCTCGACGAACGCCCCGAACTCGACGCAGCGCTTGACGGTACCGGTGTAGACCTCGCCCATTTGCGCCGAGCGGGTCAGCCCCTCGACGATCTCGATCGCCTTCTTCACCGCCTCGGAGTCGGCAGAAGCGATCTGCACGCTGCCGTCGTCCTCGACGTTGATCGAACAGCCCGTCTGGTCGACGATGCCCCGGATCACCTTGCCGCCGGGGCCGATCACGTCGCGGATCTTGTCGACCGGGATGCGGACCGTCACGATCCGCGGCGCCCACGGCGAGAGCTCGGGTCGGGGCTCGGGGAGCGCCTCGAGCATCCGGCCGAGGACGAACAGTCGGGCCTGGCAGGCGCGGTCGAGCGCCTCGGCGAGGATCTGGCGGGAGAGCCCCTGGACCTTGATGTCCATCTGCACGGCGGTGACGCCCGTGCGGGTGCCGCAGACCTTGAAGTCCATGTCGCCCAGGTGGTCCTCGTCGCCGAGGATGTCGGTCAGCACCTGGTGCTTGGTCCCGTCCGTGACCAGCCCCATCGCGATGCCGGCCACCGGCGCCGCGATCGGCACGCCGCAGTCCATCAGCGACAGCGTCCCGCCGCAGACCGTGGCCATCGAGGAGGAGCCGTTCGAGGAGAGGGTCTCCGAGACGATGCGGACGGTGTACGGAAAACCGTCGTTCTTCGGGATCATCCGCCGCAGGGCGATCTCCGCCAGGTGCCCGTGCCCGATCTCGCGCCGCGACGGCCCGCGCAGGAACTTCACCTCGCCCGTGCAGTAGGGCGGGAAGTTGTAGTGGAGCATGAACGTCTTC
>JAFGHH010000477.1 GCA_016930215.1 Deltaproteobacteria bacterium
GACGCGGAAGCCTCGCCCTAGTGCCGCCGGCCGGAGCTCCCGATCCGAACCGCAGGCTTCAGCCCGCGGCAATCCGCCGCGCCGCGAAGGGCGCGGTTCGGTTGCGGGGTGGTCCCGGACTTCTGCCCCGCGCTGGCATGCCCGACGGCCGCTCGCCCGGCGTGCCCGCCTCCGACGACGGTTCGGCCTCCCCGGCCGACGACCCGTGCGCCGAGCCCGGCGGCCCCGAACGCGCCTCGTTCGCCGCCGCCGGACTGCGCCTCCTGCTGTGCCGACTGTCGACCTACGAGCAGGTCCTGCCGTCGGTCACCCACCGCGCGCTGCTGTGGGCCGCGCGCCGCGTTCCCGGCGTCCACGCCGACGTCGCCTACCGCCCGCCCGAGGACGGCCGGCCGCGCCGCGAGGACGGCCCGCCCGCCGGCTGGGTCGCCGCCGGCTGCGGCGAGCCGGCCCGCCGCTTCGACCTGCTCGGCATCACGCTCACCATCCCCCAGGAGGCCCTCAACCTGCCCCGACTGCTCCACGCCTCCGGCATCCCGCTCGGGCGCGCCGCGCGCGCCGCCGACCCGACCTGCCCGCTCGTCGTCCTCGGCGGCCACTCCGCCGCCGTCGTCCCGTTCCTCCACGGCGCCGTGGCCCCCGACGACGGCGCCGACGAGGGCCTGGTCGATGCCGTGGTGGTGGGCGACGGTCTCGGCGCCCTGCCCGAGCTGCTGGCGGCGCTGCGCCAGCCCGCCGCGCGCGCCCGCGGCCGCGACGAGCTGCTGCGCGCGCTCGCCGCCCGGATCCCCGGCCTGTACGTTCCGTCGCTCGTCGAGCACCTCCACCGCCGCGGACGGCTGGTCGAGCTCCGCCCGCGGACGAACGGCGTCCCGTTCCCCACGCCGCGCCGCAGCGACCCGCCCGAGCTGTGGCGGGGCTACGACGGCGCCTTCATCCCGTGGTCCGAGGAACTCGACGAGGAGACCCTGCCGGTCGCCTTCGCCTGCCCCCGCCGCTGCCGCTTCTGTCGCGACGGCTGGTGCTCCGGTCCGTATCGCGAGACCGACCCGGACCTCGTCGTCGAGCTCGCGGCACGCCTCAAGGCCTCGCTGGCCGCCGTCGACCTCAACCTCCTGTCCTCGGACCTCGGCTGCCGCCGCGACCTGCTCCCGCTGCTCGCCCGGCTGCTCGAGCTGTATCCCCGGCTGTCGGCCAAGAGCCTCTCCGGCATCTCGCTGGTCCGCTCGCCGATGCTCCCCGCCCTCCTCCCGCGGCTCGGCAAACGCGAGCTGACCGTCGGCGTCGAGGGGGCGAGCGCGCGCCTGCGCACGTACCTCGGCAAACGCTTCGACCCGTGGACGCTCCCGGGCCGCATCGGCCCGATGGCCCGGGACGGCCTCCGGCAGCTCAAGCTGTTCTTCATCGCCACCGGGCTCGAGCGCGAGGACGACCTGGACGAGCTGGGACGGCTGCTCGCCGCGCTGCGCCGCGAGGCGCCGCGCCTGCGACTGCTGGTCAGCGTGATGCCGCTGTTCCCCGCCCCCGCCACGCCGCTCGGCTTCGCCCCGTTGCTCCCGCTCGACGAGGCCTGCCGCGCCCTGGCCGACACGGCCCGCACCGCGGGCGCCGAGGCCCGCCTGTCGGCCGGCCCGGCCGAGGTCCGCGCGCTGGCGCTCCTGACCCGCGCCGGACGCGCCGCCACCCCGACCCTCGTCCGCGCCTCCCTGGAATACCGCATCGCCTTCGACGCCGGCGTGCGCGAGGGCGACGCGGCCCTGCTGGAACGGATGCTCGCCGACGCGGGATTCGACCTGCGGCGCCTGGCCGCCGAGCTGCCCGCGCGCGCGGCGCTGCCGTGGGACGACATCGATTTCGGCGTGCCGCGCCGCACGCTGCGCCGCGAGTACGACCGCGCGAGAGCCGAGCTGGTCGGCACGGCCGCGGCGCCCGCGGACGAGGACGCGGAGGGAACGCCCCCGCCCGGCGGTTCCCGGAGCAGCGTCCCGCCCGCTCCGCGCACCCTGCTGCGCGACCTGCCCGACCCGTTCGCCCGGCGACGGCGCCTCGGCCTGGCGTTCGACGTCCGGCCCGGCGCCGCCGAGCGTCCCGCGACGACGCTGGCGCGCGGCGCGCTGCGGGAGTGGTTCCTCGCCGACGACGCCGCGGCGCGGGCCTTCGCCGGCCTGGGCGAGGTGCTCGGCGTGCCCGGCTCCGCCGGACTGCGGCTGGCGGCCGTGGAGTTCGCCGAGGGTTTCGCGCCGCGTCTCCCCGCGGCGCGCGTCGCGGGTCCCGGCGCGCGACCGGCCGAGCCTCGCGCGCTCCTCGACCGGCTGCCCGAGCGGCCGTGGTTCCTGGCGCGCGCACCGGACGACGGCCGGTTCGGCGCCCTGCGCGAGCTGGTCGCGGCGCTGCGTCCCACCCCGCGGCACCGCGTGGAGCGGACCCCGGCCGGCCGCCGGCTGCTCGTGGACAAGGGCTTCTGGAACCGTTGCGGCCTGGCCGCGGCCCACGCGGTCGGCGACGAGCTGCAGCTGTTCCTCGGCCCCGCCGCCGGTCCGCTGGTCCGCTCGCTGGCCGGAACGTTCGGGCCGCCGCGCGTGGTCGCCGCGCTTGCCGCCGACGACGGCCCGCGCTGCCCCGCCTGCCGCTCGCCCGCCTTCGCCCTGCTCGCGTCCGGCGAGGCGCTGCCCGCGCTGGTCTGCCCCGCCTGCGGCGCGCCTACGGCAACCGCACCCGCAACCCCACGGTGAGCCGACGGTGCTCCGGCCCCTCGACCGCCGGCACGCCGGGCTCCGCCGGCTCGTCGAGCTTGAGGTCCGGAAAGGAGAAGGTCGCCGCGAGGTCGAACGGGAACCAGGGTGTCAGGCCCAGCGTCAACTCCAGCGGCACCACCAGGTCGTCGCCGCCGCGCAGTCCGATGCCGGCTTCCGCGGCGAACCACAGCCAGTCGAACGGCTGGAAGTGCGGCCGGACGGTCAGCATCGTGAGCACCTCCACCGGCGGCGCGTTCTCCACGCTGTCGTCCGCGATCGAGAACGGCATCGCCAGCGCCCCCCAGATCCCGAACCACCGCGCGATCCGCCACACCCCGAAAATGGTCGGCTCGATCCGCACCGGCGGCCCACCCCACGACTCGAGCGGGATCCACACCGAGAGCGACCCGGCCGCCGCGAGATCGCCGGCGCCGCCGGAGAAGAAGGCGTAGGTCCCGCCGGCCTCCAGCGCGTACGCCACGTCGGGCTCCGCCGCGCCGGGCGCCCGCACGGCCCGCAGGTCCAGCAGCAGCTCGGCCTGCAGGCGGTCGAGGATCCCCAGCGCCGTGCCGAACACGACGTCCGTCGGCTCGGTCTCGAAGCCGACGTCCAGGCCGAGCACCCCATCGACGACCAGCTCGGCCTCCCATTGCGTCAGCGAGAGCGGGCGCTGCAGCCGGGACCACGGGTACGCCGGCGGAGGCCCCGGGTCGGGCAGCTCGACCTCCCCCGTCACCGGGTCGGCCGTCGCCGACGCCGCCTCCTGTCCCGCCGCCACGACCGCTCGCAGGAGCAGCGACGCCAGGATCGGAAACAGCGTGCGGACGGGCCGACGCTCGTTTCGTCGACGGGACCAGACCACTCGCGGGTGCGTCAGAAGGTGCCCCACGCGCCGAGGCCGATGCCGCCGTCGGTGGGGATCGGAGCGACCGTGATGTCGGCGTCGGACCCGCCGAACAGCGGCGCGCTCTCGAGGAACAGCCAGACGGTGCCCGCCGCCGCCGCCGCGGTCAGCCCCAGCATGACCCACGTGCCGATCTCGAGCTTGTCGGCCGTGTCGTTCGCCTCGGCGTGCCGGTCCTTGAGCACCTCGATATGAGTGATCGGCATGTACCAGCAGGTCCGATCGTCCGACGGCACCGCACCGCACTCGTTGATCGCGGTCGTCACCTCGGTCCGCATCAGGTCTAGGAAGTGCTCGGCGTCGGCGTTGTAGTCCGCCGCCGCCGCACCCAACCCGATCGTCGTGGCGGCGAACGCGGCCGTGGTCCCCACGCCGACCCAGAACCACAACGGATCGAGCCCCTCGGAGACCGTCGACAGCTTGACGTCCAGCGTCGTCTGCTGGTCGGCGAAGACCGTCACCGTCTCGACGTACGGCTCGTGCCCGTCCGCCGCGATCTCGACCTCGTACGTCCCCGCGGCGCGCTCCTCCTCGATCGGAGCGCGACCGGCGCGCTCGCCGTTCACCGTCACCGTCGCGTCCTCGATGTCGCAACGGACCAGGAGACGCCCCGGACCGGCCGGAGGAGGAGGCGGGGGCGGCGGCTCGCCCGGGCCCTCGCCCGGACCTTCGCCCGGACCTTCGCCCGGACCCTCGCCCGGGCCTTCGCCCGGGCCCTCGCCCGGACCCTCGCCCGGACCCTCGCCCGGACCTTCGCCGGGACCTTCGCCGGGACCTTCGCCCGGGCCTTCGCCCGGACCTTCGCCCGGGCCTTCGCCGGGGCCTTCGCCGGGGCCTTCGCCGGGGCCTTCGCCCGGACCGGGACCCGGACCGGGGCCTTCACCGGGCGTGGACAGCGCGAGGCGCACGCGCGCCTCCTGTCCGCGGTCGGCCACCAGCCGCTCCTCGACGCTTGCGCCGGAGCGCAACGAGGCGCGGACGACGACGGTGCCGGGGAGCACGTAGACCGGGTCGAGCATTGGGGAGCGTCCGATGCGGGCGCCATCGATCTCGATCGTGGCGCCATCGACGTTGACGTCGATCACCAGCCGGGCGACCTTGTCCTCGAGCCGACGGATCTTGTCGGCGATGTCGGCCGCGGTATCCTCGTCGATGTCCGGTCCCATCGCGCGGCGGGCGCGCTGGAAGTAGGTCATCGCGTTCACCGGGTCCATCAGGTAGAAGTAGCACTGGGCCATGTTGAGCAGGGCGGCGGCCTTGTTGGTCAGCTCGTAGACCTCGCGGAACCCGGTCAGCGCCTGCTCGTAGTTGCCGGCGTCGTAGTTGGTCAGGGCCTCCGCCCAGATCGTGCGTGCCCGCTCGATCGTGTCTTCATCGACCGTCTGCGCGCCCGCCGTCCCCGGCATCGCCAGCGCCAACGCCAGGACGATTGCCGACCCCGCTCGCCACAGCCTGCCGTTGAACATCGCCACGCCTCCCTGCTCCGGCGGTGCCGCCGGACGCCTAGAAATCCAGATCGCGCACGACCCCGCGTCGGCCGTCCTGCGTCGTGCCGGCATCCCGCCGCCGGGTCGTGTCCCGCGGTCGCACGACGTCCCGGCGCACGGCCGCGTCGCGCGGGGCCGCCGCGTCGGCCGACGCCGCCGTGTCCCTCTGGGGCGCCGCTTCCGGCGCCGCATCTTCCGGCACCCCCGCATCCTCGACCGCGGGCGTCTCGTCCGCCTCCGCCTCCGGCGCGCCGGCGTCGTCCTCGGCCGGAGCCGTCTCGGGCTCCGTCTCCGGCGCGACGTCGGGTTCCTCCGCCTCGGCCGCGACCTCCTCGGCCGCCTCGGCCGGTCCGGCGTCGGGCGCGACCTCCGGCTCCGCCGGCGTCGCCGTGTCCGCCGCGGCCTCCGGGGTCGCAGGCACCGCGTCGGCCGGAGCCGCGGCCCCGGCGTCGGCGGCCGCCGGCCCGACCGTGTCGGCCGCCTTCGACGGCTCGCCCGCTCCGCCCTTCTCGCCCTCGCTGCGGCCCTGCACGAACCAGATCACCGCCACGACGACCGCGACGACGGCCAGCACCACGATCACCAGCGCCAGGGTCTTGCCGCGCTTCGACTCCGTCGCCGGTTCGGCCATCTTGAACGGGGCTCGCGAGTCGGGTTTCGCGCCCGCCGCGGACGGCGGCTGCGCGTCGGCCATCGAGGGCATCTGCAACGTCGCCGCGGTGGCGCCGTCCTGGTCGACCTCGGGACCGGGGATCACCACCGGGCCCGTCGCGGGATGCGCGGGCGCGGGCCCGGGCACCGGCGCGGGCGCCGCCGCGGTCCGGGTCGCCGACGCCGGAAGGGTCGCCTCCTCCGTCGCCGCGGGAGCCGCGGGTCCCATTCCGGGCGGGAACATCGCCGGTGCGCCCATCAGCGTGGCCTTGGGGCTCGGGCGCGGGCGCGAGGCCGGCTTCGCGGCCGGCGCCGGCGCCACCGGGGTCGTCTGGAGCCCCACCGGCACCACCACCGGAGCCGCCGCGGCCCTGGCCGGCGCGCCGGCCGTGTCCGCGAACTTCGGCGCCACCGCCGGCGCGAACGGCGCCAGCGCCTCGCTGAACGCCGTCGCCGTCGGATAGCGGTCCGTCGGCAACAGCGACATCGCGCGCCGCACCACGATGTCGATCTTGCGGTTGACGGTCGGCACGAGCGCCGACGGGTTCTCGGGGATCGAGATCACCGCCGGCGCCGGCGGAATGCCGTCCGGATAGGGCACCTTGCCGGTCACCGCGAGATACAGCATCGCGCCGACCGCGAAAATGTCGGACCGCTCGTTCACGATCGCCGAGCGCTGCTGCTCGGGCGCCCACCAGCGCGTCGCCTCGGGACCCGCCAGACCACCCGTGACCAGCGTCCGCTTGAGGTGCGCCTCGCCGAAATCGAGCACCTTGACCAGCAGCGCGCCGTCGGCGCCGGAGGTCAGGAACACGTCGTCGGCCGTCAGGTCGCCGTTGTACAGCCCGGCGGCGTGCACCGCCTGCAGCGCGGCCAGGATGCTCCGGACGACGTACGTCGCCAGCTCCACCGACAGCGGGCCGTGCTCGCGCACGAAGCGCGCCAGGCACATCCCGGTCAGGAACTCGCGCACGACGACCGGCGCCCCGCCGGGATCGCGCCCCACCGCGTAGACCGACGCCAGGCCGGAATGGCCCAACTCCCCGACCCGCCGCGCCTCCCCGAGGAACCGCTCGGTCGCCCCCGCGTCCCGCGCGTACCGCGGGTGCAGCATCTTGATCGCCACCTGGCGGTCGCCGGCCTGCTTGTCGGTGCCGCCGAGCACCACCGCCAGCGGCCCCTCGCCGACCAGCGTCTTGATCTCGAACCGGTCCAGCAGCACCTGCCCGAGCAGCCGGGGACCGAGGTCCAGCGGCTGGCCCGTGACGCCACAGAAGTGGTTGTCAGGACCGTGGGTCTGTCCGCAATGGGGGCATCGTTCCATCCGGGTTCCTCGGCTTCCCTCCCGTCGGCACGCGGCCGACCGCAAGGTATCAAACGGCCCGGGTCAAGTAAAGGCGCGCCCCGACCCCCGCAACCGCCAGCGCCGCAGGGAGATGGGCCAGGAGCACCGCCGTCGCCGGCACCACGATCCCGACCGCCGCCGCCGGCTCGAGCAGCCGCAGCGCCGCATGCGAGACCGCAACGACCGCCAGCAGCACCACCGCGTTCCACCCGGCCGGGCGACGCCCCAGCACCAGCCCCGCGGCCAGCAGCCCGAACAGCAGGCACTGCAACGGCGGCGCCCACCGGCGCACCAGCAGGTAGCGGTCGCGCGGCGCCATCGAGCCGAGGACCGCCGGGTCGAACGGCGCCGCCGGCCCCGCCGCCAGCCCCGCCGGCAGCATCGCCCAAATACGCTCCCGCAGCGCGTCCGCCCCGAGCGGCTGGACCAGCTCGGCGAAGGTCGCCGTCACGACGCCGTCGGCCGCCTCGCGCCGCAGCGACCCGTCGCGCAGCCGCAGGACGTTGCCGCCGGCATCGCGCCCGAGATGCAGCTCGCGCGCCGCCAGCTCGAGCGACCCCTCCGGACCGCGCCGCACCAGCAGCACGTTCCCAAGAACGTCGCCCGACCGCCGCTCGGCGTAGACGTCGGTCCCCGGCCCGGCCGAGGCGAACGACCCCGGGACGACGCGGCCGGCGAGCATCGAGGCGGCGAGCGTCGGGACGTCGTCGCGCAGCGCGCCGAGCGCCAGCGGCTCGCCGACCAGCGACAGGCCGGCGGAGGCGGCGGTGGCCACCAGCGCCAGCCCGAGCAGCGGCTGGGCGATGCGCCGCGGGGCGATGCCGCACCCCACCAGGGCCTCGAACGCCCCCTCCGCCCGCAGGCTCCGGCCCGCCAGCAGCAGGCCGCCGGCGAAGGCGACCGGCAGGACGAAGGCGGCGATCGGCACGAGCGGCAGCAGCAGCACGCGCAGCGCCGCGGGCCACGGCGTCGCGTCCGTCAGCACCTCGGGCGCCGTCCGCACCACCTGCAGCACCCAGGCCACGAGCGACAGGCCCACCACGACGGCCAGCGCGGCGAGGCCGAAGCGCTTCATCAGGTGTCGCGTGAGCGTCCGCGTCGCCATCCCGCTCCCCAGGCGCCGTCCGACGCGCAAAGGCCGGCCCCGCGCCGTCGCGGCGCCGAGCGTACTACGGGGGAAGACGGGGGAACAGGGAGCGGGCTAGTCCTGGATGTAGACCGCCGAGGCGGCGAAGGTGGCCGTCATCGAGTAGGCCGGCTCCCCGCCGACCTCTGTGTCCGGCGGGCGCAGCCAACTCGTCGGATCCCAGCCGGGCGGGCCGCCGTCGCAGTCGTCGGCCGGGTTCGACGGGGCGCCCGTGGAACCGGACAGCAGGCCGCACATCGTCATACCGAGGTCCTCGATGATCGTCGCCTGGGCGTCGGCGGCGGTCACGGCGCCGGAGAGCGTCCCGGCCTCGGTCCACTCGTCGGTGCCCTCGTTGTACGACCCGATGTACAGGTAGTCCGCGCTGAACGTTCCGCCGATGTCCAGGTTGCGCAGCGGCAGGGTCAGCAGCGGGGGATCCGGATACGCGGTGCCTTCCGACCACATCGGCACGTCGATCTGCGCGATCGGGTCGCCCAACAGCGCGAAGCTCAGGCCGGTCTCGGTCATCTGCATCTCGCCGGGCGCGTACGGCGCCGGCAGGTACGAGTAGGTGCAGGCGCGGCCGGCGACCTCCTGGCCCGAACCGGTGCGCAGGGTCATCGTGCCGGTCCCTTTGCCCGTGAACCGGATCAACCAGAGGAAGTCCTCATTCTCCATCGAATCGAAGATCAGTTGCTGCAGCACCGCATTCCGCATCGCCGTAGGACTCAGAATCGTCAGCGTGCGCAACCGCAGTTCGGGCACCGCCGGGTCGGGCGTCTCCGGGCAGTTGCCGGTGGTCGTCTCCGTCGTGTCGCCCGTGTCGTCCGTGCCGGCATCGTCGGTCGTCACGTCGATGTCGTCGTCGTCGTCGCCGCACGAGATCCCGGGGACCACGGCCAGGGCCGCCAGCAGCGCCGCGAGCATCCAGATCGTCCTGTTGTTCATCACTTCTCCCTCTCATTGGTAGGCCGGACTCCGGGAAGGGCCGGACCGGCGGCAAAGTGGCGATAGTATGCCGCGAACGGCTCCCGGCGTCCAGGATGCAGTGCGTCAACCCGCGGCGGCCCGCCGGTTTCAGCCGCCCGCGCACAGCGCCCGGAGCGCCCGGCGGCGCTCGGCGATGCGGGCCGGGGTGACCCGCGCCAGCGCGTCGGCGCCGATCCCCTCCACCGCGAAGCTCGCCACCGCGGTCGCCACCGACAACGCCGCGCGCAGCGTCGCCGAGTCCGTCCGCCGGGAACGCTCGACCCACCCCAGGAAGCCCCCCGCGAACGCGTCCCCCGCCCCGGTCGGGTCGAGCTGCCGGCGCACCGGCACCACCGGCGCGAACGCCAGTTTTCCCCGGTCCGACAGCCACGCCCCATGCTCGCCCCGCTTGACCACCACCACCCGCGGCCCCTTCGCGTGCAACGCGTCGATCCCGGAAAAGACGTTCCCCGCCCCGGTCCACTCGAGGATCTCCTCGTCGTTGACGAACACCGCATCGACCCGCCGGACCACCGCCTCCAGCGCCGCGCGCTCCCGCGCGATCCAGAAGTTCATCGTGTCGATCGCCGTGAAGCGCGGCCGGCGGATCTGGTCGAGCACCCGGGCCTGGAGCACCGGCGAGATGTTGCCGAGGAAGACCGTGCCGCCGCTGCGCCACGCCGCCGGGATCTCCGGCGCGAAGCGCGCGAACACCCCGAGCCTCGTGAACCGCGTGACCCGCGAGCGGCAGTGCTCGAGGTACCTGCCCGACCAGTGGAACGTCGGCCCGTTCGCGCACTCGACCCCCGCCAGGTCGACCCCGCGCGCCCGCAGCTTCGCCAGCGCCCGCGTCGGGAAGTCGCGCCCGACCACCGCCACGATGCGGCAGCGCGCCAGCGACGAGGCGGCGAAGGCGCAGTGGGTGGCCGAGCCGCCGAGCACGTTGCGGAACCTGCCGGACGGCAGCTCCAGGTCGTCCAGCGCCATCGACCCGACGATCAGCAGGCTCACCGGCCCCTCCTCCGTCCGCCCCCGCGAACCGTGCTCACGCCCCGCGCGCCTCCAGCACCCGCGCCAGGATCGGCCCGAGGCGCTCGCGCGTCGCCGGCGCGATCGCGTCCGGGTCGGTGATGAGCGCCGTGTCGAGCGCCGTGGGGCAGCCGCAGGTGCGCGGCAGCTTCACCTTCGGCGCCGCGGCCGCCACGATCGCCTGCGCCCGCTTCACGTTCTCGAGCAGCGCCCGGACCACCGAGAACACATCGACGTCGGCGTGGTCGTCGTGCCAGCAGTCGTAGTCGGTCGGGATCGCGAGCGTCGCGTAGCACAGCTCCGCCTCGCGGGCGAGCTTGGCCTCCGGGATGTTCGTCATCCCGATCACATCGACCCCCCACTGGCGGTAGATCCGCGACTCGCCCCGCGTCGAGAACGCCGGCCCCTCCATGCACAGGTAGACCCCGCCGCGGTGCACCTTGTAGCCCAGCCCCTCCGCGGCGTCGGCCAGCAGCGCGGCGAGGTCGGGGCAGACCGGGTCCGCGAACTGGACGTGCGCCGCCACCCCGTCGTCGAAGTAGCTGTCCCGGCGCCCGTGCGTCCGGTCGAAGAACTGGTCGGCGATCACGATGTCGCCGATCCCGATCTCCTCCTTCATCGAGCCGCAGGCCGAGACCGAGATCACCGCCTGCGCCCCCAGCTTCTTCAACGCGAAGATGTTTGCCCGGTAGTTGATCTGCGACGGCGTCAGCCGGTGCCCCCGCCCGTGCCGCGGCAGGAACAACAGCGTCGTGTCCCCCAGCCGCCCCGAGACCACCGCGTCCGACGGCGGCCCGAACGGCGTCTCGACCGTCCGTTCCTGCACGTCGGTCAGCCCGGGCAGCTTGTAGAAGCCCGAGCCGCCGACGACGCCGATCGTGCGCTGCGTCATGCTCCACCATCCTGCGCCGCCGCGGGCAGGGCCGGCTCGGCCGCCGTCGCGTCCGGCGCGGCCGCGGACACGGGCGCGGGAGGCTCCGCGGCGGCCGCGTCCGGCGCGGCCGCAGACACAGGCGCGGGAGGCTCCGCGGCGGCCGCGTCCGGCGCAGCCGCAGACACAGGCGCCGGGGGCGCCGGGGGCGGCGGCGGCGGCTCCGCCAGCAGATCGACCAGCCGCTCGCACACCTTCCGGTCGTACGACGCCCCCGCGTCCGGCACCAGCGCCGTGTCGCCCACCCGGAACGAGAAGTCCTGCGGGTGCAGGCTCGACAGCGGCAACTTCTGGGCGCTGGTGCAGTCGCGCGCGGTGCCGACCCACGCGCCGTCCTCCTCGGGGTGCGCGTAGGCCAGCAGCCGGCAGACCATCACCGAGGCGTGCCCCAGGTCGTCGTCGGGCAGGTCGAGCTGCCCGACGAACGGGCGGCCGCAGAGCTTCAGGTCGACGCTCTCCCACGCCAGCGGGCAGATCCGGCGGTCGGACGAGGGGCCGCAGTCGTCGCCCCGGTTGCGGAACGCCATCTTCGGCGGGAACTCCACGAACTCCCGCGTGCCGTCGGGGTGCAGCCGCGACCGCAGGATCCCCTCGTCGAAGCGCGGCGAGGACGGCTTCGTCCATCGTCGCGCCTCGTCGTCGAACTCGCGCGTCGACACCGGCGTCTCCCGGAACAGCCGCACCGCCGAGAACGGCACGACGTGCTTCGCCCCCGGCACCGCCGGCAGCGACTCGCCCTTCCTGCAGGCCGGCAACGCCGCCAGCAGCGCCGGCAACACCACGACCATCCATCGCTTCCGCCTCGTCATCGCCTCGCCTCCCGGCCCCTCGAGACCCCGCCCCCGGCCGATTCCGGACCGTCCGTGCCGGGGCGTTCCACGGGCCGCGAGTATATGCGAAGATGCCGTCCGGGAAACAAGTGCCGCGCCGCGACGACCAAGCTCGTCGTGCGGCGGCTCGAGGACCAGTGGCCCGTGCACGAGAACGACCAGGCGCTCGTCGAAGGACTGCGCAACGGCGACCAGCAGGCGTACCGCGAGCTGTTCCGCCTCTACGAGCACCGCGTCTTCACCATCGCCTATCGCATGCTCGGCAACCGCCACGAGGCCGAGGACGTCGCCCAGGACGTGTTCCTCAGCCTCCTCCGCTCGATCCACTCGTTCCGCGGCGACTCCCTCTTCTCCACCTGGCTGTTCCGCGTCGCCGTCAACCACGTCAAGAACCACATCAAGTACCTCAAGCGTCGCCGCCAGGGGATGAAGGTCGCCTGGGACGCCCACCCCGGCTGGGAGCCCAAGGCCGCCGACGACGGCCACTTCCCCACCGTCGGCCGCGTCGAACGCCCCGACCAGGAAAGCTCCGCCCGCGAAATGGCCGCCAAAGCCCTCGAGGC
>JAFGHH010000478.1 GCA_016930215.1 Deltaproteobacteria bacterium
CCCACATCCGCGTCGGCGTCCGCACCCACATCCGCGTCGGCGTCCGCACCCACATCCGCGTCGGCGTCCGCACCCACGTCCACGTCGACGTCCGCGCCCACGTCCGCGTCCGCGTCCGGAACGGGCGACTCGTCGTCGCAGGCGCCGAGCAGAGCGCAGGCGCCGAGCAGGGGCAGGGCCCATCGAGGGAAGGGGCGGTCGGCGTCCGGTCGGGAGAACGTTGGTGAAGGCAGTCTGTCGATCCTCATGGCGAAACGCTAGCACCGGAGCCGGGATGCGGCAACGAGGCGGGGCGATGCGTGGGGTGTTGCGCACGACCTGCGACGGTCCTATGTTGCGCTGCGGGGAGGAGGTGAGCCGGTGCCGCTGTACGAGTTCCAGTGCGAGGATTGCGGCCGGGACTTCGAGGAGCTGGTGTTCCACGACGACGAGCAGGTCCTGTGTCCCGCGTGCGGGAAGGACCACGTGCGCCGCAAGCTCTCGCGGTTCGCCTTCAAGTGCGGGGGGGGCGCGATGAAGACCACCGTCGGCGGCTCGTCGTGCAGCACCTGCCGGCCCGGCCCTTCCGGCTGCTCCGGCTGCGGCGGCTGACCGAGCCGCGACCGCGGTTCGGCCTCGCGCCGTGCGGACCTCCCGATGGGCAATCGCCGACCGCAGGGCCTCCGACGACTGCACGTCCCGATCCTGGCGGCCGGCCTGGGGCTGTTCGCCGGCCTCGTCGTCGTCGGTTGGGGGCTCACGCGGTGGACGACGAGCCTGGGGGAGGACCTCGAGCGGGAGCAACTGCTGCGGCTGGCCCGGACCGCCGCCGCCTCGCTCGACGCCTCGACCGTAGCCGCGCTGACCGGCGCGCGGGAGGATGAGCGGACGGAGGCGTTCCGGACGCTGCGCGACCGGCTGCGTCGGATGCTCGACGCCAACCCCGACGTCCGGTTCGCGTACCTGCTCGGTCTCCACGAAGGGCGGGTGGTGTTCCTGGCGGACGCCGAGCCGCCCGATTCCGTCGACTACTCGGCACCCGGAGACGACTACCCCGAGGCGACGCCGGCGCTGCGGGAGGCTTGCGCCGCGGGCCGGCCGTTCGTCGAAGGGCCGATGACCGACCGCTGGGGCACCTGGGTCACCGGATTCGCTCCGGTCGTCGCTTGCGACTCGCAACGCCCGCTCGCCCTGCTCGGCATCGACATCTCCGCCGGCCGGTGGCTGGCGATGCTGGACCGCTACTTCTGGCTCGGCGTGGCGCTGTCGGTGCTGTTCGGCTGCGTCGTGTTCGGCTCCGCCACGGCTCTGTACTTCCTGCGCCGCGCCGGCCGACGCCAGGCCGCGCTCAACCGCTCGCTGGAACAGGAGCTGGCCGAGCGGCGCCGGCTGGAGCACGAGCTGCGCGCGGTCAACGAGTCGCTGGAGCAGCGGGTCGAGGAGCGGACGCGGGAGCTGCGACGCGCGCTGGACGAGGTCCGGGACTCGGAGGAGGGCTACCGGCGCCTGATGGAGAGCGCGCACGACGGGATCCTGCTGGTGCGGGCCGAGGACGGCATCATCGAGGCGGCCAATGCGGAGCTCGAGCGGATGCTCGGCGTGCCGCCGGACCGGATCGTCGGACGGTCGTTCCTGTTCCCCGTGCCGCAGACGAACGTTCCGCGCCACCGACAGGCGATGGCCACGCTGCTCCGCGAGGGCCACGCCGCGATGCACGACACGGAGCTGCACCGGCCCGACGGGACGTCGGTGTGGGTCGACGGAAGCCTGTCGACCTACGAGGTCCACGGCGTGCGCTACGTGCTGGGGATCCTGCGCGACGTGACCGAGCGGCGGCGGGCGGCGGAAGAGCGTCGGCGGCTCGAGGAGCGGATGCAGCGGACGCAGAAGCTCGAGAGCCTCGGCGTGCTGGCGGGCGGCGTGGCGCACGACTTCAACAACCTGCTGACCGGGATCCTGGGCCAGGCCGCGCTGGCGCGCGCCGAGGGCCCGACCGACGGCCCGCTCGGCGAGCGGCTGGCGCAGATCGAGCTGACCGCGTGTCGCGCCGCGGAGCTGACGCGACAACTGCTCGCCTACTCCGGGCGCGGGCAGTTCGTCGTCCGGCCCCTCGACCTGGCCGAGCTGGTGCGGGAAACCGTCCCGCTCCTGCGCGCCTCGATTCCCCGCACGGTCGCGATCCGGGTCGAGGCGCCGACGGACGTCCCGGCGGTGGAGGCCGACGCGACGCAGCTGCGACAGGTGGTGATGAACCTGGTGCTCAACGCCGCCGAGGCGCTCGGCGACCGGCCCGGCACGATTCGCGTCTCGACCGCCACCGACGAGCTCGACGACGCCGGGTTGGCCGAGCTCCGCCACGACGACGAGGTCGCGCCCGGACGCTACGTACGCCTCGAGGTCGTCGACGACGGCCCGGGGATGCCGCCGGAGGTGCAGGAGCGGGTTTTCGAGCCGTTCTTCAGCACCAAATTCGCCGGCCGCGGCCTCGGGCTCGCCGCGGTTCTCGGCATCGTCCGCGGCCATCGGGGAGCGGTCGGCGTCCGGAGCGCGCC
>JAFGHH010000479.1 GCA_016930215.1 Deltaproteobacteria bacterium
CCAGTAGTCCCAGTAGCAGTCGGCGTTGTTGCACGGGTCGTCGCAGGTGCCGTCGCCCCAGATGTCCGACGTGCACCCCGGCGCGCAGTCCACCGGCGGGCATTCCCCGCCGTCCCAGTAGCAGTCCGAGGTCTGACACGCCGCGTCGCAGGTGCCGTTGCCGATCATGTCCTCGGTGCATCCGGGGGAGCAGTCGGGGTCCGGGCAGTCGTACGAGTCGTAGTCGCACTCCAGGACGTTGCAGGCCTTCTGGCAGACGCCGTCGCCCACCATGTCCCGGTCGCATCCCGACGCGCAGGGGGCGCAGTCGCCGCCGTCGAAGGAGCAGGCGGCGACGTTGCAGACGGCGTCGCACTCCCCGTCGCCGATCCAGCTCGGGTGGCATCCCGGCGCGCACTCCGTGGTCCCCTCGTCCCCGGCGTCGTCCTCGACCTCCGCCGCGTCGGTCGTGTCGATCTCCGCCTCGGTCTCCGCCTCGGCATCGGCATCGGCATCGGCATCGGCGTCGGCGTCGGCATCGGCATCGGCGTCGACCTCGGCATCGGCATCGGCATCGGCATCGGCATCGGCGCCGACCTCGCCCACGTCCTCGGCTCCGGTGTCCGTGGGCACCTCCGAGTCGTCGGCGGGGTCGCTGCAGGCGGCGACCGCCGCAACGAACGGCAGCAGAAGGGCCCATCGTGTGAAGTGCATCGTGTCTCCCTCCTTGCCGGCTTCGGCGATCCGAAGCCTGCTCCACCGCGCCAGTCTCGTCAACCGGCCGCCGGACCGTGCGCGGCCGCCGCCCGGTGCCGCCGCCCGGTTGCCCGTCCCCGGCCCGCGTCGTATCCTGCCGCCGGAGGGTCGGACGATGGCAATGCGATGGACCGCTCGACTGCTGCTCGCGGTGCTGACACCCTGCTTCGCCGCCGCCTGCGGTGACGACGATGTCGATGCCGATGCGGACGGCGGCGAGCCGATTCCGAACGAGTGGGGCTTCGACATCCGCTACCCGGACGACGACCGCCTGCCGTGCACCGAGCCGGGCGAAATCACGACCGAGTGGCCCGACGCCGATTGGATCTGCTCGTTCTCGTACGACGGCGTGGACGCGGTCGTCTACGTGCAGGCCACCCCCGTCCGCTGCGAGGACTTCATGGGCCCGGTGCTCGAGACCCGCGTCGGCCAGGTGTGGGTCGATGGTGTCGTGTCGCCGCTCGGTGACACGGCCTACGACTGGGGCGGCAACCACCACAACGACTCGCTGGAGTTCGCGTTCGGCGGCCGGCGCTACCTCGCGTACCACTCGAGCATCGGCTTCGGCTGGCGCGCCTGCCATCCGATGGACTGCCTGCAGGTGTCGGACGCGACCGGCACGATGCTCGAGGACGGATGCACCTGCGACCGCACCGTTCCTGCGGTCTGCGTCCAGGTCCGCTCGGACGGCACGTGGGACGAGCTGGTCGACACCTTCGCGGTCTGTCCGGGCGACAGCACGTGCGGCGCGTGAGGCGGGGGATGCGGGCGGGGCGCGTCGGCGGCGTGCTGGTCGCGGTGCTGCTGGCCGGCTGCCCGTCGTCGGGTCCGAGCGGTCCGTTGCGGATCGAGGTCTCCGGCCCCGGGGCCGCGGTGCCGCTGGTGTTCGTCGTCGCCCGCGAGGACGACACGGTCCACCAGGTGACGTGCCCCGGCGGCGCCCCCGGGTTCACCTGCGAGGAGCGCGCGCTGCTCGTCGAGTCCGCCTCGGGCCGCCTGGAGGTCACGGTCAAGGCCCGCGGCTTCCGCTTCGCCGTGCGGTCGTTCGCGCTGGACGAGCTGCTCGCCGTCGATGGCGTGCGGATGCTGGCGCTCGAGCTGCCGGCGCTGGAGGAGCGCGTCGCCAACGACGACTACACGACCGGATTCGGGGCCGACGGCCTGGAGAGCTTCCGCGCGATGGCCTATCCGTCGGATACCGAGCTGGGGCCGACGCTGCTGGTGAAGTTCTACATCGCCGGTGCCGCGACCGACGTGCCGATCGTCTACTTCCAGAACACCCGCCGGCACCCGCTGCACTACGACTTCGCCCGCAGGGTGCTGCACGTGTCGCAGACGACGTCCGAGTTCTGGGCGACGACGTACGCGGGTGAGGACCGCACGGCGATGGCCGGGACGCTGGCGCTGTACGAGCGGGTGACGGCGGCGAGCGAGTCGCTGGGCGCGGAGGTCGCCGCGCCGATCGCCGTGACCTTCTTCCCGTCCGACGACCTGACCCCGGCCCAGGCGCGCGACGCGGTCCAGTGGATCGAGGAGCGGGTCGATTTCGCGCCGCTGGTCGGCGGCGGGCCGCAGCGCGTGCTGTACCTCCCCGCCGGCTCCGACCGCGAACGCGAGCTGCTCGAGCATCGCGGCCTGTTCGCGCGGCGCGGGGAAGGCTGGATCCGGCAGGCCGAGCTGTGGGGCACCACCTCGCTGCAGATCCTGAACGAGGGGGAGGCGTACGGGACGCTGCGCCGGCTGTCGCCCGAGGAGCTGGAGCGCGTCGTGGTATCGTACACCGACGTCCTCGTCCTGACCGGGCTGCCGAACGACCTGCCGATCGTGGGGGGCACCATCACCGAGCAGTTCCAGACGCCGCTGGCCCACGTGAACCTCTCCGCCATCGCCCGCGGCACCCCGAACATCGCGTGGCTCGATGCCGCTGCCGACCCGCGCGTCCGCGACAACCTCGGCGGGATCGTCCACTTCGTCGTCGCCGACGGCGACTTCGTCCTCGAGCCGGCGACGCTCGAGGAGGCCCAGGCGTTCTGGGACGCCCGCCACCCGGAGCCGGTGACCCTGGAGGCCGACCTGACGCCGACCGGGCTGCGCTCGTTCGCCGACCTCGGCTTCGCCGACTCGGTCTCGGTGGGCGTCAAGGCCGCCAACCTCGCCGAGCTGCGGGGCGTCCTGGGCGACACGACGCCGGACGGCTTCGCCGTGCCGTTCTCCTGGTACGACGGGTTCATGCGCGCGTCCCTCGTCACGCCGGCCGCCTGCGACGCCGCCCAGGCCGACTGCACGACCGAGGGCCGGGACGCCGCGCTGTGCGCCGAGGCCCGGGACGTCTGCGCGGGCTTCGCCGGGTCGTTCGCCGACTACGCGCGCGCCCTGCTCGTCCTCGAGTCGTTCCGGACCCGCTCCGAGCTGCGCGAGGCGCTCCTCGACGGGCTGCGCCACCTGATCCGCCACGCCACCCTCGACCCGGCCCGCGCCGCGCAGCTCGACGCCCGCGTCGTCGAGCTGGTCGGCAGCCGGAAGGTCCGCCTCCGCTCCTCCACCAACTCCGAGGACCTCGAGGACTTCACCGGCGCCGGGCTGTACGACTCGTGCTCCGCCTACGGCACCGGCGTCCTCGACCTCGCCTCCCAGGAGGTCCGCAAGGTCTGGGCTTCGGTCTGGAACTGGGCCGCCTTCGAGGAGCGGTCGTGGTGGGCCATCGAGCACGACACGGTGTACGTCGGCGTGGCGGTCCACCGGGCCTTCGGCGAGGAGGCGGCCAACGGCGTGCTGATCACCCAGAACATCGCCGACCGGATGGTCGTCGGGATGTACGCCAACGCGCAGCTCGGCGAGGTCTCGGTCACCAACCCGGAGGGGGGCGCGATCCCGGAAATATTCTCGATCGTGCCCAGCGACACGCCGGGCCGGGTCCAGGTCGTGCGCCTGTCGTGGTCCAGCCTCTCGCCGGGCAGCCCGATCATGACCGACGCGGAGATCCAGGCGTTGTACCAGGCGGCCGCCCGCGTGCAGACCCACTTCGCCCCGCTGTACGGGCTCCACCCGAGCCTCCTGGCCCTCGACCTGGAGTTCAAGCTCGACGCCGCGGACCGTGCCCTGATCGTCAAGCAGGTCCGGCCCTTCGCCGGATACTGACGAGGAGGCGAGATGAACCACCGACACTCGATGGACGACCGGGCCCTCCGCGCGCCGCGCGCCGGCGGCTGGCTCGTCGCCGGTCTGCTGCTCGCCGCGCCGCACGCCGCCGCGCTGACCGCGCCGATCGCCGGCGCCGTCTCCCTGCCGGCGGGATTCGACATCCGGCTGCCGTTCACCGCCGGCGAGTCGGTGCACATCGATGCCGGGTACTCGCCCACCGGCGGATCCACGCTGCACCGCAATACCGACGAGGAATGGCGGGCCAACGACTACTACGCCCTCGACTTCATCCTCCCCGCCCACCCCTCGTCGGGCCTCGGCCGGCCGGTGCTCGCCGTCGCCGCGGGAACCGTCACCGCCGCGGGCTGGGCCGTCGGCGGCTGGTCGCATTACGGCCAGATCGTCGTCGTCCGCCACGAGGGCGCCGGCGACGGACACACCTACGTCTCGCTGTACGCCCACCTCAACGCCGTCGATGTCTCCGTCGGCGACCCCGTCGCCCAAGGCACGCCGCTCGGCGAGTTCGGCGACTCGTGCACCGGAACCCTCTCCTGCCCCGACTTCGGCCCGCATCTGCACTTCGCCCTGTACCAGGACTCCCTCGGCGGCACCCCCACCGAGGGACCCTACGGCGGACACGCCTGCGTCCCCGAGCCGTTCGACGGCTACGAGGACCTCGTCCGCGGCATGGACCTCGTCTCCCACAACGACGGCGAACCGCTGCCGACCTGCGACCCGATCCCGCCCGAGGGCGCCGTCCTGGACGAACGCGGGCCGTGCTTCGAGCGCGGCGGCACGCCGACGTACTGGCACTTCGAGACCGACGGCTACGACGGCGGCCTGATCTGGACCGAGGCCACCGCGACGGCAACCCCGGACAACTGGGGCCGCTGGAACCTCGCCTTCGTCGCCGCCGGCCGGTACACCCTCGAGGTCTACACCGCCGCCGCGTTCAGCCAGTCCACCCAGGCGTCGTACGAGGTGGTCCATGCGGGAACGACCGAGGCCGTGCGGATCGACCAGAACGCCGTCGACGGCTGGAACCCGGTCGGCACGTTCGATTTCGCCGCCGGCGGCGACCAGTGGGTCCGGCTGAACGACAACACCGGTGAGGCCATCGGTGACCACGTCCGGCTCTCCTTCGACGCCCTGCGCGTGTCGCCCTCGACAGCCGCGGACGCCGATGCGGATGCCGATGCGGATGCGGATGCCGATGCCGATGCCGACGCCGATGCGGACGCCGATGCGGACGCCGACCCCGACGTCCGTCCGGACGCGAACCCGGATGCGGACCTGGACGGCTCCGGCGACGGAGGGCCGATCCTCGTCTACGTCGATGACGGATGCGGCTGCGCGGTTGCGGGCGGGAGCGCACCCAAGGCGGCCTGGCTCGTGCTGCTGCTGGCCGCGGTGGTTGGCCGCCGTCGGTGTAGGTCACGGCCCCACACTTAGTTCTTGCCAAGTCGGCCCCGGCTGACTATAAAACCGCGCAAGCCGTGGCCAGCCGAGGGGGGACCTCGAGCGCCCGGCCGGCGAGGCGTGGATTTTCGGACGCTTCGCGACCCTTGGAGCGGGAAGAACCCGAGAGGAGAACGAGATGAACCTGTGGAAGACGATGTTGCTTTGCCTGCTGTTTGCCGTGCCGCTGGCCTGCGGCGACGACGACGACGACCAGGACGTTCCGACCGACACCGGCGCCGACGCCGACGCGGACGGCGATGCGGATGCGGACGCCGACGCGGACGCGGACGCGGACGCCGACGCGGACGCCGAGGACGTGCCGATCGACACGCCGACCGACGGTCCGGTCGAGTGCCCTGCGGACGACGCGACGCACATCTACATCAACGTGTCGGGGACGGTGCGGCCGGTGGGTACCGCCGATGTGAGCGGCCTGTTCCTCGCCGCCGTCGCACCGCTCGACGCGCTGACCGGCACGGCGACGCCGCTGGCGACGACGACGGTCGAGACGGACGGGACGTTCCTGTTCGAGTGCCTGAACGTGAAGGACGTGGCGATGGGCCTGGTCGTCCTGAGCGACGACGCGACGCCGGACGGCGTGGGCGGCACCTTCTTCCCGACGCTGAGCGGC
This sequence comes from Deltaproteobacteria bacterium, assembly GCA_016930215.1. Lineage (GTDB taxonomy): Bacteria > Myxococcota_A > Polyangia > DRWM01 > JAAZOP01 > JAAZOP01. Next base: position 5,969 of record JAFGHH010000479.1, read on the forward strand.
GTGGGGAGTTGGGGGAGCGACGCCGAGAAGGTGGACCTCGAGGATCGCTTCGTGTTCGGCCTGCCGAACGCGGTGGTCGACGTGCTGGAGGGGCTGACCGGCATCACTCCGGACACCGACGGCATGGTGATGGGCCTGGTGCTCGACGACACCGACGCGCCGCTGGCGGGCGCCACGGTAGTCCGCGCCGGCGCGGGCGCGCCGATCGCGGTCGACTATCCGGCGGCCGACCTTTCGGCGCTGATGACGCCGCCGGCCACGTCCGCGAGCGGCATGTGGGTGCTCCACTCGCCGCTCGGAGGCCTGACCAACATCACGGCCGAGCTGACCGGGTACACCTTCCTGACGTTTCCGGCGGCAACGCCGGCCGGGTACTGCTTCTTCGTGCCGTTCCGGGCCGAGTAGCGGATATCGCCCATGCGTAGCCTACCCATCCTGGGCGCGGCGGCTCTGACAGTGCTCGCGGCGTCGGGCCCGGCCCACGCCGGCGGCTTCATGATCTACGAGCACGGCTCGGCGGCCACCGGCATGGCCGACGCCCGTACCGCCCTCTGGGACGACGCCTCCTCGATGTTCTACAACCCGTCGGCGATCACCGAGCTGGACGGCTTCCAACTCGCGCTCGGGGACTCCCTCATCTTCCCGGGGATCACCTACACTCCGGGCGGCGACTACTGCTCCACGGCGGGGAACACCTGCCGCGGGGCCGAGACCGAGTTCCACCTGTTCTACCCGGCTCACATCTACTTCACGGCCGAGACGGTGTCGTGGCTGCACGTCGGCATCGGCTACAACAACCCCTTCGGCCTCGGCACCTACTGGCCGGACGACTGGGACGGCCGCTTCACCGCCTACCAGACCTACATCGAGACGCACTTCGTCCAGCCGGTGTTCGCCTTCGACGTCGCCGAGCTGGTGGGGATGGACGACAACTACGCCTTCTCCGTCGCGGTAGGCGCCTACTACGTCTACGGCAAGGCCGTCATCAACAGCAAGCTGGACGCCAGCGCGCTGTACTTCGATCCGGCCGAGCCCGAGCCGGTGGCGGACATGCAGATGGAGGGCGACGCCCACGGCGGCGGGTTCAACTTCTCCCTGTTCGCCGCCGTCAAGGACTGGATCTCCTTCGGCGCATCGGTTCGCAGCAACGTCACGATGGACTTCGAGGGCACGGCGAAGTTCAGCGCCCCGGAGTCGACCTGGGGCACGATGATGCGCGCCCTGGGCATGCTGCCGGAGTCCACGCCCGGCAGCACCTCGATCGAGCTGCCGTGGAACATGAACTTCGGCATCGCCTTCCACGGCGTCCCCAAGTTCACCTTCGCCTTCGACGCCTACGTCACCCTCTGGCAGAGCTACGACCAGCTCCAGGTCCACTTCGACTGCGAGTCCTCCGACCCGCCGAATAACTGCGGTGGCGACCTCAACGCGGCCGCGATCTACCCCAAAAAGTGGAACACCGGCGTGCAGCTCGCCTTCGGCGTCGAGTACCGCCCGATCCGCGACCTCGCGGTCCGCATGGGCTACGGCTACGTCACCGACCCGACCAACCCGGAGTACTACGACGGCATGCTCCCCGACGGCAATCGGCACCTCGTCACCTTCGGCCTCGGCTACCGTGCCCCCGAGCTGTTCAAGGTCGACCTCGGCTATATGCTCGCCCTCTGGGGCAACACCAAGGACAACGACGTCGGCACCACGGCGGCGGTGTTCGACAACGGCCTGGCCAACGGCGAGTACGAGACGATCTCGCACATCCTTGCCCTGACCCTCGGCTTCTCCTTCGACGTCGACGGCATGACGCCGCCCCCGACGCTGGATCCCCCCGAGGCCGACGGCCAGCTGATCTAGCACCGCGTCTCATGTTCCGGACCCACCAGCCATGCAGGCCGCAGCACGGAACCGAGCCGCGCCCTTCCGGGCGCGGCCGGCCCCCGCGGGCTCAAGCCCGCGGTTCGGTCCCGGTCGGCCAAGGAGTACCAGGATGAATCGCCGGCTTCTTCTCGCCGCCCTCGCGGCGGCCGCGACCGCCACGGCCTGCGGCGACGACGACGACGACCAGGACGTTCCGATGGATACCGGCGCCGACGCGGACGTGCCCGCCGAAGCGGACGCGGAGGCGGGCGCCGAGGCGGACGCCGCGCCCGACGTCGAGGACGTCCCACCGGACGGCCCCGGCGCCTGCCCGTCCCACGGCTACGTCCTGCACGAGGGCGACAACACCGGCTTCGTGGTCGACGAGCTGGACCGGGCGTTCACCATCCGGCTGCCCGACGCCGTGGAGACCGGAACCGGACCGTGGCCCGTCGTCTTCCTCTACCACGGCACCGACAACGAGCCGTCGCAGGTGCTCGACCTGGTCGAGTCGCTCGTCGACGACGCCGACTTCCCCTTCATCGCCGTCGCCCCCGACTCCGTCCCGCTCAGCCTGACCTCGTCGCCGATGGGCTTCGAGTACGACCTCCTGCTGTGGAACGCCGAGCAGAATCTCGACCTCGACCTGTTCGATGCCCTGCTGGAATGTCTCGGGGAGGCCTACGACATCGACGAGGACCGGATCTACGTGATGGGCTTCAGCGCCGGCGGGATCATGACCAACTTCCTCACCGACGCCCGCCCCGACGTCTTCGCCGCCGCCGCGTCCTACTCGGGCACCACCTTCGCCGATCCCGACCAGGCGCTGTGCTTCGGCTCGCTCTGCACGACCTGGCCCCCCTACTCGGCGGTCGACAACAAGACCGCGATGCTGCTGGTCTGGGGCGGGACGGACGACACCTACGAGGCGATGCCCGGGCTGCTGACCGTGGACTTCAACATGCACGCCCTGGCTTCGATCGATTGGTGGACGGCCAACGGCCACAACGTCCTCGGCTGCGACCACGGCCTCGGGCACGAGTTGCCGCCCGACCTGTCGGGTCCGGAGTTCCTGCAGTTCTTCCAGGACCACCCCAAGGGGACGACGCCCGACCCGTACGCGACCGCGCTGCCTGCCGGCTTCCCGTCCTACTGCACCTTCCACCCGGCGGAGTAGGAAGGGCCGACTCCCTCCTCCCCCGCCGTCCGCGGCGCCTGCCGGACGGGCCGCCCGACAGACGGACCGCCCGCGCGGGTCACCCCGCCGGGTCGCACTCCTGGGTCAGCACCAGGCTGTACGGCTGCGGCCCCTCCGGCACGTCCGCGCCCCCGACCCACACCTCGTACCACCCCTCCTCCGGCGCATCGAGCAACACCTGCTCCACGTTGTTGCGGTGGTCCTCGCACGCCGCCGTCGCGGGCGTCCAGTACTCCGGGCCGCTGCAGCGGGTCGCCGGGACGACGTCCCCCGGCGCGATCGGATCCAGCCCCGTGGCCAGCGACTCGTCGCCCCACGGCAGCGGCTCGAGCACCCACGGGGAGTGCGCGACGCCGTCCGGGCCGACGACCACGAGGTCCAAATCGTCGACGAGCTGCGGCTCGGTGACGTCGAGCAGCGCCGAGCCCGCCGCGTCGTCCCAGGCCAGCGTGACGCGCAGCGCCCCGCCCAGCCCGGCGCGCACCGGCACCCGGTAGCGATGCGCCTGCCCGTCCTCCAACGCCCCCTCGACCCAGCGCCGACGCGCCGGCCCGTGGGCATCGACCAGCCGCACCGCCCGCTCGGCATCGACTCGTCCGTAGCCGGTGGCGAAGTCCGGCCCGACGAAGCACGGGGTCGGCACGCCGGTGTCGGGGTTCGGCAGGTCGCGCCCCGACGGCGTCTCGTGCACCAGATCCTCCGCCGTCTGCACCAGCAGCGCCTTGAACGTCGAGGGCCGGAGCGGAGCGTTCACGAGGTCGATCCCATGCCGTTCCGCCAGCCGCTCCATCAGCAGCGCCACGACCCCGGTCGCCACCGGCGCGGCCAGCGACGTGCCTCCCGAGCCCTCGTAGCCGCCGCCGGGCATCGCCGCGACCACCCGGTCGTCGTAGACCACGGGCCAGACCATCAGCCGGCGCAGCTCGCCGCTCCACTCCCCGTCGGCGCCCACGTCGAGCCCGTGGGTCTGCAGCTCGTCGCGGCCCCGCAGCCCTTCGTCGAACGGCGGGTAGCGGAACGAGTCCAGCGCCTCGTCGTCCGTGCGGTCCCACGCCACGACCCAGAACCGCGGCCAGCAGGTCGTTCCCTCCGCCGGCCCGGCGCTGATCCGCATCCGCAGCTCCACGCGGTCGTAGAGCGCCGGGTCGAGCGGCGAGGCGGAGGCGTCGAGCAGGAGCTGCGTCTGGCCGAGCGACGTGCCGGCGATCGTCCCGTCGACCAGCGCCAGGTCGGGCGGAGGCGTCTCGACGGTCCACCCTTCGAGCTCTCCGCCGTCGAACGACCAGACCAGGTCCGCCGCGCCCGACCCGTCGCGGGCCCGCAGCCGCAACTCGTCGACCGCGAACGGCACGCCGTCCGGCGGCCGCTGGTCGGCGTAGCCGCCGGCGACGACGTCGGGCTTGAGCCTCCCGTCGAGCGTCGGGCCCTTGGACGCGCCGACGGCGTGGGAGTCGTCGTTGACGTTCGAGCCGCCGACGCAGATCGGGTTCTTGCCGGGGGCGAGGATGCTGTAGTAGCCGCGCAGGTGCACCCCGATGTCGCCGAGGCCCGAGCCCAGCCCGTTGTTCGCCGTGGCGAACACCACCACGCGCGGCGGACCGCTCCGCGTCAGCGTCCGCGGGCCGTCGCGGATCGCCGCGTCGCACAGCCCGACGTCGTGGTCGTAGTCGCCGCGGGACTGGGTGTACGAGTGGTTCGACACCAGCGCCCCCTCGTCCAGGAACGCGCGGAACCACCACCGCGGGTCGCCGTAACGCATCGAGACGATCCGCTCGACCCCCGGCGCCATCCCGCGCCACTGGTACGGCGTGCCCACGAACTCCCGCGCCCGCGCCCCGGCGCTCGCGTGCCCCGCGCCGGCCACGATCGATGCCACCGTCGTGCCGTGCGCCTCGCCGGGGAGCGGTTCGTCGCCCACCACCCGGCTCGGACCCTCCCCGTCGAGCGGCAGGAAGTCCGGGTGGGTCGCGTCGGTGCCGGTGTCGACCACCGCGACCACCACGCCGCGGCCGATCGTGCCGTCGTAGCGCGCGGGCGTCGCCGCGAGGTCCGCCCCCTGCACCACGTCGACCCCTGTCCGCGCCCGGATCCGGTGGATCGCCGGCCGCGGCGGCGTCTCCGCGTACACCCCGAGCACCGCGGGGTCCGCCGCCAGCCGCCGTGCCGTCGCCGCCGTCAGTCCCGTGCGGCGCTCCGTCGTCTCGCGCCCGTCGGGCAGCAGCCGCACCACCGTCGCCGCGAACGGCACGCTCCCCGCGGCTCCGGTCGTCGGCCCGAGCCCCAGCTTGTCCTCCGGCCGCAGCCGCAGCAGGCCCTCCAGGCCCGACAGCGCCCGCAGCACGCGGAGGTCCGCGGCGTCGGAGAGCAGGACCAGGTGGTGCCCGCGTCCGAGCGCCCGGCCGGACAGGCCGACGGTGCGCAGTCGCGCGGAGAATCCGCCGCGCGCCCACGGAGCAACGCGCACCACCGCCGCCGTCGGGCCGCGCGCGAGGTCGTCGCGCAGGGCCGCCGTGTCGTCCGCCCCCGCCGACTCCCGCGGGCCGCCGCGCAGCCGCAGCGGGGCGGAATCCGCCGCGGCCCCGGCGCTTCGAACCGGGGCGAGCACCACCGTCTCCGGCTCGCCGAGGTCCTGGTCGACGAACCCCGACCGGCAGGTCAGCTCGGGCAGCGGCGGAACATCCGGCCCGCCGTCGTCCCACGCCTCCGCATCCTCCGCCGCCCCCGCGTCCTCCGGCTCCGCATCCCGGCCGTCCGGCTCGACGTCGGTCGCCTCGGACGCCTCGGCGTCCGGCCGCGCCGGCTCGTCGCCGCACGCCGCGAGCAGACCGCAGCAGGCGAGCCAAGACAGACGGCGAGGGGAGGGCGTGTCGCGCATGGCGGACATCGTAGCGCGTGGTCCGGAGGCGGGGAAGACGCTCCGCGGGTTCCCCGGACGGCGGCTTCCTCGCTACTCCTTCTTTCGCCCGAACAGCCGGCGCAGCAGACCGCCCTTCCGCTTCCCGTCGGGCGCGTCCAGCCGACCCTCGGCCGCGAATCGCATGTCGGGACACGACGATTCCGCCGGCTCGTGCGCCTGCGTCAACCGCTCGATGATCTCCTGCTCGCTGTCCGACGCCACCGATTCCGTCGGCACCCAGACGCCGTCGTAGGCGTCGTCCGGCGCCTGCTCCTCGGCCAGCGCCTGGCGCAGCGCCTCCTCGTACGTCATCGGGATGGCGCCGGTCCCCGCAGGTCGCGGGGACTCCGCGGCCGACCCAGACTCCGTTCCGGCCGCGGAGGGCGTCTCGGGCCGCCGAGGCGCCTGGTCCACCGAGATGTCGAAGCCGTTCGCGTCCGGCGCCGCGGGCGCCGCCGCCTCCTCCAGCGCCGCCTCGAGGTCCTCCAACGACGGCAGATGCTCGCCCGGCTCGGGAGGCGCCGGTGCGGCCTGCGGTTCCCGCTCCAACTCGGGCTCGGGCGCGGTCGGTGTCGGCGGCGTCGGCTTGGGTGGTGTCGGCG